>JBBRFQ010000032.1:0-25086 GCA_038224035.1 Gemmatimonadales bacterium
TCGCGCGGGGGCATGCTGCCACCCGCGCGATTTCTTTTCTGGCAGCAAGCAACCACAAAGCAACTACGCAATGATGCAAAGAATCGAGCGGACCTTCGCAGGCCGCCAGCTCGTCATCGAGACGGGCCGCATGGCCAAGCAGGCAGCAGGGTCTGCGCTGGTACAGTTCGGCGACACCGTCGTCCTCGCCGCGGTCACCGTCAGTGACAACGAAAGCCATCTCCCGTTCTTCCCGCTCACGGTCGAATACAAAGAGCGCACCTACGCCGCCGGTAAGTTTCCCGGCGGTTTCATCAAGCGCGAAGGCCGTCCGAACGACCACGAAATCCTGTCGTGCCGCGTGATCGACCGCTCCATCCGTCCGCTCTTCCCGGAAGGCTTTAAGAACGAAGTGCAGGTGTTCGTGTACGTGATCTCGGCCGATCAGGAGAATGACGCCGACGTGCTCGCGCTGCTCGCGACTTCGTTTGCGCTGAACAACTCGCGCATCCCGTTCAAGGAGCCCATTGCGGGTGTGCGCATTGGCCGCGTGCAGGGACACTGGGTGCTCAACCCCACGTTCCAGCAGCGCGAGTTTTCCGATATGGAGCTCGTGGTCGCCGGTTCCGAAAAGTCCATCGTGATGGTGGAAGGTGGTGCCCTCGAGGTGTCGGAAGCCGACGTGCTCGAAGCGCTCACGATTTCGCATACGGGAATCAACGAACTCATCAGCATGCAGAACGAGTTGCTCGCCAAGGCGCCGCAGCCCAAGATGTCCTGGAAAAAGGCGGAGGCACCCGAAGGTGTTGCCATTCGCGTCAAGGCACTCGCGGAAGGACAGATCGCCGCGGCCATCAACCAGAAGGACAAGCACACGCGCATCGAAGCCGTGGAGCGCACCAAGAAAGAACTGGCCGAAGGATTGCTGGCCGAGTTCCCTGACAACTCCAAGGACATTCACACGCTGCTCGGCGATGTGGAGTACTACGCGCTGCGCAATCAGGTGCTCGACACCAAGAAGCGTGTTGATGGTCGCAAAGCCGATGAAATCCGCGATATCAGCGTTGACACGCGACTGCTGCCACGCACGCACGGCTCGGCGCTCTTCACGCGCGGCCAGACGCAGGCGCTCGTTGTCGCCACGCTCGGCACGCAGGCCGATGCGCAGCGTATGGATTCGGTCAACGAATCCAAGGAAACGCTGAAGACCTTCATGCTGCACTACAACTTCCCGCCCTTCTCGACCGGTGAAGTGCGTCCGATGCGTGGCACCAGCCGCCGCGAAATCGGTCACGGCAATCTCGCCGAGCGCGCACTGCAGGCCGTGCTGCCGGCGTTTGAAGATTTCCCGTACACGATTCGCATCGTCTCCGACGTGCTCGAATCCAACGGCTCGTCTTCCATGGCGTCGGTATGCGGTGGTTCACTCGCGATGTTCGACGCTGGTGTGCCGCTCAGGGCCGCCGTCGCCGGTGTGGCAATGGGACTCATCTCCGATGGCAAGCGTTACGCGATCCTCACCGATATTCTTGGCACCGAAGATCATCTCGGCGACATGGACTTCAAGGTGGCCGGTACGCGTGATGGCATCACGTCCATCCAGATGGACATCAAGATCGAGGGGCTCGACCTCAAGATCATGGAAGAGGCGCTGGAGCAGGCGCGTGTTGGCCGTCTGCACATCCTCAGTGAAATGGACAAGGCCCTGGCCGCACCGCGCGAGGAACTCTCCGCGTACGCACCGCGCATTGTCACCATGAAGATCCCCACCGACAAGATCGGCGATCTCATCGGCCCCAAGGGCAAGACGATCCGTGGCATTCAGGACGAAACCGGCGCCACGCTCAGCGTGGAAGACGACGGCACCGTCACGATTGCGGCGGTTGGTGGCGAGTCGATGGAGCGCGCGCGTCAGATGATCGCATCGCTTACCGCCGAGCCGGTCGTTGGTGATATCTACGAAGGTGTGGTGAAGAGCACGACGGCGTTCGGCGCATTTGTTGAGATCATGCCGGGCACCGAAGCGCTGCTCCACATTTCCGAGCTCAAGCACGAGCGGGTGGCCAACACCGAAGACGTCGTCAAGAAGGGCGATGTCGTGCGTGTGAAGTTGGTCGACCGTGACGAGCGTGGACGCTTGCGCTTGTCGATGAAGGCGCTGGAGCCGCGTCCAGAGGGCATGCCGGAGCCCGATCCGTCGGAAGCGCGTGAATCGCGTCCGCCGCGTGAGGGTGGCGATCGTGATCGTGGCGGCCGCAGTGGCGGCGGTGGCGGTGGCGGTCGCGGACGGGAGCGGCGCTGAGCACGCGTACGCTGCTCGCGTCGTCCGTGCTTGATCACGTTCACCGGCCGGTGTCTTTCGAGACACCGGCCGGTGTGCGTCGTACGGATTGCGCGAACGGGCTCACAGTGCTCTCCGAGTTCGTACCGGGGCGTCGCACCGTGGCGTTTGGCGCGTGGGTTCGCTACGGCACGCTGCACGAAACGGCCGGGCAGATGGGGCTGGCGCATCTGCTCGAACACATGGTGTTCAAAGGCACGGCCACGCGGTCGGCCAAAGATCTGGCGCTGGCGCTCGAGTCGCTTGGTGGCTCGCTCGATGCCTACACAGAACGGGAGTTCACCTCGTATCAGGCCCGAGTGCTCGATCGGCATCTCGACGTTGCTGTCGAAGTGATCGGCGATCTCGTGTTCAACGCGCGGCTGAGTGATGACGATCTCACACTTGAGCGCCAGGTGATTCTCGAAGAGATCGCCATGGTGGAAGACACGCCGGACGATGTGGTGTTCGACCTGCACAACGAAGCGATGTGGGGGAGTCATCCCCACGCGTTTCGTATTCTGGGAACCCGCGACACGGTGCAGTCGCTCACGGGCGATCACCTGCGCGAGCTGCGCGCCACACGCTATCGGCCCGCGGGACTGGTGGTGGCAGCCGCCGGCAATGTCACGCACGAAGAGCTGCTCGAGGTGCTGAGCAAACACGGCTGGCTTGATCAACCGGCGGTGAGTGTGCCGGCGAGCGTGGTGGTACCCGCCACGGCCCTGCAGGGCGTGCAGGTGCATCATGCGCGCAAGGATATTGCGCAGGTGCATGTGGTGCTGGGCGCCGAGGGGCCGCGCCACGGCGAGAAGCGGCGCTACGCGTTTGAACTGCTCAGCACGTTGCTTGGTGGTGGCATGAGCAGCCGGTTGTTCCAGCGCGTTCGCGAAGAGCTCGGCTTCGCGTACAGCGTGTATCACTTCCACTCGCCCTACTCAGACGTTGGGCATCACGGAGTGTATCTCGCCAGTGCGCCGGCCACCGCGCAAAAAGCCGTCGACGCCGTGCGAGAGATCGTGGCCGACGTGTGTGCCAACGGGTTGCCCGAGGCGGAGATCGCCGCCGGTCGGCAGCAGTTGGCGGGACAGCTGGTGATGTCGATGGAAAGCGTCAGCGCGCGCATGTATCGCGCCGCCACGTCGGCGTTGTATCATGAACCCGTGCGCACGGTGGACGAGATGCTCGCCGACGTTGACGCGATTGATGTGGCGGCGGTGGCCGACGTGGCCTGTGAGTATTTTGATCCAACGCGTATGACCCTCGTCAGTCACGGCCCCAGGGCCGTGCGCTGACCGAACACTCCCCATTTGATTCTGACAGCCATGCGTATCGGCGTACCGAGCGAGATCAAGACGAACGAGAACCGTGTGGCGCTGGTGCCCGCTGGTGCCGAAGCACTGGTCACGGCCGGCCATAGCGTATTTGTGCAATCCGGCGCCGGCATCGGCAGTGGATTCGAGGATTCGGATTATCAGGCGGTGGGCGCAACTATTGTGCCCACGGCCGAGAAGGTGTGGGGCAGCGCTGATCTGCTGATGAAGGTGAAGGAGCCGATCGCGTCCGAGTGGAAGTATCTGCACAAGGAGCTCACCCTGTTTACGTATCTGCATTTTGCCGCGGACGAAGAGTTGACGCGGGCACATCTGGCGAGCGGTGCGACGTGCATCGCGTACGAGACGGTCGAGTTGCCGACGCGCGAGTTGCCATTGCTCACGCCGATGTCGGAAGTCGCGGGACGCATGGCGGTGCAGGAGGGCGCAAAGTATCTGGAGAAGTTGTACGGCGGGCGCGGTGTGCTGCTCGGTGGCGTGCCGGGCGTCGTGCCGGGCAAGGTCGTGATTCTCGGTGGCGGTGTTGTGGGCACGAACGCCGCAAAGATGGCCGCTGGTCTTGGTGCGAAGACGGTGATTCTTGATCTGTCACTGGAGCGCCTGCGCTATTTGAGTGATGTGATGCCGGCGAATGTGCAGCTCATCCACAGCAATCGTCACAACATTCTCGAGCAGATCAGCACGGCGGATCTGGTGATCGGCGGTGTGCTGATTCCGGGCGCGAAGGCGCCGCGACTCATTCGTCGGGAAGATCTCAAGCGTATGCGTCCCGGCTCCGTGATTGTGGACGTGGCCGTGGACCAGGGCGGTTGCGTCGAGACGATCAAACCCACCACGCACGAAGATCCCACGTACGTGGTGGACGGTGTGATTCACTACGGCGTGGCCAACATGCCGGGGGCGGTGCCACGCACCTCCACGCTGGCGCTCACGAACGCCACGATGCCGTACGCCGTGTTGCTGGCGAACAAGGGATGGAAGGCGGCGTTGCGCGACAACTCGTCACTGCGGAAGGGGCTGAACATGACCGGTGGCGTGGTCACGTATCAGGCCGTCGCCGATTCGTTTGCGCTGCCGTACCAGGAAGCGGACCAGTTTCTGAACTGAGTGGGGGAGTCCTCGGGCGCCGGTCGTCAAACCCTCCGCCCGACCCCCGTTCTTGTGGGCTAGATCACTGTCCCACAATCGCTTGTGCCCTTTTGGGTCAACCGATAGCTTAAGTTCCTAATCTGTCCCGTGGTCCTGCTCGCATGGGCGGTTCGTTGGTGGTCCGCCTCTCTCGGAAGGGGGAGGCGACGCGCCAGGGAGTCGCCCGCCGGTGTTTCAGGACCCGTCAATCTTCGCGTTATTTGCGCCTCGCGCGCCCCTGGTGATTGGATGTTCTGGCCCTTCAAGAAGGCGTCGCTGTTTCCCGCAAATGCCATTGCCGTCGACCTCGGCACGGCGAACACGCTCATCTACGTGAAGGGCGAGGGCATCGTGCTTAACGAACCCTCCGTGGTCGCGCTCGACCGCGAGACCAGAAAGATCAAGGGTGTTGGCCTCGAAGCGAAACGCATGCTCGGCCGAACGCCTGAGGGTATCATCGCCGTGCGGCCCATGAAGGACGGCGTGATCGCCGACTTTGACGTCACGGAAAAGATGCTGCGCTATTTCCTCACGCTCGTGATCGACAAGCACGTCTTCAAAGTGAAGCCGCGCGTGATTGTGTGCGTGCCGTCCGGCATCACGGAAGTCGAAAAGCGTGCAGTGCGCGACTCGGCACTCGGTGCGGGTGCCAAAGAAGTGTTCATGGTCACCGAGCCCATGGCCGCGGCGATCGGGGTCGGGCTTCCGGTCGATTCACCAACCGGCAATATGGTGATCGATATCGGCGGTGGCACCACGGAGATCGCCGTCATTGCACTCAGCGGCATTGTGAGTGACACGTCGATTCGCACCGGTGGTGATGAACTCGATATGAGCATCGTGCAGTTCATGCGCAAGAACTACAACCTGCTCATTGGTGAACCCACCGCGGAGCAGGTGAAGATTCAGATCGGCTCGGCGTATCCCGTTGGCGAAGAACGCGAGATGCAGGTGAAGGGACGCGATCTTGTCTCCGGCATTCCGAAAACGGTACGCGTGCATTCGAGTGAGATTCGCGAAGCGGTGCAGGAACCGATTCAGCAAATCGTGGACGCCGTGCGTCGTGCGCTGGAAATCACGCCGCCTGAACTTGCCTCGGACATTGTCGATCGCGGCATCGTCATGACCGGTGGCGGCGCGCTCATTCGCGGGCTCGATGTGTTGCTCAGTCAGGAAACCGGTTTGCCGATCCACGTCGATGAGGATCCGCTCACTTGTGTCGTGCGCGGCACAGGAAAGATTCTCGACGACGAAGAGAAGTACTGGTCGGTTCTCACGACCTGATCGCGCGTCGTGTCATCCCGGAACGCGCGTAGCAACAGCAGTCGGCTCGACACGGGATTGCTTCTCGCGTGTTGCATCCTGTCCGTGATTGCGCTGTTACTTCCTGATCGCCTGGGCGAGCCGATTGCCACCACCATCCGACGCACGGTGCTCGCGCCGTTACTCACGGTGCAAGCGCAGGCCGAGACCGTGCGCGCGGCCATCACGGCGCGTGATGACGACCTGGCGTTGCGCGGCGCCTCGGCCGCACAAGCGGCTACTGCGCCTGCGTTGGCCGCAGAAAACGAATCGCTGCGACGCCTGCTCGGACTCGCGGGTCGCCTCCGGGACGGATTCGTGGTCGCCGAAGCCTTTCATCCCGCCGGCCTGACCGACGACTTCACCATCACGATCGGTGCGGGCAGTGCGGTGGGCGTAAATGCGTTCACGCCGGTGGTGACGGCCGACGGGCTCGTCGGCATGGTGGAGTCGAGTGATCCCGCGCGCAGCGTGGCCATTACGTGGGCACACCCGGACTTCGGCGTGAGTGCGATGAGCGCGGATGAGTCCGCGTTCGGCATTGTGAAGCCGCATCTGGTGAGCGGACCCGAACGTTATTTGCTGGAGTTGCGCGGTGTTCCGTTTCGCGCCTCGCTCGATTCCGGCACGCTCATCGTCAGTTCCGGGCTCGGTGCGACGTATCCGCGCGGTATCTCGATCGGTACCGTCATCAGCGAGATTCCGACCACGGAACGTTGGGCGCGCACATATCTGCTCAAGCCCAGCGTGCTGCCGAGTACGTTGTCGGCCGTCGTGTTGCTGCTACCGTCACGCGTGGCGGGTGGCGTATCGCAAGTGTGGACCGATGTTGCCTCGGCCGACTCGGCCGCGCGCGCGATCGTGGCGGCGAGTGACTCGGCGGCGAAACTGGCCGCGCTGGCGGAGCTGGCGGCGCGGCGGGCCGCGCTGCTGGCGGCGTCCGATAGTGCGCGCGCCGATTCCATGCTGGCGCCGCTCGGGCCCGCGCCTACCGTTCGCCCGCCGTCGATCTCGCCTTCGATCTCGCCGCCAATTCGTCCACCACCGGATACCATGCCGCCGCGGACCGTGCCACCGGGAGGTGTGGAATGAACCCGTGGAATGTGTTGCGCGCCGTCGCGGTGTTCGTGGTGCTGGTCGCCGCACACTTTTCGCTGCGGCCACTGATTGGCGGTCCCGTGCCAATTGACTTTTTGTGCCTCGCCGTGCTGTTCGCGGCGGTGCGCGTGCGTCCCGGCGCAGCGGCAGTGATTGGTTTTGTCTCGGGAATTGGCATGGACTCGCTGGCGTTGCAGGGACTTGGTACCTCGGCACTGGCGTTTACCATCGTGGCTTTCGGCGCGTCCTGGCTCAAGGCGGTGTTTTTTGCCGACAACCTGGGGCTCACGGCACTCTTTGTGTTTCTGGGGAAATGGGCGTACGACGTGGTGTATGTGCTGATCAGCGGCGGCGTCCCGGACGGTCAGGTGTTGGTGCAATTGTTGCTGTGGTCACCGCTGGCGGCGGCACTGACGGCCGTGGTTGGCGTGATGTTGCTGTTGCTCGCCCGGCCCGTGTTCGGCACGCGACGCGCGACTCATCGCCGCCGCTGAGTCATTCGATGCATTGGAGATCTGCATGACCTATCATCCGAATGAAGTGGCACGTCGCGCCCGGGCAGCTCGCACGGTGGTGGCGCTGGTGATTGCCGCGCTGGGACTGGGCTTTTTTCGCGCACAGGTGCTGCGCAGTACCGAATATGCGATGCAAGTGGACGGCCAGCGGCTGCGTGAAGTCCCGCTCGTCGCGCCGCGCGGCATCATCTACGATCGCAACGGGGAGATTATCGCGGAAAACCTTCCCGGCTACACGGTCTCGCTGCTGAGCCCGAGTGCCGACTCCCTCAACGCCGCGCTCGATGCGCTGAGCAAGGTCATTCCCATTGACGAGACGCAGCGCAATCTTGTGATGCGCCGTTTCGAGCGCGCGCGCAATCGACCGGCGGTCATCTTCAACGATGCCTCATTCGACGTCGTCTCGGCGCTTGAAGAACGGCGTGTACAGTTCCCATCGCTCATCATCGAGAACAGTCCCAAGCGATACTATCCCGATGGCGAAGCGATTGCGGCGATCATCGGCTACACGAGCGAGATCAGCGAAGAAGAACTGCGGCTGCCGAAGTTCGACAGCACGTACAAAGCCGGACAGCACATCGGTAAGAGTGGGCTTGAGCGCGAATATGAATCGCGGCTCCGCGGTATCGAGGGCAGTCGGTTTGTGGAAGTCGACGCGCGGGGACGCGTGGTACGTGATCAAGGCGTTCGCGCCGATATCGCGCCGCAACCGCCGGCGGCCATCCGCAGTACACTCGACCTCGACTTGCAACGCTTCATTCACGAGACGTACGGCGATTCGCTGCGCGGCGCAGTGGTGGCGCTCGACCCCGAGACGGGTGGCGTGTTGGCGCTGTACAGCGGCCCGACGTTCGACGCCAATCGATTCACCGGCGGCATTCCCGCCGGCTACTTCAAACAGCTGCTGGAAGATCCTGCACGACCACTTTACAACAAGGCGATTCAGGGACGGTACGAGCCTGCCTCGACGTGGAAGCTGGCCACATCGATCATTGGAATGGAGCAGGGGCTCGTCGAAATTAACACCCACATGCAGGTGCCTTGTACGGGTGGTTACCAGTTCGGCTCGCGGCGGTTCAAGTGCTGGAAGCCGGAAGGACACGGCAACGTGAACCTCGCGCAGGCCATCGCCAACTCGTGCGATGTGTACTTCTATCAGCTCGGCCTCAAGATCGGCCTCACCAATCTGGTCGCTGGCGGCTTGCGACTTGGTTTCGGCGAACGCACTGCCATCGATCTGCCGTACGAAGAACGGTCGAGTTTCCCCGACTCGAATGTCACCGCGTATTACAACAGCAAGTACGGCGCGCGCGGATGGACGAACGCGGTGGTTCTGAATCTGAGCATCGGGCAGGGAGAAAACGCACAGACGGTCATCAACATGGCACGCTTCTACACTGCGCTGGCCACGGACGGCGCTGCCGCCCCGCCGCATTTGATCGAAACGGCAGTGGAGCGCAAACAGCTGTTCTCGCTCAAACCGGAGCAGTTGGCCGCATTGCGGTCCGCCATGGCCGACGTGGTGTCAGGGCGCGGGACTGCGGGAAGCGCCGCGCTACAGGGCATCGTCGTCGCCGGAAAGACCGGCACCGCGCAGAATCCGCCCAACCCGGACCACGCCTGGTTTGTCGGTTTCGCCCCGTACGAGAAGCCGCAGATCGTCGTGGCCGTATTTCTGGAGTATGGCTTGCATGGGTATGCGGCCGCACGCATCGCCACCAAGGTGATGGAGCGATATCTGAATGTGTCGCTCGTCAATGCATCGGCGTCCACCGCTGCACAATGACGGATCCATGAACAGTCGGGTCAGCCGGACGACCGGCATCGACTATCCGCTGCTCGTGGTTGCGCTGCTGCTGTCTGCATTCGGCGTGGCGATGGTGTATTCGTCAGGACAGACCGACGTGCCGGCCGCGCGCCTGGCGACGCTGTGGCAGAAACAACTCGTCTGGCTCACGTTGGCACTGGTGGTCGCGTGGGTCGTGAGCAAAGCCTCTGTTCGCCTGATCGAGTGGAGCGCGTGGCCGTTCTATGCGCTCGCCGTGTCGCTGCTCACCGTCACCTTGTTGTTTGGCTCGGGTGCGGGCACGGCAGAAAGCATGAAGGGGTGGCTCACCATTGGCGGCACGAGGTTAGGCCAGCCTTCGGAGCT
Organism: Gemmatimonadales bacterium; assembly: GCA_038224035.1. GTDB lineage: Bacteria > Gemmatimonadota > Gemmatimonadetes > Gemmatimonadales > Gemmatimonadaceae > JAABRT01. The sequence goes on from JBBRFQ010000032.1 coordinate 9,829, forward strand.
GGCGAAAGTCGCCGTGGTGCTGATGCTCGCCAAAGTGCTGACTGGGATGCGCAATACGCCACGCTCGTTGCTCGATCTCTGGCAACCGCTGCTTGTCGTGGCGGTTCCCTGGCTGTTGATCATGGCCCAGCCGGATCTCGGGACCGGGCTGGTGTTCGTCGGCATCTGCTTCGTGATGCTGTTCTGGTTCGGCGTGCCGTGGCCACTGTTGGTGATGCTGGCCAGCCCGGGCATCAGCCTCGTGCTCGCCTTCAGCACGGGCGTGTGGGGCGCGTGGTTCCTGATCCTGCTCGCGCTGGTGTTCTGGTATCGTCCGTACCTGGTGGAAGGCGTGATCCTGGTGGTCGTCAACGTGGTCACTGGCGTCGTTGCACCGCTGATCTGGGACCGCATGCCGGCCTACAGTCAGCGACGGCTACTCGTCTTTCTCGATCCGTCCTACGATCCGCGGAATGCCGGCTATCAGGTCATGCAGTCGCAATACGCGATCGGGTCCGGCGGCATCACCGGCAAGGGGTTCACGCTCGGAACGCAGAAGCGACTCGGCTTTCTTCCCGAACACGAAACCGATTTCATCTTCGCGGTGGTTGGAGAAGAGCTCGGATTTATCGGTGTCAGCGTAGCACTCGCCCTGTTTCTGGCACTGTTCTTTCGCTGTACACGTGTCGCCCAGCGAGGCAGTGAAGCGTTCGGAGGGCTCGTGGCGATCGGTCTGGCGGCGGGGTGGTTTGTCCACGTCGTCGTGAACGTCGGCATGACGCTCAACCTGATGCCGATCACCGGAATTCCGCTACCGTTCTTCAGCTACGGTGGGTCGTTCCTTCTCATGTGCTGGCTGTCCGTGGCCATTCTGCTGCGCATCTCCGCTGAAGGGCGCGGACAGGCCGACGGACTCGGACTGTAGAGGCTGGCACTAGCCTTCACGGCGCCTTCCACTGATCTTATCTCGCTATGGCCTGGTTCCGAAAAGACAAAAAGCCGCGGCAACCGCCGCGCGAGCGCCTCGAGATTCCGCGTGACACGTGGGAAAAGTGTGAAGCGTGCGGGCACACCGATATCCGCGACAAGTTCTTGCGGAACTTCAACGTGTGCCCCGAATGCGACTTCCACCGTCGTTTCCGGGCGCACGATTACGCCGCCATGCTGCTCGACGAGACGTCCGTGCTCGAGGTGGGCATGGAGCTGCGGTCGGTCGACCCGCTCGGCTTTCCCGACTATCCCGGCCGCCTGAAGCGCGCGCTGGCCAACGCCGGCGATGGAGACGCGATCCTCACCGTCGCCGGAACGCTCGAAGGGCTGCCCGTGGGACTGGGCGTCATGGACTTCGCGTTCATGGGCGGCTCGATGGGCAGCGTGGTGGGCGAAAAAATCGCGCGGCTCGGGCTGCGCTGTCTCGAGCGAAAACATCCGCTGGTCATCCTGTCAGCGTCAGGTGGCGCACGCATGCAGGAAGGCGTGCTGTCGCTCATGCAGATGGCCAAGGCCTCGGCGGTGTTGTCACAGCTCGCGGAGCGCCGGATTCCGTATATCAGCGTACTCACCAATCCCACCACCGGTGGTGTGAGCGCCAGCTTTGCGATGCTTGGCGACGCCATTCTGGCGGAGCCGGGCGCCGTGATCGGCTTCGCCGGACCGCGTGTCATCAAGCAGACACTTGGGCAGGATTTGCCCGAAGGATTTCAGACGGCTGAGTTCCTGCTGGATCATGGTATGGTCGACAGCGTCGTGCATCGCAAACAGCTGCGCGAGACGCTGTCTCGCCTCATGCGCCACATGACCGGGCGACCGGCCGGCGCCGGCTACGTCGAAGCCTGACCGACAATCCACTTTCCCCGTCGCCGCGAGGAGCCGATGCCCCGATTGGGGCATCGGAAGACTATCGGCTGGCACTTGCAGCACTGTTCGCGCGCACCACCGGGGTGTGGCGACTTGGGCTGGATCGGGTGCAGGCGTTCCTGAAAGCGATCGGAAATCCGCATCGTGCGTACCCCGTCTTTCACGTGGCCGGCACCAACGGCAAGGGCAGCGTGGTCACCACGCTGGATGCGCTGCTGCGGAACGCCGGCCATCGCGTCGGGCGATACACGTCGCCACATCTGGTGGATTTCCGGGAACGCATTGTGGTAGACGGTGTTCCCATGCCGCCGGCCGAGATCGTGCAGTGGCTCGATGACAAAGCCCCGCTGGTGGAACAGTTGGGCGCGACATTCTTCGAAGTGACGACGGCGATGGCGTTCGACTGGTTCGCTCGGTCGGGCGTGGACGTCGCGGTCATCGAAGTTGGCCTTGGCGGACGGCTTGACGCCACGAATGTAGTCTCTCCAGTGTGTGCTGGCGTCACCGCGATCGGTCTTGATCACCAGGAATTTCTCGGCGATACGCTGGCGTTGGTGGCGGCGGAAAAGGCGGGTGTCTTCAAGCGTGATGCGGCGGCCGTGCTGGGCGATGCACAATCGGAGGTTGCGCCCGTACTTCTCGCCGCAGCCGTTGCGGCCGGGAGTCATCCGATCACGCGCGCCGGGCGTGACTGGCAGGTGCGCGACGTCTCGGTTGCCCCCGAGGGAACGCGATTCACCCTGCACGGCTTGCTCGGCGCTCCCAGGGTGCTCCAGACGGGGCTGGTTGGCAGCTACCAGGCGCACAACGCCGCCACGGCCATTGCGATGCTCGTGGCCGCCGGTCGTCCCTGGAGCGGGGCGCTGGACGCTCTCGACGAGGTGCTGCCCACCGTTCGGCTGGCCGGACGCTTCCAGCGGGTTGGACGGTGGATCTTTGACGTGGCGCACAATCCTGACGGTGCGCGCACGATTGTGGAGACGCTGGCGCTGTCGCCGGTGCCACGGCCGCTCTGGGCGCTGGTCACGGTGCTGCGCGACAAGGACTGGCGCGGCATTCTGCACACGCTTGCGCCAGCCGTCGACGGGTTCGTGATCAGCGACTCACCGACCGCGCCGGCCAGCCGTCGCTGGGACGCCGAGGAGGCCGCAGCGGTGGCGCGTGCGACCGGGACGACGGTGCATCTGGAGCATGATTTTGATCGTGCCATCGCTTTCGCGACGCGCGAGGCCGCAACGGTGCTCGCCACCGGTTCGTTCCATACGGTGGGTGACGTCATGGAGCGCTTGCCGGTGGATCCTCTCGCTCAATAGGTTGAAGGGATGTCCCCTAAAGCCCTCCCCGGATTCCGTGATTTTTATCCGGCCGAGTTCGCCCTTCGGGCCCACATCATCGAGACCTGGCGCCGCATTGTGCGGCGTTACGCGTTCATGGAGTACGACGGGCCACCGCTCGAGCCGATCGAGCTGTACACGCACAAGAGTGGTGATGAAATCGTCGGCCAACTCTATTCATTCCAAGACAAGGGCGGTCGCGGCGTAGCGATGCGCCCGGAGATGACACCAACGTTCTCGCGCATGGTGGCGGCGCGGGCGCAGGCGCTGCGCAAGCCGGTCCGGTGGTTCGCGGTGCCGCAGCTCTTTCGCTACGAGCGTCAGCAGAAGGGACGGTTGCGTGAGCACTTTCAGCTCAACGTCGACATCGTGGGCGAAGCCGATGTGCTGGCGGATGCGGAACTCCTGTCCGTCGCCATTGAAATCTGTTGTGCGTTCGGCCTCGACCGCAGCGATTTCTACGCGCGCGTTTCGGATCGTCGTTTGCTCAACGCGCTGTTGGCGGACGTGGGCATCGACGCGGATGCGTGGCCGGCCGTGTACGCCGTGCTCGACAAACTGGAGCGACAGCCGCGAGAGATCTCCTCCGCAAAACTGTCTGCGGCCGGGTTGACCGATGTGGCACGTGATGCGGTGCTCGGCTTTGGCGGGTTCGATTCGGTGAGCGCACTGCGCGCGCGCTTTGGTGGATCGCCCGATGTCGCCGTGCATCTCGACCGGTTCGCCGAGTATGCCGCGCACCTCGATGCATTCGGCGTTGGCAACTATCTGCGCCTCGATCTCACCATCGTGCGTGGGCTTGCCTACTACACGGGCATCGTGTTTGAACTGTTCGATGCGCAGGGCGAGTTCCGCGCGATCTGTGGCGGTGGGCGTTACGACAATCTGCTGCAGGCGCTTGGTGATGTTGACCTGCCCGCGCTCGGCTTCGGAATGGGCGACGTGGTGCTCGGCGAGTTGCTCAAGGCGCGGGGCAAACTGGCGGACGTTGGAACGCTGTCTCCCGACGTCTGGATCGTTCCCGCAGCGAACACGCCCGTTGCCACGGTTCTGCGAACGGCGGCGGCGCTGCGCTCGGCCGACGTGTGCGTGGAGTACGCGCTCAGCGCCGACAAACTGCACACGCGCAAGTCGAGTGCGCAGATCAAGGATGCGCAAAAGGCCGGTGCACGCGTCGCGCTGGTTTTCTCGGATGCGACGGTCGCCGACGTGATGCCGCTCGGCACGCTGAGCGCTACCGCGGGCGTGCGCACGACCGTGGATACCTCCGATTGGACATCGGCAGGCGCCGATCTGACTTCGATTCTGACTCTGCTGGGTCGTTGATGCAACGACCGGCTTTCCCTTTTGTGACCCGACTGTCATGGCCGACGACAAGAAGCTGACCACCCGCGCCGACGATTTCAGCGCCTGGTACAACGAGCTGGTACTGCGCGCTGAACTGGCCGACTATTCGCCCGTGCGCGGTTGCATGGTGATCCGCCCGCTCGGCTACGGCGTGTGGGAGCGCATGCAGCGTGCGCTCGACGACATGTTCAAGGCCACCGGACACGTGAACGCGTATTTTCCGCTGTTCATTCCGGAAAGCTTCATGCAGAAGGAAGCGGAGCACGTCGAGGGGTTCGCCCCGGAATGCGCCGTTGTTACACATGGTGGCGGCAAACAGCTCGAAGAGCGTCTGGTGGTGCGTCCCACGTCAGAAACGATCATCTACTCGATGTTTGCGAAGTGGGTGCAGAGCTACCGCGACCTGCCGCTGCTCTACAATCAGTGGGCGAACGTGGTGCGATGGGAAATGCGCACGCGTCTGTTCCTGCGCACCATGGAGTTCCTCTGGCAGGAGGGACACACGGCGCACGTCTCGCATGATGAGGCCGAAGAAGAAGCGCGTCGCATGCTCGGGGTCTATCGCACCTTCATGGAGGAGTACATCGCCATGCCGGTGGTCACCGGACTGAAAACCGACGCTGAGAAGTTCGCCGGCGCGCTGCGCACGTATTCATGCGAAGCGATGATGCAGGACAACAAGGCGCTGCAAGCCGGCACCTCGCACAATCTCGGGCAGAACTTCGCGAAGGCGTTTGATCTGTCGTTCCAGACGGAAACGGGTGAACAGGCGTTTGCGTGGAATACCAGCTGGGGCGTGAGCACGCGCATGGTGGGTGGCATGGTGATGACGCACGGTGACGACGCCGGTCTGCGTTTGCCGCCGCGACTCGCCCCGACTCAGGTGGTGATCGTGCCCATCTGGAAAACGGACGAAGAACGCGAGGCGACGGTGGCCAGAGCGAAGGCGATTGCCGAATCGCTCGGCAGCTTCAAGAAGCACGAGCACGAGCGCATTCGCATGCACGTCGACGATCGGGTGGGCATCAAGCCCGGTGCCAAATACTACCACTGGGAGTTGCGCGGCATTCCTTTGCGTCTGGAAATCGGGCCGCGCGATCTGGCGTCCAACTCGTGCATGCTGGTCCGGCGTGACACGCGCGAGAAGACGTCGGTGTCGATGGACTCGCTGGCGACCGAGTTGCCGACCCGTCTCGACGCGATGCAGCGGGAAATGCTCGAGTCGGCGCGTGCGCGACTGGAAGCCAACTCAATTCGCGAGCGCATCTCGTACGACAAGTTCAAGGAACTGATGGCCGGCGACGGCGCGTTCGTGTATGCCGGCTGGTGCGGTGATCCCGCCGTGGAAGCACAGGTCAAGGCTGAAACCAAGGCCACGATCCGGTGCATCCCTGATCCCGAGTTCCGGTCACCAGAGGCACCCACGACGTGCATGGTGACAGGTCGTCCCGCAACCTGCGAGGTCCTATGGGCGAAGGCGTACTGAGCACTGGTTTCACGCGCGTCGACGGGATGCTCTTCGCCGAGGGCGTGTCGCTGGAGCGCGTCGCGGAGGCCGTTGGGACACCGACCTATGTGTACAGTGCCGGTCGAATCCGTGAACAGTACCGGCGACTGGAGTCGGCGCTGATGGACGCGCTCCCAGACGTTCCGCACCGGATTCACTTCAGTGTGAAGGCCAACTCGAATTTGGCGGTGCTGCGCACGTTACACGAGCTCGGTGCCGGTGTGGACATCGTGTCGGCGGGTGAGTTGTATCGTGCGCGCGAGGCGGGATTCGGCGGTGCCGACGTGGTCTTCAGCGGTGTCGGCAAAACCGCTGAGGAGCTTGCGCTCGCGCTCGGCGCGCAGGTGTTGTTCATCAACGTCGAGTCTGAGGGTGAGCTGCGTCTGCTCGAGAGTGTCGCGGCAGAGCGTGGTGTGATCGCACCGGTCACCTTGCGCATCAATCCCGAAGTCACCGTTGAGAGTCCACACGAGTATATCCGCACGGGTGGCAAGGGCCACAAGTTCGGTATCCCGTACGACGACGCCGAGCATGTGGCGATGCTGGCGCACGCGCTACCGCACGTGAAGCTTGTCGGGCTCGACATGCACATCGGATCGCAGATTGCCACATGGGAGCCCTACGCCGACGCACTGGCGCGCATCAAGCCGCTCATCGCGCGGTTACGCGACGCGGGTGTGTCCACACTCCAGTGGCTTGACATCGGTGGTGGACTCGCGGTCACCTACGACACCGAAGCGGCGGCGGACGTGGAGCGCTTTGCGCTCGGCGTCGCGGAGTCTGTGCGCGGACTCGGCATGTCGCTCGTGCTGGAACCCGGGCGCTTTCTCGTGGCGGAGTCGGGGGTGATGCTGGCGCGTGTACTCTATCGCAAGCGAAGTGGCGGCAAGGAATATGTGATCACGGATGCCGGCATGAATGACCTCGTGCGCCCGTCCCACTATCAGGCCTTTCATCGCATCGAGCCGGTGGGTGCGTCGCAGGGCAACGTGGTGGCTGACGTCGTCGGTCCCGTGTGTGAATCCGGCGATTTTCTCGCGCTGGCGCGCGCCATGCCCGATGTAGAGCCCGGCGATCTGCTCGCGGTGCATACGGCCGGTGCCTACGGATTCGTGATGGCGTCGAACTACAACTCGCGCCCCAAGCCCGCGGAAGTGCTCGTGGACGGGGATCGCTTCGCTGTTGTCACAGAGCGTGAGCGTCTCGAAGACCTGGTGCGGCTCGAACGTGCGCACCTCCAGTGGAGGAGTGCCTGAGTGAAAATCGGTTTGCTATCCGACAGTCACGACCGCGTGCCGGCCGTGCGCGCGCTGGTGGAGCGCATGATCGCCGAGGGCGTCTCCGTGATCATTCACGCCGGAGATTGGTGTTCGCCGTTCACCTTGCGCGCCATGCAGGACCTGCAGGTGCCGCTGCTGGGTGTGTTCGGCCGCAATGACGGTGATCCGGAGGGACTGCGCGCGGCGGCCCAGTCCGCGATCGGCGCCGAGTTGTATGAATCACCGCACAGCTTCGAGTTTGGCGGGCAACAGATTCTGGTGGTGCATGACATCAACGACGTGCATGAACGCTCGCTCACACAACATCAAGTCGTGGTGCATGGATTCACGCATATCGCCGAGATGAAGATGCGCGGTGACACCATCATCGTGAATCCCGGCGAAGCGTGCGGCTGGGTGCACGGTGAGCCGTCCGCGGCGATTCTCGATCTCTCCACGAAGGCGGTGGAGTTTCTCAAGCTCACCGGACCGGAGTGGAAGTTCTGATGGGTAGTCGCATTCTGATTCTCGACTGCGGATCACAGTTCACGCAGCTCATCGCGCGTCGTGTGCGCGAAGCACGGGTTTACTCTGAGATTCATCCGGTCGCGACGCGCTCGCTGGAGTGGGTGCGCGATTGGCAGCCCGACGGCATCATTTTGTCGGGCGGTCCCAATTCCGTGAACGACGAAGGCGCGCCAACGATCGATCCCGCGATGCTCGACATCGCCCCGGTGCTCGGTGTGTGCTACGGGATGCAGTTGCTGGCGAAGCTCGCCGGCGGCCGCGTGGCCGCCGGCGGTCGCCGCGAGTATGGTCGCGCGGAGATCGAAGTGATCGAGAACGCCGGACTCTTTGGCGGCTTCGAGCGCGGCGAGCGCAGCACGGTGTGGATGAGTCACGGCGATCACGTGGCTGATGTGCCTGAGGGTTATGTGGCCACGGCGCGCAGCGGCAACACGCTCGCGGGATTTCGACACGAGTCACGACCGATACACGCGATTCAGTTCCACGCCGAAGTCGCGCATACCGCGCGCGGTGCGCAGATCATCGAGAACTTCCTCTTCGACGTGTGTCACGCGTCGCCGGAGTGGACGCCCGGGCATTTCATCGATCTCGAAGTCTCGCGCATCCGTGAACTGGTGGGTGACAAACATGTAATCTGCGGGCTCTCCGGCGGCGTGGATTCCTCGGTGGCTGCGGCCCTCGTGCACAAGGCAATCGGCGATCAGCTGACGTGCATTTTCGTGGATACCGGCTTGCTGCGGTTGCACGAGCGCGAGCAGGTGGAGCGCACCTTCCGTGCGCATCTGGGCATCAAGCTCGTGACCGTGCGCGCGGAAGAACGCTTCATGGCCGGGCTCGCCGGCGTCGGGGAGCCGGAGAAAAAACGCACGATCATCGGGCACACCTTCATTGATGTGTTCGAGGACGCCGCCGCCGAGGCAGGGAAGGACGCGGCGTTTCTGGTGCAGGGTACGCTGTATCCCGACGTGATCGAGTCGGTGAGTGCCACCGGCGGCCCGTCCGCCACGATCAAGACACATCACAACGTGGGCGGTCTCAAGCCCGGCATGAAGTTCGCGCTCATCGAGCCACTGCGCGAGCTGTTCAAAGACGAGGTGCGCAATGTCGGGCGTGAACTCGGATTGCCCGAGGAGATGGTGGGCCGCCATCCGTTTCCGGGGCCTGGCCTCGCGATTCGTGTGCTCGGCGCCGTCAGCGAATATGAAGTCGATATGCTCCGCCGCGCTGACGCGATCTATCTCGAAGAGATTCGCGCCGCCGGATTGTACAACGATATCTGGCAGGCATTCGCCGTGTTTCTGCCGGTGCGATCGGTGGGTGTGATGGGCGACGGCCGCACGTACGAACATGTGATTGCGCTGCGCGCCGTGACGAGCACCGACGGCATGACGGCCGACTGGTTTGCTTTCCCACACGAAGTGCTCGGTCGCATTTCAAGCCGCATCATCAATGAAGTGGACGGCATCAATCGGGTGGTGTACGACGTGAGTTCGAAGCCGCCGGCGACGATTGAGTGGGAATAGCGTCGCCGTCGTACACAACAAAGCGCCCGCCGATTCGAGTGAGAATCGGCGGGCGCTTTGACGATCAGTGCCTCAGTGCTGCACCGCAGGGATTACATCTTGGGCGGCATGAGCACGGCGTCGATCACGTGGATCACGCCGTTCGAGGCCTGTACGTCGGTCGCGGTGACATTCACTTTGCCGTTGAGCACAACCTTTCCGTCGACAACCGCGATGGTGATCTTGCGGCCTTCAACCGTGGTGGCTTCGGTCAGCGTGGTGACCTGCGAGGCCGGCACATTGCCAGCGATCACGTGGTACGTGAGCACCTTGGTGAGCTCTTCCTTGTTCGCGAGCAGCGCCTGCAGGTCGGCTTCCGGGATCTTGGCGAAGGCTTCGTCGGTCGGGGCGAGCACGGTGAACGGGCCCGGGCCCTGCAGCGTCGCCACAAGATCGGCGGCGGTGAGTGCGGCGGCCAGCGTGTTGAAGGTGCCGGCAGCAGCGGCGGTACCAACGATGTCCTGAAGCGCAGGGGCCTCGGGGGCCATCGCAGCCTGAGCCGCAGCAGCGGAATCGGCAGCAGCCTGCGCCATCGCTGCGTCATCCTTGGGCGCGCCACCGCAGGCGGCCAGTGCAACAAGAGCAAACGTTCCAATCGTGCGATGCATCATAAGACTATCCGGAGTGAAGGGAGACGACAGAGATCGGAAAGATAACACAGGCCGTAAGGGATATACGCAAGGCCGGTGCGACGCGTTCCCACGGATTGACCGCTGCCTGGTGGCGTGCGCCTCGCTCGTGAAGCCTGCGATTGACACGCGCACCGCCTGCCCTCAGGTTCGAGAGTCTGTCTCTTGCTGTCCCGACTCCCGCCTTCGCCCATGTACCAGATGCTCTCGAGATCTCTGGTCGCGCTCGCCTTGTGCGCGTCCGTCGCTTCGTCGCTGTGGTCGCAAGCCGCCGCTGCTCCCCAGCATGGCCTGCGCCCGAAGCGTCTCGTCATTCGCAACGTGATGGTCATTGAGGGAAACGGGACCCCTGCAGAGGGCCCGAAAGATGTTGTGATTGAGGGAAATCGCATCGTGCAGATCGCCAACCTCGACCCGGTGGCGGTGCGTGATGGCAACGCGCGGCGTCCGGCACAGGGAGACGCGGAAATCGATGGCACCGGCCAGTACGTCATGCCCGGGCTGATCAATCTGCACGGACATGTGCAGGAAGAGCGCGGTGGCACCGCGCAGCCGCTCGAGTATCAGCTCAAGTTGTGGCTCGGCATGGGCATTACGACGGTGCGCGATGTGAGCAGCACCACCGAGCGCACGCTCGCGTTGCGTGAGCGCAGCGCACGCGGCGAGATCGCGGCCCCGCGGCTGTTCGTCTACGCGCGCTACAACTACATGCCGATTCCGCTCACCGAAGCGGACACCCGTCAGCGTGTGCGCGATCTGAAGGCGATGGGCGCCGACGGCACGAAGCTCTTTGGCATGGATCGGGAGTTCTACGGTCCACTGCTCGATGAAGCGAAAAAAATCGGGTTGCGCACGGCGCATCACATGGCCGTTGATGAAGCCAACGCGAGCGATGCGGCCGCCGGTGGTCTCACGAGCATCGAACACTGGTACGGCGTACCCGACGCGGCGATCCCCGGCGGCGTGCAGAACTTCCCGCCCGACTTCAACTACAGCGACGAGGGCATGCGCTTTCGCCTCGCCGGACGACTGTGGCGCGAAGCAGATCCTGACAAACTCCAGGAGGTACTCAAATCACTCGCATCGGCGGGTGTGGCGTGGAACCCGACACTCGACATTTACGAGGCGAGCCGCGACTTGCAGCGTGCCGAGTCACAACCGTGGTTCAAGGATTACCTGCACCCCACCCTCGAGAAGTTCTTCCGTCCGGATCCGGCCAGTCACGGTTCATATTTTGCGAACTGGAGCTCCATCGACGAGACGTTCTGGAAGCAGAACTATCAGATCTGGTTCAAGGCGCTTCGGGATTTCGAGTCGTACGGTGGTGTGATCGGAGCCGGGGAAGACGCAGGTTTCATTTATCAGGTGTACGGCTTCGGACTGATTCGCGAGCTTGAGCTGCATCAGGAGGCGGGATTCCCGGCGCTCAAGGTGCTGGAGCATGCAACGCTCAACAATGCACGCATTCTTGGCGAAGACGCGCGACTGGGGCGACTGCGCGCCGGTCACCTCGCCGATGTAATTGTGGTGAAGGGCAATCCGCTCGCCGATCTCAAGGTGTTCTATCCGCCGCTCGACGGCGCCGCCGCGGGCACCAACGCCGGCGTCGCCTGGACCATCAAGGATGGCATTCCGTACGATGCGCCGCGCCTGCTTCGTGAAGTCCGGGAGCTGGTGACCAGCGCAAAGACGAAAACGACGTCCGCTCGCTGAGCACGGGCGGCGGAAACGGCGGGCACCGCATCACGGGACGCCGCTAGTTTATTCTGCAGGTTTCGGCGCTGCGTCCACTCCCATGATTACCAGACTCCAATCGTTCGGCCCTGACCTTCGCGAGATGGCCCGCATCGCGGCGCCGATCGTGTTCGTGAGTGTTGGCATCCAACTCATGGGTGTGGTGGACGCCTTGATGGTGGGCCGGCTCGGAGGCTACGCCATTGCCTCGGTTGCCCTCGGCAACTTCTACTTTTTCAACATCTCGATTTTCGGCATCGGGTTGTTGTATGCCATCGATCCTGTCGTGGCGCAAGCCGTCGGCGCGGGAGACGACGCCGGTGTCGCGCTCGGCGTGCAGCGGGGCATGGTCCTCGCGATTACACTCTCGGTGCTCATCATGCTCGCGCTGGCACCGGGCGAGTGGGTGTTGTCGGCGTTGCAGCAACCGGCAGACGTCATTGAACCCACGGCGATGTACTCTCGGCGACGTTTACTCGGCGTGCTCCCGTTTCTGCTGTTTAATGTGTGGCGACAAACGTTGCAGGCGATGGGCCCGGTACGCCCGATCGTGATTGCGGTGATCGGGGCGAACGTCATCAATGCGCTCGCCAACTATGCGCTCATCTACGGCAACTTCGGGTTTCCCGCGATGGGCGTGGTTGGCGCCGGCTGGGCAACGGCGATTTCACAGTGGGCGATGGCGATCATGCTGCTCGCGCTGGCGTGGCCGTTGTTGCGCGCCAGCGTGCGCCCGTGGCGACCGGAGGTGTGGCAATGGGCACCGCTCGCCAGGATGATCGGCATCGGCGTCCCGATCGGCACGCAGTGGTTCTTTGAGGCGTTCGCTTTTGGCATCACCACCATCTTTATGGGGTGGATGGGAACCGCGTCGCTGGCCGGGCACGAAATCGCGCTTAACATGGCGGCGTTGACGTTCATGGTGCCGCTTGGGTTTTCTGGCGCTGCGGCCGCAGTTGTTGGTCGCGCCATCGGGCGCGGAGACGTCACCACGGCGCGACGCGACGCCGCGGCCGCGATTGTGTGTGCGGTGGCGTTCATGTGCTGCAGCGCGGCCGTGTTCATCGCCGTGCCGAGCTTCCTTGCAACGCGCTACACACAGGATGCCGCCACGATCGCGGTCGCGATCTCGCTGATTCCGATCGCCGGCGTGTTTCAGGTGTTCGACGGCACACAGGCGGTGACGAGCGGTGTGCTGCGCGGCACGGGCGACACGCGCGTCCCCGCCATCCTGCACATGGTGGCGTTTTGGGGCGTCGGCGTGCCACTCGGTGCCGCGCTCGGTTTCCTGACACCACTGCGCGAGCGAGGACTGTGGTGGGGGCTGACCGCCGGTCTCGCCACGGCCGCTATCCTGCAAACGTGGCGCGTTGTGGTGCGTCTGCGCGGCGATATTGCGCGCGTGCAAATCGATGCGGCTCCCGCGCGCGCGCTGCCCGGAGACTAAGCGCGCCGCCGGTCAGATCTTCTTTTCTTCGAGCAGCGCCATGAAATCCGCCGGTGTGGGCAGCGTGAGCAGTCGCTGTGGCACATCGGGCTCCTTGCTGAACTGCGCGATTTTGCCAAGTACGGGCAGGTACTGGTTGGAAACCTCGAGCGGCGGCGCGACGATCAGGAACATGAAGTGCACGGGCTTGTCGTCAATGGCCTTGAAGTCGAGCCCCGACGCCTTGCGGCCGAACGCGACACGAAGGCGATTGACGACGAGCGAGCGACAGTGCGGGATGGCGATGCCGCGCCCGATGCCCGTAGAACCCAGATTCTCACGGCGCTTGAGCATTTTAAACAACATCCCCTCGGCCTTCTCATCGAGCTTGAGGAGGGAGATGAGTTCCTTGAGCACCTCGTCTTTCGTGGTGCCTTCGAGCTCAAGTTTGACGGCGTCTTCGGAAAAGAATTCTCGGAGTTCCATAGCCCTGAATGCTAACCGTCGCGGCCCCTATGTCAAACGGGCGCCGCACTCATCCGTTGCCGGTTGCTCCCGGCGCGGCTAACTTTCGAAGGTGAAGACTGCCAAGATGTTCCCGTATCCGGTACCGCACGCGATGCCGTTGTTTCTCGCGCCCATGGCCGGCGTGTCGGAATCGCCGTTCCGGCGGCTGTGCCGTGCGCACGGTGCCGACGTCGTGGTCACGGAGTTCCTGTCGGCGGAGGGCATCCGGCGCGAGAATGAGGCCACTCTCTCCAAACTCCGGTTCTCCGCCGACGAGCGCACGATCGGCGTGCAGATCTTTGGCTCTGATCCGGCGGCCATGGCCGACGCAGCCGCGCTCGTCACCGACGTGTTTCAGCCCGAGTTCGTGGACATCAACTTTGGGTGCCCGGTCAAAAAGGTGGTCAAGCGAAATGGGGGCTCCGGCTGCCTGCGCGATCTGTCGTTGGTGCGCGATATCATTCGCGCGGTGGCCGCAGCCACGCACTTGCCGGTCACCGTAAAGATTCGAAGCGGTTGGAACGAGGAGATGCGTGATCCGGTCAAGATCGGGTTGGTGTGCCAGGACGCGGGCGCACGAGTGCTCACGCTTCACGCACGCACTCGCACGCAGATGTACACGGGCAAGGCAAATTGGGACGAGATCGCGGCCGTGTCCGAGGCGCTCGACATTCCGGTCATCGGCAACGGCGACATCAAGTCGCCCGAGGACGTGGTGCGCATGTACGAGCACACGCGCGCGAGCGGCATCATGGTGGGACGCGGGTCGTTCGGACAGCCGTGGATCTTCCATCAGGCGCGGGCGCTCTTGGACGGAGCGCCCGTACCGGCCACACCGGGCGTGGAGGAACGCTTTCGCATCGCGCTTGATCACGTGCGCATGGTGCAGGATTACGAACTGGATCCCGATGGCGCCGCCTACGAGTTCCGCAAGCATCTGGGATGGTACGTGAAGGGGCTGTACAACTCGGCCGAGCTGCGCAAGCGACTGCATCAGGTCACGTCGTTCAGCCAGGTGGAAGGGATCTTTGCCGACTACCTCGCGGATCCCGCACATGGTGCGCGGGTATTGACTGAGGCGGTCGACATCGACGATGTTGCAGACGGCATTGCTGCGTAGTGCGCCGTCGGCCGCAACGATGTTGCAGTCGCAGGTTTCTGGGTAGTGGCAGGGCAGGATGATGTCAGGGCAGGAACTTGTTGGCACAAGTGTTGGACTGTTGGAATCGGGGGTGCACTGGTTTCGACGGGTTTGGTGAAGCTGTGGCTGCGTGTCCAGGTCCTCGGGCTCCTGGTAAAACACCTGGGAAACCATTAAACGCCAACAACAACCTGGCGCTCGCCGCGTAACTTTCGAGTTACCGCTGGCAGTGCTACATGAGGAGCCCGCCCGGGGCGCTTCGTGTAGTATCGCAAATCTGGGCTAGCATTACGATGTGTTGCCCGTCGTAGCGCGAAACAATAGGTGACTTGTCTGCGAGTGGGCTTCCCATTGGCCAGCGCGCGGAGACCTCAATCAATGGGATACACACGTAGACGCTGTGGTAGATCCAGGTTCGGACAGGGGTTCGATTCCCCTCACCTCCACT
>JBBRFQ010000033.1:0-24931 GCA_038224035.1 Gemmatimonadales bacterium
CCATCCCTCCCGTCGGCGTCGCGTGTTCTCGAGAAACTCCGGATAGGCTTCGCCGCGGGCGTACAGCGCGAGCAGGCTCGAGTCAGCTGTGATGATCGGCGATGGGCTCAGGGAGGGCGATGCGGTGCCGCAGTCGATCGCCGATCCGGCACGCTCGGGGATGAGCGCACTGACCGACGCGGCGAGTGACACGGCAACGAGAATCCGAAGCATAGGGCCAGTGACTGGGGTGACGATATTGCGGGGGCGGCCGCGTATGCCGACGCACCCAGCCGCAAGTGACGGTGAGACGCGGGTGGCCGCAAGTGCCTCGGCGAACACCGCCGGTATCGATGGCGAAACACGAGCGGTGCACGGCGCGATCTTTGTGCTCGCGAGCTTCAGGCGCCGATCACGTCGATCACGGCACCAACCGGCGCCGCCGATGTAACAGTAAGCGAGCACGTCGGTTACGCGATACCGCGTGATCATCGCCGCCGATGCTCGCCGTCTCCGCCTCGCTTTCTGAGCGTGACGCTCGAACGCGTAACGGCCTCGGAGAAGCTCGATGCGGTGCACGTGCCGGCTCAGGACGACGCGCGTGGGAGGGCATCTGCGTGGCCCGCCCCGGCCGTCTACCTCAACGGAACGTACTCCCCAAGTAGGCGCGTGAGCGACATTGCGCCGCGATTCATCGAGCTGATGGTTTCGTGCCGCAGCTCGGCGTGGGTACCGCCGCAGCCCAAGGACATTCGCGCCAACTCCGAGTGCGGCACCGCTGCGATCTTCACGATATAGTTACGCGGTTTAACGCCGCGCCGTATCCACTAGCTTGCCAGACAGTACTGGCGGCGTCCTCATCGCGCACGGCCGGTGACCAAATCTCTCATGTCCCGTGGAGCGATGTCCCAATGCCGGCGACCAAGCCTTTTCCAGTTGTGTGCGTAGGCGGTTCTGCGGGTGGTCTCGATGCCTACATCCGGTTGCTGCGCCACCTGCCTCCCGATCTTGGCATCGCCGTCGTCATCGTCAACCACCTCAGAGAGGTTGCGACACTCCTCCACGAGATTCTCCCGCGGCACACGGCCATGCCAGTCTCGCTGATCACGGACAACCTGCGCATCGAGCCCAATCAGGTGTTCATCATTCCCGCGCAGCGTGACCTGCACGTCAGCGACGGCGAGTTTCGTCTGGAGCCAATCTCAAAGCCACGAGGATGGCCCGACGTCATCACCGTGTTTCTCCGGTCTCTGACGGAGCACTGGGACGGCAAGCTCGTCGCTGTCATCGTGTCGGGCTTCGATGGCGACGGCGCAGCCGCGCTTTGCGGAATACGAGAGGTCGGCGGTGTCACGATTGCACAAAAACTCGACACCGCCGCGCAGCCCGACATGCCCGAGAGTGCCATCGCGAGCGGCTGCATCGATTTCGTGCTGTCGCCCGAGGACATTGCGCTTGAACTCGCCCGCATCGCCCGCAGCGCTGAAGCTGAAGCGGAATAAGGTCGCTCGTCCCGGGCACGATAGACTCGCGGGAAAGCGCGGCCAAACCCGTCGTCGTGGCGACGTGAGAACGTCGCATCATCTGCCCGGAATGCATCCTGGGATCTGTGACGAAAAAACGCAAAGAGGACCTTCGCCATCGACGACCGCGGTACGTACCGCCTCCCGTGGTGTAATACAGAGCGAGCGCGTCGGTTACGTGATCCAGACTGATCATTTTATCGACGGCTTCTCCGGTTAAATCGCCAGAGAGCGGTTGAACATTCGCGTGCCGGAGCCCACAAATGCTGCCGATGTGGTTGGCAGCTGCACCCATTGGGTGCCGGAGTTTCCATGACTGCATCAAATCGTCTGCGAGACACGGCGCGCGACACGCGAGGGAACAGGTTCCCGCGACTCGCGCGCTTCTTCGTTCCTCTTTCCGCGATCATGCTCGCCGTCTCCGCCTCGCCGTCGCAGGCCGCCGCGCAAGATGGCGTGGTGTACGGGCGCGTCATCAACGTGGACGGCCGGCCGCTGGTGGGCGCTGAGGTACGCGTCGGCAAGGTGGATGGCGTCACCATGACCGGAGACGACGGCACCTTTCGTGTGAAGGGCGTCCCCACCGGGCTTTACTACTTCGGCGTACGACAGATCGGCTACAAACCGGTGGCCGAGCTCCTGAACTACGACCCGGGTGACACGCTGCGCGTGACGCTCGAACGCGTGAAGGCCGTCAAAGAGCTTGACACGGTGAAAGTGCAGGCCCGGGAAGACGCGCGCTGGGAACGGGATCTGCGGCGCTACGACATGGCGATCTCCGCGGCCAGCGTTGGCAACGTGGTCACCGCGCAAGAAATCGACCAGCGTCGCCCGATCGTCACGAGTGACCTCTTCCTGGCGCAGCCCGGATTCCTGGTTGTCGGCGCTGGGGGCGGTGCGCGCGTGGTGGGTAGCCGAGCCCGCTGCTCGCCGGCTGTCTACCTCGACGGACTCTATTCTCCGGGCATGCGCGTAAACGACGTCGCACCGCAGGCCATCGAGCTGATTGTTTCGTATCGCGGCTCCTCTATGGTGCCGTCGTTGTTTCAGGACATCCGCGCGGACCCCACCTGCGGCACGATTGCAATCTTCACACTCTGATCGCAACGTCTGTACGCAGTTAGACGTTGGCAATGCTGGGTTGGTATCGAAGGCGCGGTCTCACGGCACGACAGCCGGGGCGCCGCGCCTTCGGCGCGTTTGGGGCGGCGCTATTATTCTGCCGCTGGCCAAGACCAACTACCCTGTGCCGTGCGCAGGCGTTGGGCTTGGCAGCAGTCTGCAGTCATCTGCCACGTCATCACGAGTCGATCATGCGCGTTCTTTCCGGCAGCCTCGCACTGCTGCTCACAACGTCGGCGCTCTTTGCGCAGGCACCACGGCCCTATGCGGATCGAGTTCAGATCCGACGTACGGCCAACGGGGTGCCTCATCTTCAGGCTGAGGATCTGGGCGCATTCGGCTATGCCATGGCGTGGGTGCAACTCGAGGATTACGGTGTACGCGTGTCGCACGGTCTCTTGCGTGCGCGCGGCCATCTCGCCCGCTACTTCGGCCGCGACTCCCTCGCGCCTGACTTTGCAGCGCGGCTCACGCATCGCCGCGCCGCCGAGTCGTGGCGTCAGCTGCAGCCCGAGACGCGCGCGGTGTACGAAGGCTTCGCGCAGGGTGTGAACGACTTTGCGCGATTGCATCCGGAGCTACTGCCGGCGTACACGCCGCAAGACTTTACGGGTGTGGATGTGGCGGCGCTCTGGATGGAACCGGCCATGCCCGGCGGCATGCAAGCGTTCACCGATCGCGCGGGTCAACGGCGCGAGCGCGCCGCGCAGGACTCGATGCAGCGTGAAGGCGACGGCTCCAATGCGTGGGCGTTCGCCCCGTCGCGCACACGCTCGGGGCACGCGATCCTGCTGCGCAATCCGCATCTCGACTGGGGCGCCGGCTACTATGAAGCGCATGTCACCATCCCCGGTGTCATGGATTTCTACGGCGACTTTCGCGTGGGCAATCCGGCGTTGCTCGTGGGCGGATTCAATCGCCACCTCGGTTTCGCGACCACCAATAACAACACCGACAACGAAGCGATCTATGCGCTCGAGGTGGATTCGGTGCGGATCGATCACTACCTGCTCGACGGCGCGAGTCACCCGCTGGAGCGCATCGATGTCGTGGCCGAATACCGCAACGGACCCGGCTTGTCCACCGAAGTACGCACGATGTGGCGCACGCATGTGGGGCCGGTGATCGAACGCGCCGACGGCCGCGTGTACGTGGCGCGCTGGCCCGCGGAGGGCGAGTTCCGCAAGGGCGAGCAGTTTCTGCGGATGATGCGCGCCACAACGCTCGACGAGTGGAAAGACGCCATGCGGCTGCGCGCGCACACCACATCCAACCTCACGTACGCCGATACCAAGGGCAACATCTTCTACGTCTGGAACGCGACCGTACCGCAACTTCCGCATGCGTCTGGCGCGGACACCATGGCGATTCCCGTGCGCACCAGCGCACAGATGTGGCGTGACCTGGTACCCTTTGATTCGCTGCCGCAACTGCTCAATCCGCCCGGCGGCTACGTACAGCAGTCGAACGACCCGTTTCACTACACCAATCTCAACGCGATCATCGATTCGTCGCGGTTTGGTTCGAACGTCTCGCGTCCGGCGTTGGGCTTCCGCACGCAGCTCGGCCTGCGGTTGGCAACGCAGATGCCCAGAATGTCGCTCGAGGATGTCGTACGGCTCAAGCATTCTTACCGAATGCTCGCGGGCGAGCGGTTTGCTGATGATCTCATCACGGCGGTGCGAGCCAATCCGTCAACGCCGACCGTTTCGGCCGCCGCAGATGTGATCGCCCGGTGGGATCGCACCACCGCACACGGGTCGCGCGGTGGCGTACTCTTTGAAGCGTGGTACAATCGGCATCTGCAGAGC
The DNA here is from genome assembly GCA_038224035.1 of Gemmatimonadales bacterium. GTDB lineage: Bacteria > Gemmatimonadota > Gemmatimonadetes > Gemmatimonadales > Gemmatimonadaceae > JAABRT01. The sequence continues at coordinate 4,436 of JBBRFQ010000033.1, forward strand.
GACGCGTCCATGCGCGGCCTCCCGATGGCAGAACGCATGCGCCGGATTTTCGCCACGCCGTGGTCGCCGGCGTCGCCGAATACGACGCCGGATGGCTTGACAAATCCAGCCCGCGCGGCGGCGGACTTCGCGTGGGCGGTGGACGAGGTCGTACGTCGACATGGTCGCGTCGATGTGGCGTGGGGAGACGTACACCGCGTGCGCCGCGGCAGCGTGGACGAGCCCGTGGGCGGCTGTACCGGCGCACTCGGCTGCTTCCGCGTGGTGCAGTACTCCGACGCGCCGGACGGCAAGCGAGTGGCACGCGGAGGCGACGGATGGGTGCTGGCTGTAGAGTTCACCCCGGTGCCCCGCGCCTACTCCGTTCTCTCGTATGGGCAAAGCGCAAATCCTGAGTCGCCGTATCATGCCGATCAAGCAGCGATGTTCGCGCGCGGTGAGATGAAGCGCGTGGCGTACAGCCAGTCGGACGTCGAGAAAGCGACCGTTCGCCGGTATCGTCCGGGAGTTCCGGAGTGAGTCGCCCAGCCTCTTCGTCTGCCTCCTGCCTTGCCTCTTCCCCTGCCTCTTCCCCTGCCTCTTCCCCTGCCTCCAGACCTGTGCCCGCGCTGCTCCGCCTCTCCCTCCTGTTCCTGCTGTGCATCGCGTCTGCCACGACCACGGCGTTCGCGCAAACCCCGGCCGCCAGTGTCACAGTCTTCGGCACGGTGCAGGCTGGTGAGACCAAAGCGCCGCTCCCGCTCCTGACGGTGCAGCTGCGAACGGCGCCGGACAGCGCCTTCGTGACCGGTCGACTTACCAACGAGAACGGCGCGTTCACCTTCGCGGGTCTCCGGAAGGGTGTCTACCTGCTCGAGGTGCGGACGATCGGGTATGCACCGCTCCGACAGCGGGTCGTGGTGGGCGAACTGAGCGCGTTCCTCGATCTTGGCACGCTATTCATGGTGAAAGACGCGCAGGCGCTTAGCGCGGTGGCCATTACCTCCACCGTCGATGCCGTCTAGCAGGCGAAGGACACGAAAGTGCTCACGGTCGCCGACAACATCGGCCAGGCGGGCGGTTCGGTGCTGCAGGCGATGTCCACCGTGCCGGGCGTGACAGTTGGGCCGGACGGCAAGGTGCTGGTGCGCGGCAGCGACAAGGTGGTCGTGCTCATCGACGGCAAGCAAACCGCGCTCACCGGATTCGGCTCGCAGACCGGCCTTGATAACCTGCCGGCGTCGGCGCTTGAGCGCATCGAGATCATCAACAACCCCTCGGCCAAGTTCGACGCGAACGCCAGCGCCGGCATCATCAACCTCGTCTTCAAGAAGCAGGAACAGGAGGGACTGAATGGAAAATTCGGGCTGACGGCCGGTGCGGGCGCGCTCTGGGAGAAGCAGGCCAACCTGCCCACCATCCGTCCGCAGTTCCGGGGCACGCCCAAGTTCAATCCCTCGCTGTCGCTCAACTATCGAAAGGGCGCCACCAACAGCTTCGTGCAGGCCGACTGGCTCTACTCGCCAACGCTCCACAAGAACGAGTTTGCCACGCGCACCTACGACGACGGATCGGAGATTATCCAGCAGGTGAAGCGCAACCGGCGCACCGACTACGCCACCGTCAACGCCGGCGTGGACCACGCGTTCAACGACCGCAACTCCCTGAGTGTCTCGGGGCTCTTCAATCGCGAGAAGATCCTCGACAACGGTGACAATCCGTACTTCGCCGGCACGCCGCAAAACCGCTACCGACTGTGGCAGTTCCTGGAAGACGAGGTCAAGTACACGGCCTTCGGCACCGCCGTGCTCACGCACCGCTTTCCGCAGCCCGGACACACGCTCGCGTTCACAAGCAACTATTCGTTTCATCGCGAGGACGAACAGTACTTCTTCACCAACACGCTGCCGGACTTCGTCGGGAACGATGCCTTCAAGCTGTTGTCCGACGAACACGTGGTGGACCTGAACCTGGATTACCGGAAGCCGCTGCGGCAGGGTCGTCTGGAGGCCGGCTTCAAGGGGCGCTATCGCTCCATTCCCGTGAACATGCAGTTCTTTGCCGGCCTCAACTCGCCCATCGACACAGGCGCCGGTGGGTGGGCAACGTACCGCGAAACCATTCCGGCGATGTACGGCAACTACGTGTTCGAGAACGAGCGTATCGAACTCGAGGGCGGCGTGCGGCTGGAGAGCGTGATCGTGGATTACGACGTGAATCCCAATCACAACACATACAGGAGTGACGGCTATCGCTACCTGCAGCCGTTTCCCAATCTACGGGCGGCCTGGAAGTTCAACGAGGCCAACAAGCTCTCCGTCTTCTTCAATCGGCGCGTGGACCGGCCCAAATGAGGGCGACATCCGGATCTTTCCCAAGTACGACGAGCCGGAGTTGATCAAGGTAGGCAATCCGGCTCTGCAGCCGCAGTACTCAAGCTCGGCGGAGCTGGGCTACAAAACCAACTGGACGAGCGGCAGCTTCTACGCCGCGGTGTATCACCGCATCGTGGACGGTACGATCACGCGGATTGCGACGCAGGTGCCGGGCAGCGTGCTGCTATACAACGTGTTCCAGAACGGCGGGCGCAGCTGGAGCACCGGATCAGAGCTCGTGTGGCAACAGGCGGTATCGCGCACCCTGTCGCTTAACGCCAACGCCAATGTGTTTCGCGCCACGGTCGATGCGTTCTCCGTGGTGAACCAGTAGCCGGTGCCCGTTACCTATTCGGCGGAGCGACAGCAACTCACCTCCGGGAACGTCAAGCTGAACGCGCTCGTCACGCTGCCACAGCTGTGGCAGGTGCAAATCTCGAGCGCGTGTACCTCGCGCCCGACCTGCTGCCACAGGGTCGCATCGAGAGTCGATACTCCCTCGACGTGGGCGTCAAGAAGAGCGTGAACCAAGGGCGCGGCGAAATCGTGGTGAACGCCACCGACCTGCTCAACACCATGCAGCTCCGCCGCACGATCCGCGGCACCGATTTCACGGTGGTGAGCACCGACTACCTCGAGACGCAGGTGATTCGCGCCGGGTACAACTGGAAGTTTTAGGAACGCGGCGCGGCCGTCAGCGGAGCGCGCATGAGCGCGTCGGTTAACGCCTGCGAGGCGACGCGCTCATGTGTCTATGCCGTCGCCCCGTGGCACTTCTTGAACTTCTTGCCACTGCCACACGGACATGGATCGTTGCGGCCGGCGGTGCTGAAGTCCACCGGACCGGTGTTCTGCGCTTGAAGTGACCGCACCGCGCCAGCACCAACCACACGCGGCGACGACGTCACCGGCGGCGCAACCGGCGCCGGTGACGACACGTCGCTCGCAGGCGACGCCGCCGAAGCATCGCCGTTCGACAGCACCGGCTCATCCGCCGGCACGTCTTCCAGCATTCCCATGGCGTTAAAACGTTTGGTCGGCCTGGCTTCCGGCGCACGCATCACAACCGGCGGCGGTGCCGGCTGCTCGAACACGAGTTGCGCCTTCAAAAACCGCTCCGTGAACGTGTGCGACAGATCATGCATAAGGTCTTCAAACATCGTGAAGGCCTCGTGCTTGTACTCGATGAGCGGATCTTTCTGACCCCACGAGCGATAGTGAATGCTCGCGCGCAGCTGATCGAGATCGTACAGGTGATCCTTCCACTTCTCGTCGATCACGTTGAGCGTGACAAGGGCCAGCAGACGATCGCCGAACCCGCCACCGTCCTGATCGCGCACGGCGTCGAGCGACTCGAGCTTGCGCTCGAAGGCCTGCAGCACCGCCTCCGTCGCCGCCTCCTGCGCCTCAGCCAGCGTGGTGGGGTACGGCTCCGACTCGAACGCCGGGACCGTGAGCATGTAGTGCAGCAACAGGTCCTGCTGCAACAGCGCAAAGTCCCACTGCTCCGGCGTGTCATAAATGGCCAACGCCGTTTCCACGCGGCGCTGCACGGCGCGCTGAATGAATTTGCGCGCTTCGCCCTTGAGCTCTTCACCACCCTCAAGCGCGAACGCCCGCTGCGAGTAGATCACCTCGCGCTGCTGATTCATCACGTCGTCGTAGTCGAGCAGGCGCTTGCGTGACTGGAAGTTTTGCAACTCCACGCGCTTCTGCGCCTGCTCGATGGAGCGCGTGATGAGGGAATGCGTGAGCACCTCGCCCTCCTGCGCGCCCATACGGTCCATCAGCTTGGCAATGCGATCGGTCCCGAAGAGACGCATGAGATCGTCTTCGAGCGACAGGAAGAACTGCGACGAACCCGAGTCGCCCTGACGTCCCGCACGACCGCGCAGCTGCCGATCGATGCGACGCGACTCGTGACGCTCGGAGCCGATGATGTGCAGGCCGCCGATCTCTTCGATCTCCACTTCCTTGCCGTCGAGATCCTTGATGATGCTCGGCTTGGCGTCACGCACGTCGCCGCCAAGTTTGATGTCGGTACCACGACCGGCCATGTTCGTGGCGATGGTGATCGCTCCGGGCTGACCCGCGAGCGAAACGATCTCGGCTTCGCGCTGATGGTATTTGGCGTTGAGCACGTTGTGCTTGAGCCCACCACGCGCAAACATGCGCGCCAGCGTCTCCGACGCTTCCACGCTCGCCGTACCCACCAGCACCGGGAATCCGAGGCCGTGCAGTCGACGCGTTTCTTCAACGATCGCGTTGTACTTCTCGCGCCGCGTCTTGTACACCCAGTCATCTCGATCATCACGAACGATCGGACGGTTGGTGGGAATCACCGAAACTTCGAGTCCATAGATCTGGTGAAACTCAGTTTCTTCCGTTTCGGCGGTACCCGTCATGCCCGCCAGCTTCTCGTACATGCGGAAGTAGTTCTGGATCGTGATGGTGGCCAGTGTCTGTGTTTCGCCCTTCACCTGCACGCCTTCCTTCGCCTCCACCGCCTGATGCAGTCCTTCCGACCAGCGGCGGCCCGGCATCGTACGACCGGTGAACTCGTCAACGATCAGCACCTGCCCTTCCTGCACGACGTAGTTGACATCGCGCTCGTACAAGGCGTGCGCGCGCAACAACTGATGAATGATGTTCAGCGTCTGGCTCTTCAGCGCATACTCCTGCTCGATCGCCTGTCGCTGCGCCAGTCGTTCCGCCGGCTCCAGGTCTGTGTCGCGCTCCAGCTTGTGAATCGTCGTGGAGATATCGGGCAGCACCATCGCATCGTGGTCGTCGGGCGACATGAAGTCCACGCCCGCATCCGTGAGATGCACCGTATGTCCCTTCTCGTCGAGCACGTACAGCAGTTCGCTCTCGATATCCGGGAAGTTGCGCCTGGCCATCGGCAGCTTGCGATCGGCGATGTGCTCGAGCTCCATCTTCTGGACGAGCGTCTTGACGCCGGTTTCGTTGAGAACCTTTTGCAGACGCTTGTTCTTCGGCGCACCCTGCTGCGCCTTGTACAGCTGCATGCCGGCCTCGGATGTGTTGCCTGCTTCAAGCGCGCGCTCACCCTCGGCCACGAGCTGATTGGCAATATCCGTCTGGCGACGCACCAGCCGACCCACAGCGGCGTTGTAGTGCGCGTACTGCACATCGCCTTCGTTCCCAACCGGTCCCGAGATGATGAGCGGGGTGCGCGCCTCGTCGATGAGGATGGAATCGACTTCGTCGATGATCGCAAACACGTGGGGGCGCTGCACGCGCTGCTCCGTGCTCACAACCATGTTGTCGCGCAGATAATCGAAGCCGAACTCGTTGTTGGTGCCGTACGTGATGTCGGCCGCGTAGGCCGCACGACGCTGCGCCGAGCCGGGCTCCGTATCGTCGAGACAGGCCACGGTCAGCCCGAGCCACTGGTACAGGAAGCCCATCCACTGCGAGTCACGTCGCGCGAGATACGTGTTGACCGTGACCAGATGCACACCGCGACCGGGAAGCGCGTTGAGATACACCGGCAACGTGGCCACGAGCGTCTTGCCTTCGCCGGTCGCCATTTCCGCGATGCGGCCGAGGTGCAGCTGAATGCCGCCCACGAGCTGCACGTCGTACGGCACCATGTCCCAGGAAAGCTCCTGCCCCGTGACCATGACCTTGGTGCCAACCAGTCGGCGACAGGCTTCCCGTACGGTCGCAAACGCCTCCGGGAGTAGTTCGTCGAGTGTATCCGCGATCGTCTGGCGCAGCTCGCCCTCGAGACCGCCGCGACCGTCGCCTCCGCCCAACTCGTCGTCAATGCGCTCGCGATCGGCCGCGTCCTGCGCGGTGCGCTTGGATTCCTTGAGCTCCGCGATGCGACGCTCCAGGTCGTCCGTGCGCTCGGCCAGACGCGCCCGGAACACCGACGTTTGCGCCTGCAGATCGGCGTCGGACATCGTGGTCAGTCGCTGTTCAACCGCCGTGATCTCATCGACGATCGGCTTGACGCGCTTCTGTTCCCGCTCATGCCGCGTGCCGAACACGCGATTGATCAAACCCTTCAGCATGCGTTCCTCGAGAGGTACAGCCCCGCCGACGCGATGTAGCTCGCAACCGACTCCGGGACGAATCCACAAATGGAGCGACCGGACGCCACACGCGCCCGTATTTCAGACGATGAGACGTCGATCCGACGTGTGCCAAGGCGCAGTGGTGGACGAATGCCGGACCACTGCCGCCACGGCTCCGCGAGCGCGGATCCCGACTCATCAAAACGTTCCAGCACGACCAATTGCACCAGTCGCAGCAACTGCTCTGGTTCACGCCAACGGTCCAGCGCGGACGCCGCGTCCGCTCCCAGCAGGAGGAAGAGCTCGGCGCCTGGAAAACGCGCCACGTACTGCTCCGCCGTCTCAACCATGAATGATAACCCGGACCGGTCAATTTCGATCGGATCCACCTCGATCTGCGGCAAGCCGTCGAAACACAGCCGTGCCATCGCGAGCCGGTGCTCGGCGTCTGTGGCGCCGACGCGTTTGAGCGGCTGAATCCCGGCCGGCACAACCTGCACTCGATTCAGCGACAACTGATCCAGCGCGTCGGAGAGCGCCAGGAGGTGCCCGACATGCGGCGGGTCAAAGCTCCCGCCAAAGAGGCCGATGCGATCCGGCACGTCCGATGTCGACCGAAGCGCGTGCACTCAGCGAGGTGGTGGCGTTCCGGGCGGAGCGACCACCGTGGTGTCACGCGGTGCCACCGCGGGGGGACCGCACAGCTCGAGCACTTCGGCGTCGCCCGGGTAGCGAGTCTGCAGCTCGTCGCAGGTCTCTTTTGCCTCCTCGGCGTACTTGAGTTTGCGATAGGCCTGCACCATCGCGAGACGCGCCTTCCGCGCGGTCGGCGTGTTCGGATACGTCTCGATCACATCTTGAAAGTAAATGAGCGCCGGGTCGTAGGCCTTTCGCGTGCGCAAGTAGTGCATGCCCACTTCGTAATCCTTGCGCGCCAGCCAGTCCTCCAGGGTCGCGATGCGTCGCGTTGCATCAACCGCCTCAGGACCATCCGGAAACGCCGTCAGAAGGACGCGCAGGGTGCCGAGCGCCTTGAGTCCGTACTCCGCATCCAGCACCGGCTTGCGCCACAGTTGCTGATACGCACGGCCCTCTCCCAGAATCGCCTTGGGAGCGAGCGTGTCGGCGGGAAATCCGTCGCTCAGCCGCTGATACGCCTGCGCGGCCAGCAAAAACTCGTCGCGTTCTTCGTGCGCCATCGCGAGATAGTAGTACGTGGGCACGAGCAGCGAATCGCGCGACGACAGATCGAGCGTCAGGCGTTCGAAGCCCGCGACGGCATTGCCCCACTTTCCCTGCCGGTACTCCTGCAGCGCGCCGCGGAACAGCGCTTCCGGATTTGCGAAGTCGCGTGGCTGGAAGCCGCGCTGACAGGCGGCCACGCTGCTCAGCGTGATCGCCACCAACATGACAGGACGGACACGTCGCCACACTGTGTTCACGCAGCGCGTCCGGACGCGAGCGCAACCACGCGGGCGCGGCCGGGAGTGAGTCCGGCACAGACGTTGCGCGTATCTACCACGAGCGACGCGTGATCGACCACATGCTGCCACGCCATCGCCGTGTGGTCGGTCACCACCACACACGCGTCCGCCCAGCGCAGCATCTCGTCGGAGAGCTCGACGTTGCGGCGGATATGATCGTCCTCGCGGATCTCGGCGACAAACGGATCGTGGTACTCCACGTGCGCACCGCGCTCTTCGAGAAGCCGGATGATATCGAGTGCCGGACTTTCACGCACGTCGTTGATGTCGCGCTTGTAGGCCACGCCGAGCACCAGAATGCGGCTGCCGCGCACGGCCTTGGATTCGTCATTCAATGCGCGCGACACCTTTTCCACCACGTAGTCGGGCATCTGCGAGTTGATCTCGCTGGCCAGATCGATGAACCGGGTCTTGTAATTGAGCGTGCGCATTTTCCATGCGAGATAGTGCGGATCGAGCGGGATGCAGTGGCCGCCGATTCCGGGGCCAGGGGTGAACTTCATGAAACCGAACGGCTTGGTCGCCGCGGCATCAATCACTTCCCAAACGTTCACGCCCAGTTTGTCACAGACGATCGCGATTTCGTTCACCAGGCCGATATTGACGGCGCGGAAGGTATTCTCAAGCAACTTGACCAACTCGGCCGCCTCGGGCGAGGATACCGGCACCACCGTCTCAATGCACGTCTGGTAGAGCGCACTTGCTGTGGTCACGCAGGCCGGCGTGATGCCGCCCACCACCTTGGGTGTGTTGTGCGTCTGATACACCGGATTGCCGGGATCGACCCGCTCCGGGCTGAACGCGAGGAACACATCCTTGCCCACCGTGAGGCCGGCCGCTTCCATTCGCGGCTGCAGCAACTCGCGCGTGGTGCCGGGATATGTGGTGCTCTCAAGCACGACCAGCAGTCCCGGATGCGCGTTGCGCTGCACCGCATCAGCCGCCGACAGCACAAACGCCATGTCCGGGTCACGCGTCTTGGAGAGCGGCGTCGGCACCGCGATGGACACCGCATCGCACTCCCCCAGCCGCGACTCAATCGTGGTCGCCACGAACGTCCCGGTGGAGACGGTGGCCGCCACTTCGGCCGATTTCACGTCCTGAATGTGTGATTGGCCGGACATCAGCGTGTCGACGACCCGCTGACTCACGTCATAGCCAATGACGCGAAAGCCCGCGCGCGCGAACTCCATCGCCAGCGGCAACCCGACATAGCCGAGCCCGATCACGCCGACAATCGCCGAGCGGTCCTCAATCTTCGCGAGCAACGTATCCTGCATGCAGTGGTCTCCGGCGGAGGGCGCTTAGCGCCCGAAGAAGGCACGCACGGTGCTCGCAACTTCCTCGAGCTGTGCGCGCGTAAGTTCAGGGAAAATCGGAATCGACAACACTTCTCGTGACGCGCGCTCGGCTTCCGGACACTGTCCTTCCTGATATCCGAGATACTCAAAACACGGCTGCAGATGCAGCGGCAGCGGGTAATACACCGAGGTGCCGATCCCGGCCTGCTTGAGGTGCGATTGCAACGCGTCACGATCCGTCACACGAATCGTGTACTGATTGAAAATCGATTCATTGCGCGGATCGATCACGGGACAGCCGATCTCCGGCACACTCGCAAACGCGGCGTCGTACACCGCCGCATTCTCACGACGGCGCGCGCTCCACTGCGCCAGGTGCGGCAACTTCGCGTACAGCACCGCGGCCTGCAGTGTGTCGAGTCGGCTGTTGTAGCCCACGACCTCGTGATAGTACGTGCGACGACTTCCGTGCGTCCGCAGTTTCATGAGCGCCTCGAATAGCGCTTCATCCTGCGTCACCATCATGCCGCCGTCGCCCCAGCCACCCAGATTCTTGGAGGGGAAAAAGCTGAACGTGCCGATCGTCGCGGCTTCACCCGCCATCACCCAACGGTCGTCAATCCGCCGACGCGCGCCGATGCTCTGCGCTGCGTCTTCGATGACGGGCACCGCACCGGCGGCCGCCTTGATCGCGTCAATCGGTGCCATCTGACCGAAGAGATCCACCGCGATCACGGCTTTCGTACGCGGTGTCATGGCGGCCGCCACTGCGTCGGCACTGATGTTGTAGGTGGTGGGCGAAATGTCCACGAATACCGGACGCGCGCCGACGTTATGAATCGCACCGGCCGTCGCGAAGAACGTGAACGGCGTGGTGACCACCTCGTCGCCTTGTCCCACGCCCAACGCACGGAGCGACAGCAACAGCGCGTCGGTACCATTGGCGCACCCGACCGCGTAGCGCGTGGCCGACAGCCCGGCCACCGCACACTCGAGTTCCGCGACGGGGTCGCCGAGAATGAACGTTTGTCCGTCGATGACAGACATGGCGGCGGCGAGGACCTCGTCGCGAATTGTCTGGTGCTGCGCCTTCAGGTCGAGCAGTGGGACAGACATCGGTGGCCAGAGTGTCGGTAAAGGTGGATCAGGCGATGCTGCTGCGCAGTGGCAGCGGGACGTCGCGGCCGGTGCGCGCAGACTCGTAAATACCAAGAATCAGTTCCAGCGACTTTCGACCGCTGCGCCCGTCCGTGTCCGGCTGCGCTTCCCCGCGCAGAACGGCGAGCACGTTGCGGTAATACCCCTCGTGTCCGAAGCCATACACCGTGGGCGGGTTGGGTGCCGCGGTGTCGACCAGCTTGTCGTCATCATCGTAGTCGGCGAACTCCCAGTGCTCCACACGGTTCACCGCAGTGCCGCCAATACGCACCGAGCCCTTTTCGCCCAGCAGCGTGATGGAGCCCTCGAGATTGCGCGGATAGGTGAGCATGGTCACTTCAAGGACGCCGAGTGCACCGCTGCGGAAACGCAGAATGGCCGCCCCGGTATCCTCGGCCTCGATGTTGCGCGCCAAGGTGGCCGTCTTGGCCATCACGCTCTCGACCGGCCCGACCAGCCACTGAATGAGATCGACGTAGTGCGACGCCTGATTCATGAACGCGCCGCCATCGAACTCCCAGGTGCCGCGCCACGGGGCCTGATCGTAGTACTCCTGCGGGCGCGTCCAGCGCACCGTGCAGTTGGCCATGTACACACGCCCGAAACGCCCCTTGTCGATGGCGCGCTTGAGCAGTTGAATGGGCGGATTCAAACGGTTCTGCTTGACCACAAACAGCCGTACGCCGGCCTCGTCACACGCCTGCACCAATGCATCCGCCGCGTGCAGCGAGATGGCCATCGGCTTCTCGGTAATCACGTGCCGTCCGGCGCGCGCGGCGAGGATGCCGTGCTGCGGATGCAGCCCCGAAGGCGTCGCGATCACCACGGCGTCCGACGGCACCTGCTCGAGCAGCTCTTCGACACTGCTGAACCACGGCACGTTGGCCGCTTCGCCCGCCGCACGCGCACGATCGGCGATCACGTCACATACCCCGACCAGTTCAAGCCCGTCAATGCGGGCAATCGCCTCAGAGTGGTTGCGACTGATGCGTCCGCAGCCGACCAACACCATGCGCACTGGCGCGCCGATGCCCGATGGCGTCACGAACCCGCCTGCAGTTCGGGAGTGACCACGCTGCCCACCCGATGATACCGCTCGCCGGTTTCCGGGCAGTGCAGCCGCTCCGCCTCAACGGCCGAGGGGTCGATGCCGTCGCTCACCAAACCATGGCCGGCGCGCGACATCCAGCCGATCTGCTTCGCCGGCACACCGGCCATCAGCGCATACGCCGGCACATCGCGTGTGACCACCGCACCCGCGCCAATGAACGCGTACTCACCGAGCGTGACACCGCAGACAATCGTCGCATTCGCACCGATCGACGCACCGCGTCCCACCGGTGTGCGGCGATACTCCGATTTGCGCGACACCGCACTGCGCGGATTGTGCACGTTCGTAAAGACCATCGACGGACCACAGAACACATCATCCGCGAGCTCGACGCCTTCGTACAGCGACACGTTGTTCTGGATCTTGCAGTTGTCGCCCACCCGCACGCCGTTCATCACCACGACATTCTGTCCCAGCGAACACCGCTCGCCGATCACGGCGCCGCCCATCACGTGGGCGAAATGCCACACCCGCGAATCGGCGCCTATCACGGCACCGTCATCCACGTACGCCGATTCGTGGACAAGTGCACCGCTGCCAAGCATCGCGCCGCGCGACACGTGGCCGGCCCCCGGCGTCCCGACCAACTCGGGATTGGCGCTCTTAATCACCGTTTCAGAAGGCGGACGCGCCGGACCGGCGCCCACGGTCACGCGTCCCCTCCGGCGGTTTCCTGCAACAGCGCATGCCACTCCTGCAACGAACGCACACCCGGGTCATGCAGACGCCGCGCCGCAATGGCATCGCACGCCGCGCTCGCCGCCGTGAGCGTTGTGGTGTACGGCACACGATTCGCGAGGGCGACCATGCGCAGTCGCTCGTCGTCCTGCTGTGCGTGCTTGCCGAGCGGCGTGTTCACGAGCAACTGCACGTCCCCGTTGACAATGAGATCCACACCATGCGGCCGCCCTTCGTTCACCTTCAGCACACGCGTGACCGGCACGCCGCGCGCCTCGAGATACGACGCCGTGCCGCCCGTGGCGTACAGCTTGAAGCCGAGCGCGTGCAACCGTTCGGCCAGCACCGCCGCAGCGGGTTTGTCACTGTCGTTGACCGTGAGGAACACCGCGCCGTCACGAGGCAGCGGATTGTCAGCCGCCAGCTGCGACTTGAGAAATGCCGTGCCGAAATCCTCGTCAATGCCCATGACTTCGCCCGTGGAACGCATTTCGGGACCAAGCACGGGATCGGATTCGTGGAACTTGTTGAATGGAAACACCGCTTCTTTCACGCAAACATACGTGGGCACGATTTCCTGCGTGAACCCGACCTGTGCGAGTGTCTCGCCGAGCATGAGCCGTGCCGCCAATGAGGCGAGCGGCACACCGATCGCTTTCGACACAAACGGAATCGTGCGACTCGCCCGCGGATTCACTTCAATCACGTACACCACTCCATCCTTGTACGCGAACTGCGCGTTCATGAGACCTACCACGCCGAGCGCCTTGGCCATCGCGATGGCGTGCTGCTTCATCGTGTCAACAGCGTGCGGCGGAATGAGGTACGGTGGCAGCACGCACGCGGAATCGCCGGAGTGAATGCCGGCTTCTTCGATGTGCTCCATGACCGCGGCGATCACCACGTCGGTGCCGTCACTGAGCACGTCCACGTCGGCCTCGAACGCATCTTCGAGGAAACAGTCCACCAGCACCGGACGATCTTCGCTGACCCGCGCCGCGCGATCGAAGTAGTCGCACAGCGACTCATCGTCGTAGACGATCTCCATCGCGCGACCACCCAACACATACGATGGCCGCACGAGCACCGGATACCCGATGCGGTTTGCAATCTCCACCGCTTCCTCCACGGACGTCGCCGTACCGTTGGGCGGCTGCGCGATGCCCAACTCACGCGCGATCTGCTCAAACCGGCGACGGTCTTCGGCGATATCGATGGCATCAGGCGACGTACCCAGGATGCGCACGCCCGCCGCTTCGAGGGCGCGCGTGAGCTTGAGCGGCGTCTGACCACCGAGCTGCACAATCACGCCTTCCGGCTGCTCGTGCATCACGATCTCCAGGACATCCTCCAACGACAGCGGCTCAAAATACAGCCTGTCCGACACATCAAAGTCGGTCGACACCGTTTCCGGATTCGAGTTGATCATGATGGTCTCGTACCCCTGCTCGCGCAGCGCAAGCACGGCGCGCACACAGCAGTAGTCAAACTCCACGCCCTGACCGATGCGATTGGGGCCGGAACCGAGAATCACCACCTTCCGGCGTTCGCTCGTTGGCGCTTCGTTCGCTTCCTCATAGCACGAGTACAGATACGGCGTGGTTGACGGAAACTCACCGGCGCACGTGTCCACCATGCGGTAGGTTGGGCGCACGCCCAATGCCCAGCGGCGCTCGCGCACCGCCGCCTCGGTCTCGCCGCGCAGACGCGCCAGCTGCCGATCCGAGAAGCCCATGCGCTTCATGCGACGCGTCGCCAGCGCATCGAGGGCGTCCGCGTCGAGCGCCGCGTATTCGTCTTCGGCTTCGAGCAGCTGCACCATCTGGTCGATGAACCACGGATCCACGCGCGAGAGCTCGTGCACTTCAGCCGCCGACATCCCGGCACGCAAGGCGCGCTTGAGCTGAAACACACGCTCCGGTGTGGGCGTGCGCAACGCCCGGCGCAACGACTCCACCGTATCGTCAGGCAGTCGATCGTCAATCGGTCGATCAGCGACCTGCCATCCCGGACGACCGGTCTCCAGGGCACGCAGCGCCTTCTGGAACGCTTCCTTGAACGTTCGGCCGATCGCCATCGACTCGCCCACCGACTTCATCTGCGTGGTCAGCACCGGATCGGCGGCCACAAACTTTTCAAACGCAAAACGCGGACACTTGACGACCACATAATCGAGCACGGGCTCGAACGAGGCCGGCGTCGTCTTGGTGATGTCGTTGGGCAGCTCGTCGAGCGTATACCCCACGGCGAGCTTGGCACCAATGCGCGCGATCGGATAGCCCGTGGCCTTCGACGCAAGCGCCGACGAACGCGACACACGCGGATTCATTTCGATGACGATCAGGTCACCGTTCGCCGGATTTACCGCGAACTGGATATTGCAGCCGCCGGCATCCACACCGATTTCGCGGATGATCGAGATGGCTGCGTCACGCATGGCCTGATACTCACGGTCGGTGAGCGTCATCGCCGGCGCCACGGTGATGGAGTCACCGGTATGCACGCCCATCGGATCGAGGTTCTCGATGGAACACACAATCACCACGTTGTCCGCACAATCGCGCATCACTTCGAGCTCGTACTCCTTCCAGCCGAGCAGCGATTGTTCCACGAGGACCGATCCCACCGGTGACAGGTCGAGACCGCGACGCACGATGCGTTCGAACTCTTCGCGATTGTACGCCACACCGCCGCCCGAGCCGCCGAGCGTAAACGACGGGCGGATGATCGACGGAAATCCGAACTCTTCGACGGCGCTCAGCGCTTCATCGAACGACGTGACCGTGCGTCCATTCGGGCTGTGCAATCCGATGCGCTGGATCACCTCGGCAAACAGCTTGCGGTCTTCGGCGAGGCGGATCGCCCGCGCGTTCGCGCCGATGAGTTCCACGCCGTATTTCGCCAGCACCCCGCTGTCATACAGTGAGAGCGCCACATTGAGTGCGGTCTGTCCGCCCATCGTGGGAAGGATCGCGTCGGGACGTTCGCGCGCGATCACCTTCTCCACGAACTCGGTCGTCACGGGTTCCACGTACGTGCGATCGGCGAACTCGGGATCGGTCATGATCGTGGCCGGATTCGAGTTCACCAGCAACACTTCGTATCCCTCTTCACGCAGCGCCTTGAGCGCCTGCGTGCCGGAGTAGTCAAACTCAGCGGCCTGTCCAATGACGATCGGCCCAGAGCCGATCACGAGAATCCGGTGCAGGTCAGAGCGTCGGGGCATGAAGAAGGTCGTCCAGAAGATTGTCGAAGGAGCGCTGCGGTTGCCACCCGGTGGCATCACGCAAACGCGAGGGATTGCCTACCAGCGAAGGAACGTCGACTGGGCGAACCAGTGTCGGATCCTCCTCAAGATCGGATGCGATACCAACACGACGCAGAATGTGTTCGGCCACCTCCTGCACCGACCGCCCCACTCCGCTGGCCACGTTGTATGTCGTGCCCGGAGTGCCGTGCCGCAAGAGTAAAATATAGGCAGCCACAACGTCACTGACATGCAGGAAATCGCGAATCGGTGACGTGTTGCCGAGCCGCAGCGGCGTGCCGGCCGGCTCGGCGCGTAACGCCAAGGCGCGGCCGACCAGGGCGGGGAGCAAAAACCGCGGCTCCTGCCCCCGGCCGCTGTGGTTGAACGGGCGAGCGGCGATGACCGGTAGCCCCGTGGCGCGCCAGATCTGCAGCGCCGCAACCTCCTGTGCGGTTTTGGTCGCCGCGTACACCGTGCGCGGGGCCAGCGCATCGTGCTCGGTGAGCGGCCCGACGCGGTCGTGGCGCCCGTATTGCTCCGCACTGCCAATCACCAGCACACGCGGCGCGAGCGTACCCGCAGCGTGCTGCGCGGCCAGCGTCTCGAGCAAGCGCACTGACGCGGTGACATTTACATCCCACGCCTGCGCCGGATCGGCCGCCGCAGTGGGCAAATGCGAAATCGCCGCCAGATGCACGACCACATCGGGACGCGCGGCGGTGACGGCGGCGGTCACGTGCGCCTGATCACGCAGGTCGCCCGTTATCCACGACACGCCGTCCACGGCGTCCGGCCCGTGTCCGGCCGACATCGCCGTCGCGGTCACCTGCCAACCGTCATGCACGAGCGCACGCAACAGGTAACCGCCCACAAAGCCGGCCCCTCCCGTCACGAGCGCGCGACCCGCCTTCGTCCCGCTCACGCTCGGCGCTGCGCCCAACGGTCCATGTCCGCCTCCACCATGCTTCGCACCAGATCTTCGAAGGACACGGTTGGCGTCCACCCCAGCTGCGTTGTCGCCTTGCTCGGATCGGCCACCAGCAGATCAACTTCAGCCGGACGGAAAAAGCGTTCGTCCTGCTTCACGTACTCCCGCCAATCCAGATCCACCGCGCCGAACGCGGCTTCGCAGAACTCGCGCACCGACCACGTGCTGCCCGTCCCGATCACATAGTCGTCGGGCGTGTCGGACTGCAGCATGCGCCACATCGCGTCGACGTAGTCGCCGGCAAACCCCCAATCACGCCGCGCCTCGAGATTGCCGAGCCGCAGCTCGGTGGCGAGACCGTGTTTGATACGCGCGACCCCGTCGGAGATCTTGCGCGTGACAAACTCGAGGCCGCGGCGCGGCGACTCGTGATTGAACAGAATCCCCGACACCGCGTACAGACCAAAGCTTTCGCGGTAGTTGACCGTGATCCAGTGCCCGTACACTTTGGCCACCCCGTACGGCGAGCGCGGATAGAACGGCGTGCTTTCGCGCTGCGGTGTTTCCACCACCTTGCCGAACTGTTCACTCGACGACGCCTGATAGAAGCGTGACCTGGGCGCCGCTTTGCGCATGGCTTCGAGCGCACGAGTAACGCCGAGGGCGGTGAACTCACCGGTGAGCACGGGCTGGGTCCACGACGTTTGCACGAAGCTCTGCGCCGCCAGGTTGTAGATCTCATCCGGCTTCACGGCCTCGACCGCATCAACCAGTGACGTCTGGTCGAGCAAGTCCGCCGAGAGCAATTCGATATTGTCGATGAGATGCGCGATGCGCTCGTACGGCGTGGTGGACGAACGGCGAACAATTCCGCACACACGGTACCCCTTCGCAAGCAACAGCTCCGCGAGGTAGGATCCGTCCTGTCCGGTGATGCCGGTAATGAGCGCGGTTGGCATGAATGAAGGGCAACGGGGAGTGATCAACGCGACGCGAACGCGCGCGTGGCAGGCGCACTGCTCAGCGAAGAATCAACAGTACAACCTGCGATCGACGCGTCTGGATACACGACAGCGGGGAGCCCGAAAATCGAGCCCCCCGCTGTGCCGCACGTGTGTCATTGGTGAACGACCACGCGCGCGGGGCGCGACGAATCAGGCGACGGCGACCTGGCCGCGCGGCGCGCGAACGGCTTTGCCGGCCGCCATGCACCGCGTGCAGACCTTCACCTTGATGATTGCGCCTTCGTGCTGCACGCGCATGACCTGGAGATTCGGCTTCCAGACACGACGCGTCTTGTTGTTGGCATGCGAGACGCTGTTGCCGTGGGCAACGCCCTTGTCACAGGTCCAGCAGCGGCTGCGATTGATGGCCATGATGTCGGCCCTCAGTTAAGAATGAGCTCGATACGTGCCATCTCAGCGCCATCGCCCTTGCGGTGTCCGGTCTTGAGAATGCGCGTGTAGCCGCCGTTACGTGTGGCGAACTTGGGACCGAGCTCCTGAAAGAGCTTATCCGCCGCTTCGCGCTTGCGCACATGACGACCGGCGAGACGACGCGCGTGCAGCGTGCCGGCCCGGGCCTTGGTGATCAACTTCTCGACAAACGGCCGCAGCTCCTTGGCTTTGGCTTCTGTCGTTTCAATCGCACCAACCTCGATGAGCGAGGTGGCGAGATTTCGGAGCAGCGCAAGACGCTGCTCGCTCGTCCGCCTTAGCTGGCGGTGAGCCTTGCGATGGCGCATGACATCAGTCCTCGTCGTCCTCGTCGTCGTCCGGCGCGTTTTCGGCAGCGCGGCTGGGGGGCGTCCCCATATCGAGAATGCGAACGCCTTCCGCCGGCGATTCTTCGTATCGCATGCCGAAGTTCAAACCCTGACGCTCGAGGAGCTCGGCGATTTCGTTCAGCGACTTCTTGCCGAAGTTTTTCACCTGCAGGATTTGCGCTTCGGTCTGACGCACGAGGTCACCGAGCGAACGGATGTTCGAGTTCTTGAGTGAATTAACCGAGCGAACGGACAATTCCATGTCGTCGATCGGGGTACGGAACAGCTCCGCCAACCGCAGCGCGTCGCTGTTGGCGGCGGCGTCAGCCGCGCCAATGGAAATCGACGTGGACGAACCAAAGCCCACGAAGTACTGAAAATGCGTCTGCGCCAGCGCCGCCGCATACGACACGGCTTCTTCCGGCGAGATGGTGCCGTTGGTTTCAACTGTGAGGGTGAGACGATCGTAGTCGGTGCGCTGTCCAACGCGCGTTTCCGCGACGGTGAAGTTGCAGCGACGCACCGGATTGTAGATCGCATCGATCCGCACGGTGTCCACCGGCAACGCCCGATCCACCGGGTGCTGATCGGCTTCGACGTAGCCACGTCCCTTGTTCACGTACAGTTCCACCGACAGATCGCGCGTGTCGGTGATGGTGAACAGGTGATGCGTGGAGCCTACGACACGTACACCACCGGTGGCTTCGATATCGGCCGCCGTGACAGCGCCCGGGCCCACCTTCTTGAGACGCAGCACGGTGGACTCCACATCATCCGGAAGCGCCAGCGTCAGGTTCTTGAGATTGGCAATGATCTGGTGCACGTCTTCAATCACGCCCGCGATGGTCTGGTGCTCATGCACCACACCATCAATGCGGAACGCCCATACGGCCGAACCGCGCAGGGACGAGAGCAGCAAGCGCCGCATCGCGTTCCCCAGCGTATGTCCGAAACCGCGTTCGAGCGGCTGCAGACGGAACTCTGCCATCATCGGCTGATCGTCGCGCTTCGTGGCTTCCACGAGCTGCGGCCGAACCAGCCCGCTCAGGTCAATCGTATTCGACATGGTGATTAAATCGCTGAAGTGGTCTCACGATGTCAGCATTCGCTGATACCGCGACGCCGTGCCTCGCCCCGCCGCGTGGCACGCTCGTACGGGAGTACGGGTCCCGACCGGCAACACTCGCGTGCTGCTGGACAACGATGTGCGGGTAAGCGCACACCACATTGGCGGACCGGCACGACGCCGACCCGCCAATGGTGCTCCTTACTTCGAGTACAGTTCGACGACGAGCTGTTCCTGCGCCGCGAGCGGGATGGCCGAACGGATCGGCTTCTCCAGCACACGACCGCTGAACGACTCACGGTCAACGGCAATCCACGACATCGGCGCACCACGCGAGGCCTGTTCCATCGCGGCCTGCACGAGCACGAGTTCCCGCGAGCTCTGCTTCACGCGCACTTCTTCACCCGGCCGTACCTGATACGACGGGATGTCGAGCTTGCGCTGCTTGACCTCGATGTGGCGGTGACGGATGAGCTGACGCGCGGCCTTGCGGCTGGGTGCGAAGCCCATGCGGTACACCACGTTGTCGAGACGCGTTTCGAGCGCGGCGAGCAGGTTGTGACCGGTGATACCGGGCAACGACGCCACCTTCTCGAACGTGTTGCGGAACTGCTTTTCGCTCACGCCGTACGTGCGCTTGATCTTCTGCTTCTCGCGCAACTGCTTGGCGTATTCCGACATCTTGCGACGACGCGCGGTGGCCTGACCATGCTGGCCCGGCGCATACGGACGACGCTCGACCGGGCACTTCTCCGTGAAGCACTTGGTGCCCTTGAGAAACAGCTTCGTGCCTTCGCGGCGGCACTGACGGCACGATGGCCCTGTATAACGTGCCATATCAGACTCTCCGGCGCTTGGGCGGACGGCAGCCGTTATGCGGAATCGGCGTGACGTCGCGAATGGACTTGACCTGAAGACCGGCGGTGGACAGCGCCTGGATGGCCGACTCGCGGCCACTGCCCGGACCCTGCACACGCACATGCACCCGGCGCACGCCGGCCGACAAGGCCTCGCGCGCGCACTGCTCGCCGGCCACCGTGGCCGCGAACGGTGTGGACTTCTTGGAACCCTTGAATCCGGCCTTGCCGGCTGACCCCCACGACACGGTATTGCCGTGCATGTCCGTGATCGTGATGGTCGTGTTGTTGAATGTGGCGCTGACGTGGGCGATGCCTTCCGCCTCGACGACGCGCTTGCTCTTCTTTGCGGTAGCCATGATTTACTTGGTCACCTTCTTCTTGCCCGCAATGGCGCGGCGCGGCCCCTTCTTGGTGCGCGCGTTGGTGTGTGTACGCTGACCACGCACGGGCAAGCCGCGACGGTGACGCGAACCACGATAGGAACCCACGTCCATG
>JBBRFQ010000034.1:0-24794 GCA_038224035.1 Gemmatimonadales bacterium
TGGTGATGTGACGTTTGTTGACGCGTTGTCGGGACGCAGTCGCGTCCAGGCGAACGGCCGCGTGGGCGCCGCCGGCGACGTGATGACCGCGCGCAATCTCCGACTGTCGTTCTCACCGGTGCAGGTCGCGTTGGCGCGCAATGTCTCACCGGACCTGCCGCTTGGCGGTACGATCAGCGGCCGTGTCACGCTTGATGGTGCGAGTGATGTGCGCCTGTCGTTCCGGCAAGTTGATCTCACGCATGTGGAGCGTGGTGCGCGATCACGCCTGACCGGGTCTGGCGCTGTCCGGCTTGGCGCGTCTCCATTCGTCGATGCGTCGCTCGAGGCCGCACCGATGTCGCTCGCCACCATCGGACTCTTCGCGCCGGCCGCGGGATTGCGTGGCGATGTGACGGGCCCGATCCGGGTACAGGGTCCGTTGCGCGATCTGTTGATAGTCTCAACGCTGACCGCGCCCGACGGCGGCACAATCGCCGCGCGCGGCCGCGTTGATCTCGAAAGCGAACAGATCGGGTACGACCTTGAAATCACCACCGTGTTGTTCAACGCCAACCTGCTGGCGGAAGCAGCGCCGAGTACTTCGTTGAGCGGCATCTTGCGGGCGAACGGTCGCGGCTTCGAACCCGCGACGATGCGCGCAGATCTGTTCGCCAACATCTCGACCTCAACGCTCGATACCGTGGCGCTGGATTCCGCGCGCGTCCGCGTGCGAATTGCCGATGGCATGGCGTCGATTGATACGCTCACCATCGGTGCGCCAGGCACGCGAGTGCGCGCGAACGGCACGTTCGGACTTTCGGAGACGGCCCGCGGTTCGCTCACGTACGACGTGGCCGTGGATTCGTTGCGTGGGCTGGCGCGCTACCTGCCCAAGGATACCGCCGTGGTGGAGCCACGTCCCGCCATGATGGCCGCACGACTCGCCCGCGCCCGCGCTGATTCGACGGCACTGGCGCAACGCCTCATGGTCGCCCGCGCCGCCGGCGTCGCGTCGCCGGCGGAAGCGGTGCACGTTGATTCAGTGCCTTCGGTACGCCGCGATTCGCTTTCCGGCAGCGTCCGTGCCCGCGGTACCATCGTGGGCGGCCTCGGGGGCTTCGATGTGCGCGGCAATGCCAACGCTGAGGGGCTGCTCGTGATGGGCAACAGTGCGCGCGTGGCGCGAGCGCAGTACACGTGGCTCGGCGCGCTGACGGACAGTGCCGTGGTCGCTGGGGCGATCAGCGCGGATACCGTGAGCGCGTCGGGGTTTGCGCTGGACAGTGTTTCGATCAAAGCAACGTATCGTGAGCCGGGCGGCACCGCCGAGGTGGCGGTGTTTCAGGACGACACGCGCGAGTACAGCGTGGCGGCCAACTATGCGCTGTATGCGGACAGCAGCGAACTGTTGCTGAATCGTGTGCGCATGCGCTTTGACTCAACGCCGTGGGTGTCGTCGCGCGAAGGGGCGATACGCTGGGGACAGCCCGGAATCGTCATTGATTCGATCGACCTGCGGAACGGTACTGGTGGGCGTCTCTTTCTCGACGGCCGACTGCCGACGGAAGGCGCCGCCGATCTGGAACTCCGGATCGAGCGCTTTCAGATGGGTGACTTGCTGGGCTTGTTGCAGAGTGATGTGCCGGGACGCGGACTGTTGTCGGTGCAGGCCTCGCTCTCGGGTACGACCTCCGCGCCACTCATTACCGGTGACGCGACGCTGGCCGACGCGATGTACGCCGGTGAGGTCGTGCCCGACCTGCGGACGAGCTTCAACTATGACAATGTGAAGCTCTCGGCACGCGCGGACGCGACGTACTTCGGGCGTCAGGTCGCGCAGGCGGATGCCGACATTCCGATCAATCTAGCGCTACGGCCGGACTCTGCTCCTCGGTTGCGCGATGCACCAGCTGCCGCCAACGTGCGGCTTGATAGTCTGCCGCTCGATCTCGCGTCGCGCTTTACTGACGCGGTGTCTCAGATTGAGGGATACGCGAGGGGCCAGGCATCACTCCGCGGCACGCTGAAGGAGCCGGAGCTGACGGGGGCATTCAGCGTGGCGCTTGGCCAAGGGCGCATCAACGAACTCGGCGTCACGTTCCGCGATATCACTGGCATGATTCGCCTCGAGGGCGATACGATTCTGCTGGACTCGCTGACGGCGCGCAGTCGAGGAGTGATCGGGCTGCGTGGCGGCATCGGCATTGCGAAGATCGCCGAGCCGAGTTTTGATCTTCGGCTGACAGCAGACAACGCGCGCGTTCTCGACAATGAGACCGGCCTTGCCGATGCGGATGCGCAGATCCGTATCGAAGGTCCGTTCAGCGCGGTGGTGGTCAATGGAACGGCGCGCATCCGCGAGGGCGTGTTCTACATCCCCGAGAAGAGCACGACCACCGCGATCACGGCGAGCGATCCCGCCGTGTTTGCCGTGGTGGACTCCGCGAATGTAGGGGAAACGGACCTTGTTGAAGAAACGTCGGCGTTGATGGACAATCTCCGCATGAACCTGCGACTCTCGGTGGATCGCAACACATGGGTACGCTCGCAAGAAGCGAATATCGAGATCTACAGCGATGGTGACCTTCGCATTGCCATCGATCAGCGTCGACGGGCGCTGTCACTTGATGGTGTGGTCGTCACCGATCGTGGCGAATACGAGTTCCTGAGCAAACGATTCCAGATCAAGCGAGGCACGGCCACGTTCATCGGCACCGAGGAGATTGATCCACTCCTGCAGCTGACCGGTGAGTTCGAGGTGAAGCAGGCGTCGCAGCAGGCGCTGGCTGTGCGCGTGAACATTGGCGGCACGATGCTGAATCCGCGCGTGACGCTGGAGAGCGATGCGCAGCCACCCATTTCACAGAGCGATCTGCTGAGCTATCTCGCGTTCGGCAGCGAATCCGGATCGCTGCTGCAGTTTGGCGGTTCCAGTGTCGCGGGCGGTTCGGCCGGCGGCAGTCTGGTTGGTACCAGTGCCGCGTTGGCTACACGGCAGCTGGCCGGCGTGGCGCTGGGCGTCGCCGTGAACGAACTCGAGGGGCAGGCGTCCCGCTCACTCGGCGCCGACGTGTTCAACATCACGCCCGCGAACGTGCCAACCGAACTGGCGAGCGGCAACTTCGGCGCGTTTGAAACGTTTTTGAAAGGCACGCAGGTGGAGTTCGGCAAATACGTCACCACGGGGACGTTTGTCGGCTTGCAAGCGCAGCTGAGCGCGGTGCCGGGTTTCCGTATCGAGCACCGATTCCTTCGCAGTCCCGGACTGAGCCTCGAGTCCACCTTCCAGCCGCGCTTCTTTTTGCCGGATCCGTCGCTCACGGAGCAGGAACTGCGCCGAGCCAACGCGCTCGGGTTTTTCCTCACGCGACTCTGGCGATTCTAGGCACACACGTTCGCGGGTTGTGCGCCGGCGGTCGCGTGCGCTACGCGTCGTCGGGTTGCGCCTGCTCGCCGAGCGCCATCGCCAGCGCGACCAGCAGCCGGTCACTCGCGCCGGTGCGCCGAACGATGTAGCGATTCACAAAGCGCGCGATCGGATTGTGCACGGTGCTGCGCTCGCGATACACGACCCGTGTGCCGGCGCTGTCTGGTTCAAGTGTGAACTCCCGTTCGAGGTGTCGGGCGACATCGTCATCGAGCAGCCGCGCCGCGAAGTGTTGCGGCGCGTTCACGCGAACCGCCTCGAACGCCAGCGATCCGTCATCACCGAACTCGCGCCAGCGCAGGGGCGCTGTGCTTTCAATGTCAACGGACGACATGGTATCACGCCACGTCGGATATGCCGCCGGTTCGGCGATGAGTGACCACACCACGTCAGGCGCGGCACGCAGTCGCAACACGCGGGTGACGTCGTGGGCGCGCGGCAGCAGCAATCCTCCTACCAGCATGGAGAGCACCACAGCCACGACCGCACCCATCACGAACAGGACAATTCCCATCAGCAGATCCGGTGGGCGCTACGTGACGTGGTGCGGATAGTCGTACGCCTTTGTCGGGACTCGTGGCGCATCGAGCACCTCGCGGATACGCGTGGTCAACTGCTGCGGCGTAAACGGCTTTTGAATGAACGCAACTTCATCGACACGGATTCCGCGCAGCAGGATCGCGTCGTCGGTGTAACCGGACGCGTAGAGCACGCGCGTGCCGGGACGCTCGATGACCAGCGCGTCGGCGAGTTCGCGCCCGTGCATTCCAGGCATCACCACATCGGTGAGCAACAGATCAATCGTGCCCGCGAACGATCGTGCCAACGCCAGCGCCGCTGGACCGTCCGGAGCGGCGATCACGGTGTACCCCGCGCGCTCGAGTGCGGCGGTCGCGACAGCACGAACGGACGACTCATCTTCCGCCAGCAGGACCGTCTCGCGACCACCGACCAGCACCGACGGCATATCGGGAGTCGTGATGCGATCCTCCGGCGGTGCCGACACGCTCGGGAACGTAAGCTGGAAGGTGCTGCCGATACCGGGTTCACTCGTGCACGTGATGCGTCCCCGTGACTGCTCGACCATGGCATACGCCAGCGCGAGGCCCAAGCCTGTGCCCTTGCCACGTTCCTTGGTGGTGAAGAACGGCTCAAAAATCCGTTCGCGTACCGCGCTGCTCATACCCGCACCGGTGTCCCGTACCTCCAGCATCGCCCAGCGGCCCGGCCCCGGTTCGGAAGCGCTATTCGCAGGCACGGCGCGCGTGCTGATAAACAACGTGCCGCCGTTCGGCATGGCATCGCGCGCGTTAGCCACCAGATTGAGCACCACCTGCTCCAGCTGGCCCTTGTCCACTTCGATGGCGCCCGCCGCGGGATCAAACATGGTGACCACGGTGATATCTTCGCCCACCAGCCGCGCGAGCAAGCGTTCGAGATCGGTGAGCGCGGCGTTGAGATCGAGCACCGCGGGACGCAATACCTGTTTGCGACTCACCGCGAGGATCTGACGCGTGAGCTCCGCGCCGCGTTCCGCGAGCGCCGCCACCTCGACGATATCGGGGCGCACCGGATGCGCGGGCTCCAGATCGCTCAGTGCAAGTTCGCAGAACCCGATGATGCCGGTGAGCAGGTTGTTGAAGTCATGCGCAATGCCACCGGCGAACGCTCCAACGGCTTCCATCTTCTGCGACTGCCGAAGTTGTTCTTCGCTGCGGGCGAGCGCGCGTTCGGCGCCGCGACGCGCCGTCAGATCGATCCCGATCGACAGCCAGCTGGCGGCACCGAGTCCGCGCGATGACGTGGTGATGACTTCCATTTCCACCTGGGCACCGGTGGCGGTCCGATGCTTCCAGAATCCTGCGTGTTGCCGATTTTCCGTGAAGGGCAACCGGTTGGTGGAGAAGCGCTCGTGCTCCGAGGGATCAAGCAGCAGGGTGATCGGTTGCCCCACAAAGGCTTCGCGCGAATAGCCATAATGCCCAACGGCCGCGTCGTTCACCGCGAGAATCTCCATCGATTCCGAGTCCCACGCCCACATCGGCAGCGGATTCGACTCGAACATGAACCGGTAGCGCCGTTCGCCGTCCGCCAGCGCATCGTTTCGTCGCTGCGCCGTTTGCGTCATGCGGTTGAGCGCGTTGCCGAGCATCTGCACTTCCGACGGACCGGACACGTTGATGCGATGCGCCGATTCACCATCGGCAATGCGACGCGCATCGCTCGCGAGCGCTGTCAGCGGTTGCGCGATGCGCCCGCCGATCACGATCGCACCGGCGGCGGCCAGGAGCAACGCAGCGAGCGAGAGCAGGATATCGTCGCGTCGCTGTGCCTGCAGCGGCGCTTCGAACGCATCCACGGAGAGTCCGACATTGACGAGCCACGGCGCGCGACGGCTGCGCACGCTCGCGGTGAGCCGCGCAACACCGTCGCTGCCCGGCACGATATCCACGATCGTGCTATCGGGAAACTGCGGTCGCGCGCCGGTCGACGAGAACACGTTACGGCCGACGAACGAATCGGCCGCCAGTGAGCGCGCCACAATCGTGCCGCTGGTATCGAGCAACGTGACGAGCGGACGCTGCTTGAACGACGCGATGTTGATGAAATCGGTGAGTGTATCGATGCGTACGGGAGACGCGATCACGCCGTAAGCGCGTCCATCCGGCGTGCGCAGCGCGCGGGCAAAAATCACGACCCAGACGCGATCCGCCAGCACGAAGGAGCGCCTCGGCGCACCAACGACCGTGCCAGATGACTGGAGCGCAGCGCGGAAATAGTCGCGTTTGCGGAAGTCGATGGTGTCCCGGTCGGCCGTGGGTCGTCCGCTGCCTCGGTTTTTTCCGAACGTATCGGTGACGAAGAAATGGACGAAGCGTTCGTTTGAGGCACTTGAGGCAATGCCCAGCAGCGAGTCGAGCGCCGGCCGGTTGTCCCAGTGCTGCCGCACCGGATCGGCGAGCGACAAAAACGCGGCCGAGGCACTCTCGATCCAGTCGTCGGTACGATTGGCCATCAGTTCCGCAGCCTGTTCCACCCGCTCTTCGGCCGCGGTACGGCTGATGCGCAGTTGCGCTCTGGACTGCACGATATGCGCAATGATGAGCGGCAGCGCGACCACCAGCATCAGCGCCAGGAGCTGGACGCGAACGCTGCGCCACCACTGCGAAATCATTGCGATACCGTCCTGGTGGCCATTCGTCGCGAGACGGCTTACACGATCGCCGCGGAGGTTGGATCGACGGCCATGCCCATCGCATGGTAGCCTTTGTCCACGTACAGCGTCGTGCCGGTGATACCAGCCGCGAGCGGACTGGCCAGAAACGCTGCGGTGTGACCTACGTCCATCGCGTCGAGCGCCTCTGGCAGCGGGGAGTTGGCCGCGCAGTAGTCGACCATGCGCTGAATGATGCCGATCGCCTTGGCCGCGCGTGAGGCAAACGGACCGGCCGAAATGGTGTTCACACGCACGCCCCACTTGCGGCCGGCTTCAAACGCCAGCAGGCGCGTATCACTTTCAAGGGCTGCCTTGGCCGACGACATTCCACCGCCGTAGCCCGGCACGGCGCGCTCGCTGGCCATGTAGGTGAGTGAGCACACCGAACCACCCGGACGCATGATCGGGCCGAGTTGCTGCAGCAGGCCCACGTTGGAATAGGCGCTTACGCTCACCGCTTCGAGGTAGCCTTTGCGGCTCACTTCGAGGAGCGGCTTCTTCACTTCCGGACCGTTCGCAAGCGAATGGAAGAGGATGTCGAGCGGCTGCTCGCCGAAGTCTTCGATCACGCGTGCCTTGAGGCCGGCAATCGTGAAGTCGCCGAGATTGGCGTAGCGCTTGGAGGTGCGCACGTCTTCGGGGACGCTCTCCAGGTCGTCGTAGGCGGCGTCGAGCGGATAGATGCGTTCGAACGAGAAGAGCGAGCCGTCGGGCAGCGTACGCGACTCGTCGAGTTTGCCCCGCTCGAGCAGCGTGAGAAAGATGTTGAGTGCGGGTGGCCACGTGGCCACACACACGGTCGCACCCGCTTGCGCGAGCGCCTTGGCAATGGCAAAGCCAAAGCCGCCATCGTCAGCGACGCCTGCAACCAGGGCGCGCTTGCCGGAGAGATCGATCGGTAGCATCCGCGCAATCTATAGAGCGGGCGGGTCACCAACAGGGCGCGGGCGTAAGCTTGGCCGCTTAGCGCGTCGCGCGCATCAGCCGGTCCCGCACTGCGTCCCAGTCGGCGCCAAGCGGAGGCGTCTCAATCACAATCACCGTGCATCCTTCGCGGTCGAGTGTATGCAAGGCGGCATACAGCCCCCGTGCATAGCCATCGGGATTCGCCGGGAGAAGCAATGTGCGCTGAACGCCGGAGAGCCGCATCCCGCCCTCACGCAGCAGCGCACCAACGCGCGAGCCCGGCGTCTCCGCTACGCGCGCAATCGCGGCTTGCACGTCGTCGGTCTCAGCGGCGCTCGTCAACCACACCTCGGCGTCCGGGGCGTAGTGCCGCGTGGCACCACCGGGCGAGCGCTGCGGCTCCGAGTCATCGCGGCGATGGTCGATCGCCAGTACCCGAGACCGCACCGGTTCGCCGAGCAGGTGCGAGATCGTGTCCGCGCTGATGCCGCCAGGCCGCAGAATGATGGGTGCGTCTCCGGTCAGGTCCAGCACCGTGCTTTCGATCCCAACCTCGCACGGTCCACCGTCAAGAATCAGTGACACTCGATCGCCGAGACCATCGGCCACGTGCTGCGCCGTGGTTGGCGAGAGCTGCGTGAAGCGATTCGCGCTGGGTGCCGCAATCGGAACGCCAGCCGCACGCAGGAGCGCCAGCGCGGCGGGATGGGAGGGAACACGCAACGCGACTGTATCCGTACCGGCGGTGACGATATCGGGTACGACATCACGCTTGCGCAGCACGAGCGTAAGTGGGCCGGGCCAGCACGTGCGCGCCAAGCGCTCCGCGCGCTCAGGCCACTGTGAGACCAGTGCCCGAGCCGCATCGCGGTCAGCGACGTGCACGATGACCGGATTCCACGCCGGCCGACCTTTGGCGGTGAAAATGCGAGCGACGGCCTCCGGGTCGAGCGCGTTCGCGCCGAGGCCGTAGACGGTCTCGGTGGGGAAAGCGACGAGCTCGCCGCGCCGCAGGAGGGCGGCGGCCTGCGCGAGCGATGCGGGGGAGACGGGCAGGAGGCTGATAGCTACTGCTTCCCGTCGATCGCACGCTTGGCCAACCGATCCACCAGCGACGGCGCAATCAGCTTGAGCATGCGCCCGACTTTGCCGCGCCACGTCATCACAAGATCTCGATCACGACGCGCCGCCGCGTGTAGAATCAGGCGGCAACATTCGTCGGTGGGCATCGTGTCGCCCGGTCGGCGTTTGTAGCCGCGATCACCCCACGGTGTGCCGTCGGGGCTGAGCGCGTGCCGGTTGATCTCCGAGAACACAAACCCCGGATACACCACCGTCACACTCACACCGGTGCCATCCAATTCGATGCGCAGCGAATCGAAGAACCCGGCCATCGCGTGCTTTGTCGCGCCGTAGGCCGTGCGCTTGGGCACACCGGCCAATCCGGTGAGCGACGAGACGGCTACCAGCCGCCCGCGCGATTCTAGCAGATACGGTAGCGCGAACGAGGTGCACCACACACTGCCGAGAAAGTTCACACGCATCACCCGTTCAAACACGCTGAGGTCGGTGATGTCGCGGAACAGACCACTCGCGCCGAGTCCGGCGTTGTTGATGAGCATGTCGAGACGACCAAACTGCGCTATCGTCGCGTCGACCATGGCCTTGCAGTCTGCCTCAACGGTCACGTCGGTCTTGACCACCAGCACCGGCGCGCCGCTGGCGCGGCATTCGGCGGCCACGGCTTCAAGTTGTTCGACGTTGCGAGCCGCCAGCACGAGCTGCGCCTGTTGGACCGCACATTGTCGTGCGAGCTCGGCGCCAATTCCGCTCGACGCGCCCGTAATGCACACGACCGCTTCGCTGAACGGGCCGCGCGCCACCGAGTCAGCCGACAGGCGGAATGAAGTCGTCGCCGGAGTAATCGTCGTCACCTTCGGTGAACGGCGCGTCAAGAATATCGAGCGCGCGGTTCACATCGACTTCCCGTACCGCGAGACGGACCGGAAAGACCATCTGCATGGACGGCAACATGCCTCCCGCGCTGTCGCGCAGCACGGCCGCGGGGATCTCGTGCGCTTCGAGCACACTGCGCGCCACATGCGCTTCGGTTTCGCTCGCGTATTCGCGAATCACTGCCATCGCTTCGCCCATGAGGTCAAGTTACAGCATGGAGAGGCCACGCGTGAGGGTGCGCGTGCTGGCCCGCGTTGATCATCCGCGGCGTCGCCACAGTTTTACTGTGCCGCAACCGATTTCCCGTACCCCCGTTTCGAATGTTCGTGTCGTACTTGAGTTCGCCTGACGGCGCGTTGCACCATGGTTTGAGTCGGCGACGGCGCGACCTCGCCGCGCGTGGCGCGTGCCCGATTCGGTCGCGGCGCTGACGTGGCCGCTTCATTTGGTATTTTTGTCATGACCGAGCTGCCGGGCGAGGCTGGACGCATCGTGCGCGAGATCCAGGAGCGCTACGATATGAAGCTCGCTCGCTTGACCCCGCCTCACGTCACGTTGGTGGGATCGTCAGGCGTGGGCGCGATTCCCACTGATACGCCGGTCGAGCGCATTCGCGAGGCGCTGGCGCCTATTGCCGCCACCACCGCCCCGATGTCGCTCACGTTCGGGGCGCCCGTCCGCTTCATGCAAACGGACATCATCTCGCTGCCGCTGGATCCCAACGGGCCGCTGCGCACGCTGCACGAGCGCATTGCGACGAGCGGTCTGCCGTTCAAGCCCGCCCGCTTTCTGTTCACGCCGCACTGCACGCTCAACTTTTATCGCACGCTCACACGCACTGCGGAACGCGAACTGCTCGCGCTGCGCGTCGCCGCGCCCGTGGTCGTGGATCGGCTGCAGGTCTATCTGACCCGCGACCCGCAGCCGTCACGTAAACTGCTTGAACTGGCGCTGACCGGCGACGAGAAATAACGGGATCACCGACCCCAACGGTCAAAGCCAAGGGTGAGACCGGCGCGAACACCCCAGCTGCTACCGTTGGTGCGGCCAGCAAATGCCGAACCGGCGACGGCGTTTCCCTGACTGAAGCGCAGATCGGTCCAGCCCACCGTCGTATTCAGTTGCACATTGGGCGCGAGCCAGACGTACGTCCCGAGTCCGGCGCCCACACCGGTACCTGTGGCGACGTCGTCCCCGATTTCGGCGGGTGACGTGCGCTCGAGTCGCGCGACTCGGCCATAGACGAACGGCGTGAAGTTGCGCGCGACGAGTGGCAGCGCGAGGCGCGGCTCGAAGAACACCCCCTGCACGACCGCATCACCGGCGCCAAGCCGGTGCGTGGAGCGCTGGTAGCCACCGCCGAGCGACAGCACGCTGACGCCAATGGACCCCATGACGTCGAAGCCGCTGCCGTCGTTGGCGGGGCCGAGTGCATTGCCGCGAAGCTGCGCCAACGCGCCTGACGCTTCGAGCGCGAACTGCGGTCGGTCGCGGCGGTACTGCGGTGGCCACGAGCGATCCTGCGCGAAGGCTTCGACGGGGAGGGCGGCCGCGGCGATGAGGATCAGCGCGGCAATCACAAACGCCGAACGGGCGGGCAGCGGGCGAGGTGACATTTGAATGCTCACGAAGATTGGAGACAGGTGGGAAGAGGCAGACCAATCGGGTACGGAGCAAAATGAGTGCCACTGATCACGTTGCAGCAAGCTGTTGAGGTTCAACGACTTAGCCGGATACCTTCCGAGTGCCCGGTGCATGTGTCCTACGGGCTGGACATTGGTT
Source organism: Gemmatimonadales bacterium (assembly GCA_038224035.1). GTDB lineage: Bacteria > Gemmatimonadota > Gemmatimonadetes > Gemmatimonadales > Gemmatimonadaceae > JAABRT01. The sequence goes on from JBBRFQ010000034.1 coordinate 11,271, forward strand.
GTCCCCTTCGTCGGGCACCGCCGCGTCACTTCAACCCCGGGGCCGTTCCCGATTCCGTCTTCCGGCCTCAGGCGCTCTCGAGGCCGGAAGACCGGATCGGGGAGCTGCAATAGCGAAAGCTCGCTTCACACGGATTGCCCGCTCGGCGGCGCTCAGCGGGCCACGAGTCGAATCGAGTCGGAGCCAATCCGCGTGCGCACCAAGGCCTGCGCTCGCCCAAGAATCTCGAGGCGGCTCGCGCCGCTGATATTCGCGCCGAACTCCACGAACAGCGTTGGCGGTGGACGCAGTGAATCGCTCGCCAACAGGTTTGCCTGCGCCGCGTACGCCACGGTAATGAACTCTGGAAATGCACTCGCCATTTCACGGGCAACGCGTCGAATCTGTGCCGTGTCCAGCACATTTGGCGGCACTGCCGCGCGTCGCGCGGCCTCGATGGCCGCGGTGGAATCGCGTGCCAACTGCGCCATTTCAATGGCCTGCAGAATGCCCCGCTGCACATCGGATTCCATACGGAGCAAGTCGCGCGACGAGATATCACTCTGCACGAGGTCGATGCCGAAGTCGTTGAGCCCGTACGCGGGCAGCAGATCGAGCAACGTATCGACCGTCTCAGTTTCCAGCGGCCGCCCAGCCAGAAACAACTTGATGCGCGCCGAATCGCCGACGTCGGCGCGTGTCCAGCGCAATACTTCACCGCCGCGCGGCACCACCTCGGCCGCCAGAAACTGATCTACACGCCGACGTTCACGCGCGTTCTGTACGGTGAAGTAGAGGAAGCCAACGCTGGGCAGGACGGCGATCGCGGCGATGGCGGTGACGAGTCGGATCTCACGCCGTCTCGCCTTTTTGTCCGCAAAACTGCGCAGCGGAAATCCGAGGAGACGCGCAATGCCGAAGGTGGCCAACGCAATAAAAATGGCGTTGATCACGTAGAGATACAGTGCACCGAAGAAGAAGGCCGGTCGCCCGGTGGCCAGTCCGAATCCTGCGGTACAGAGCGGCGGCATGAGCGCCGTGGCAATCGCCACGCCCGGCAGTGCCATACTTTGGTCGCGACGTGAGCCAGCGACAATTCCGGCAATGCCGCCGAACAACGCCACGCCCACCTCGAGCAGCGTGGGTTGCGTGCGCGAGATCAGCTCAGTGGTGGGTTCGCCAAGCGGCGACACGGTGAAGTACAGTGCGCTGACACCAAGCGTGATCGCCGTGGCCAGCGCGAGTTCGCGCAGCGCGAACTGCAGCAGCGAACGGTCAGCGAGCGCGGTGCCGAGTCCGACGCCGAGAATGGGCGACATGAGCGGCGAGATGAGCATGGCGCCAATGATGACCGCCGCGGAACCGGTATCGAGCCCGATGCTCGCGAGCAGACACGAGCAAATGAGCAGCCAGGCCCGTTCACCACGGACGGGGATTCCCGATTCGAGGCGCTGTACTGTGCCGTCGACATCGGTGCCGCCGATCAGCGCAAAGCGGTTGCGCGTGCGTACCCACGAGCGCAGCACGCGGAACGAGAACATGATAGACGCTGCTCGTCAGGCGGCTTCGGGGCGAGTCTTGAAGTACGTGGTGCAGGCGTGGCGAAGTGCAAGTGCGGCCGACGCCTCGAGTTCGTACTCAAAATGCAGGTCGCCGAGCGCGACGGCGTCGTGCTGCTTGATCAGGCGCGAGGCGTGGTCGGCAATCGAATGCCGCCGCAGATATTCGCGCGCAGCGTGCCAGAGGCTGTTGGCCTGCTTGCGCAACGTTTCGTCAGCGATCGAGTCGGTCTTGCAGGCGATCTCGTAGCAGAGCACGCACTCTTCAAGCGCCAGGTCACACGTCTCAACAATGGCATGCGCCGCCGTGAGTTCGGCGCGCCCGACGTTGCGGGAGATCAACTTGGACAGCCGTTCGCGCTGGCGCGCACATTCGTCGGCCGTACGCGAGAGCGCATCGGCGCACGCCATAGGGTGCGCGTTGAACGCGACGTCTTCGTCTTCGTGGAGCTGACGCGCGGTGGGTGCGGGACGAGGACTGCGAGTGCCGGGCATAGGACGCTGACCGTAACGGACGTGAGTGAAATGCGGACCAGACGGCGGTGCACGTTCAGGGCACGTCGGGAGATAGATGCTGTGATCTACACAGACGGAGGGTCAAAACGGTAGTGGTACGCGGTCGGTTGCGTTGACGATTGGCTCGCGGTGAGGGAAGTTGAGCATCGGTTCCGCGATCGCGGTTCGTATTTCGTTCGCTTTTCCGCCCCACTGTGAGGCCCGCATGTCCGAATTGATTGAGTCCAAGCCGTCCTTCCGCCACCTGCTGATCACAACGACTGCCGAGGGCGTCCGCACCATCACGCTGGATCGACCGGAAAAACTGAACGCCGTGAACCCTCGTCTGGCAGACGAGTTGCCGGAGGCGCTGCAACAGGCCGCGCACGACGATGCGGTGCGGGTTGTGGTGATTACCGGAGCCGGTCGCGGGTTTTGCGCGGGGCTCGATCTCGGCGAGCCCGTGTCGCTCACGGGTGGCACCCGTGCCGGCCGACTGGACCCGCTGTACTGGGTGGGGAAGTGGGTACTCGCGTTGGCGTCGTGCGAAAAGCCGGTGATCGCCGCAGTCAACGGTGCTGCCGCGGGCGCGGGATTCGGATTGGCCCTCGCGTGTGATCTGCGGATTGTGGCCGCCGGTGCGCGAATGACGGCTGGGTATGTCCGTCGCGGCCTCTCGCCCGATGCTGGCGTCACGTGGTTTCTGCCGCGCCTGATCGGGCACGGTCGTGCCGCCGAGATCATTTTCACGGGCCGGGATATCGATGCGGCGGAGGCCGAGCGCATCGGGTTGGTCTCGCGCGTCGTGCCTGACGCGGAGGTGCTTTCGGCCGCGCAGTTACTTGCCTCGCAGCTCGCCGCCGGTCCGCCCGTCGCGCTGGCGCTCACGAAGCGACTGCTCGTTGAAAGTGCGAGCGCATCCCTGGAAGCGCAGCTGCGCAGCGAGCTGTCGCACATCAAGACATGCTTTGGCACGGCCGACGTGCGCGAAGCGATGACGGCGTTCATGGAGAAACGCGCGCCGGTGTTTCGCGGGGCGTGAGCGGCCAACCGCAGCGCACGCTGGAAGTGCGCTGCGTCGCGGCGTCAGGAAATCGGCGGCGTTTTTCCCGGGCGCACACGCAGGTGCGGTGGTAACTGCGCAATCAGCGGGCCGAGTTCGGTCGCGCGCTCGAGCGTGGTGACGAACGTGAGCCCTTCGATGCTTACCACGAGTAATCCGCTCACACCATACACCACAATCTCGCCGTTCTCGCTGTGAATGATGTTCCCCGACGCGTCGACACAATGCACCGGGCCCATCACCCCGTTGCCCGTATCGTCGAGCTCGCGCACACGTCGCAATGACGCCCACGTGCCCACGTCGTCCCAACCAAAATTGGCGTTGAGCACAACGACCTTTTCGCTGCGCTCAAGCAAGCCACGATCAATCGAAATGCTGCTCGTGATGTGCTCCACGAACAATGGCATTTCGCCGGCCGAAAGATACGGCAGGCCACGCGCGATCTCGGGCACACGCTCCGTGAGTTCGTCGAGCACCGTTTGCGCCTGCCACACGAACACGCCCGTGTTCCACAGCGCGCCGTCCGCAATCAACGTGTCAGCCAGCGCCAGCGACGGTTTTTCCACGAAGTGCTCGACATGACACGCGCCACCGTCGGCGAGCGAGACAAACGAATCGAGGGGCAGACCGGGCTTGAGATAGCCGAAGTACGGTTCGCATCGAGTCGGCTTCGCGCCAATCGCGACCAGCCATGGATCGCGTGAGGCCAACTGCGCCGCGCGACGAATCGTGTCGTGGAACGCGTCCGGATAGTCCACGGCGAGATCGGCGTGCAATGCACAGAACACGGTTTTGGGACCGGCGCGTCGGCTGATTTCCTGTGCGCCCCACGCGAGCGCCGCGGCGGTGCCGAGCGGCCGTGGTTCAATGAGCAGATTGGCGCGCGGCAACTCAGGAATCGCGGCGTGCAGCACATCGGCGATGTCGGCGCTCGTGACCACGAGCACGCGGTGCGCAGGGATCATTGGCGACAGGCGGGAGAGCGTATCGGCGATCAACGGCCGCGCGTCGACGAGAGGGAGCACCTGCTTGGGTCGGTCGGGGGTGCTGATGGGCCAGAAGCGGGTGCCGATGCCTCCCGCGAAAACGACCGCCCACAGCGATGTGCCGACGTCAATCGACGACTCGAGGTCCAGTTCTTCGAGCAGTTCCGGATCGATGACACCGGTACCGACATCGGCACTGCTCGACGGCACGGGAACGCGTGGTGTGGTCATGGTGACGAGTTGAGGTGTCGCACACGAGATGAATCACGGCCGCCAGGATCGCGGTCGCAGCATCTGCGCAAGTTATCCACAAACGGCACCGCCTGTAACCGGAGTCGGATGCGGGCACATCACGCCGTGCGCCCGCGTGTGGCGCCTACAAATCGGTCCGACTCACGCCGGGCGACTCGAGGATGAAATCAGCGCCATACGCGCGGGACGGCGTGTGGAATCCGGAAGGCGCGTCGCCGGCGAGTACTCGTTGCGCGATTCGGATCGCCGTGTCCGCGGTGAGTGTGTACCCCTCCGGACCGCGCAGGCGCGAGGTCACCACGCGCCCATCCGGCGCGGTCGCTTCGCCCCAGAGTAAACTCGCGCCTTCGGCCCGCGCGCGATCGCTCGGGCCCGGCGGGGCGGCGCGTACCTTGTTGGCCAACCGGCGCTGCACGAATCCACTGCGCAAGAGCCAGCCGAGCGCGCGCGAGCGCCTGAGCATGGCGAGTTGCTTCGGATGCACGCTCATGTAGACACGCACATTGCCGATACCGGTGCTGTGATACGCCGTGCTCACATCGCCCCACGGTATGGTGACGCCGAGTTTCGGTCCGTCACCGAAATCGATCGTGCGTGTGTGAAACGCCGCCGGCACCGGACGCAGCGCACCGTGTTCCCGAATCCATCCGGGGCGCCCAAGATTCTGCACCATGGTGAGCGCGGTGCCTCGCGACACACCGCCAAGCGTGCGGAAACCGAGCGCGAGCGACGTCGCCTCGGGCAAACGCGCGTGCAGATGCGCCGCCAGACAATCACTCGGCACCACATCGAATCCGGTGCCGGGCATGAACATGATGCCCGCGCGCTTCGCCTCGCCATCGCGCGCGGCGATTGCTTCGAACACCTCCAGTTCACCGGTGATGTCGAGGTAGTGCACACGATGGCGCAGGCACGCGTCAATCATCGGCCGGTACGTGTGCGAGAATGGTCCGGCGCAGTGCAACAGCACGCGCACACCCTCGAGCAGGGCATCAAGCGCTCCGGTGTCGTGCAGCGACGCCGCACGAGTCGACAGGCCATGCGGCGCGGCGACGGCCTGAACACTCGCCGCGTCCCGTCCCGCGAGCAGCGGCCGCAGGCCGGCCGCGACGGCGCGCTCCACGATCAAGCGACCTGTATATCCCGTCACGCCGTAGATGAGTAACACGCGCGTCCTTGAGTCAGGGAAAGTCCGACAGGGATTCGCCGACGAGCAAATCCCGATACCGATCGATGGTGACAAACGCCTCTGGCGCATTCGCGCGGCAGCCCCCATGGTGGAGTCTGTGCGTGTCCTTCGTCAACTGGGGAGCCGTACTGCTGCCCCGGGAGCGCACTCCACGAGAACGGCACCAGCATGCCGGGAGGCTTTCATGCCCGCGACGCTCACCCCTCTTGCAGCTGATCAGATCGCCGCGCTTCGCGCTGGTGACGAGGCTGCGTTCGAACAGCTGGTCAGGACGCGATTCGACGCGCTCGTCGACAAAGCGCGAACGCCGCTCCGCGATCAATCAAGCGCCGCGCCGCGCGTGGCGCTGAGTGTGCTCTTGAGCGCCTGGGCCGACCGCGCGACGTTTGCGACGCCGCGCGATGTTGACGCCTATCTCGACGACGCGGTGACGCATCGCGCCGCCGATGAACTGCGCAAACGCGCGTCACTGCACCGCTTCGAACTGCATGAGGGTGTCCAGGTGACGGCACCGTCGGCAAAGGCCGACATGACCGCGGAGCACGCGTGGCAGCAAATCAGCGAACGCCTGCACGTGTCGGCGGAGCAGCTGGCGGCGCATCGTGAAGAATCCCGCGTGCTGGCGAAAAAGCATGCACGGGAGCATGTCAATAGCGTCGCTGGCCGTCGCTTGCCTCTCGGCATGATTGCGATCGGTGCGCTGCTGCTGGCGGTGATTGTATTCGGCATGCGCTTCATGAACACCGGCAGCGCCGAGCTCGCGCTTACTCGCGCACTCGAAGCGCCGGATGCACGTACACTCCGTGCGTTCCCCGGACAGCGCGGCACGATCTCGCTGCTCGACGAGAGCACCGCGCAACTCGGCGCGGGGAGCACGATGCTCGTACCGAAGGGGTTCGGCGGATCGCTGCGCGGGCTCGCGCTCGACGGCGCCGCGCATTTTGTGGTCGCGCCGGGCAAGTCGCCGGAGTTTCAGGTGCGTTCGCGCAGCGCGGCGATCATTGCGACCGGCACCGCGTTCAGCGTGCGTGCGTACGAGGAGGACGCCGAACTCTTCGTGAACGTGCGCGAGGGGTCGGTGCGCGTGCATCCCGTGGTGGGCAAGTCCGCGTCACGCACGCTCAACGCCGGGGAATCACTGGCTATCGCCAACGACGGCGCGATGCGGACGCCGGAATCACGGGAAGTCGCACTCGCCTTCTCGTGGGTGGATGGCGAACTCATACTCGAGAACGTGACCCTGGAGCGTGCGCTCGCGAAGCTGCGCCGCTGGCACAACGTGGACGCGGCGCTTGCCGATTCCTCGCTGCTCTCGCGACCAATCACCGCCAGGCTCACGCTGGAATCCGCCGGTAAAGCGCTTGACGCGCTCACGCGGGCGGCGAAGCTCGTGGTGACCTACGAGGGAACGCAGATGGTGCTGCGTGAAGCGACGGCGACTCCACCGGCCACCGGCAACACGAGCCCGGTCAGCAAGCCATAGGCGGAATCAGGACGCCGTCAGCGCCTTCGCGATGGCGGCGTCGAGGTTCTGCGTGCCACCAACGCCCGTGTACACCACCTTGCCGGCCTTGTCGATGATCACCACATACGACGTGGCCGGTGCGTCATAGAGCTCGGACACGTCGCCGCGGCGGTCATACAAAAACGTGAACGGCAGCTTGAAGCGCGTCTGATACGCCTTGACACGCTCGACGCTCTGATTCAGAGAAACGGCCACCGCGATGAACTGCACGCGGTCCTTGTACTTCGTGTGCGCGGCCAGCATTGCCGGCTCGAGTTGCTTGCAGTTGCCGCACCAGGTGGCCCAGAACTCCAGCACGGTGGGCTTGCCGCTCATCACCGACGACAGCGCGATGGTCCGGCCGTCCAGCGTTTCGATCGGCCCGCTGGGTGCAACCGCCCCCACCTTGATGCCGAGGTCCTGCGCGTACATCGCGGTGGACACCATGGGTGCCGCCGCCACCGAACTGACGGCGGCCAGCGTCACAAGCGCCACACGCATCGCGGCGCGGGAGAGACGAATGAGCGGCAAGGCAAAGCGCATCAGAAGTAGACCTGTCCCATCTTGATGAGGTAATACTCGGCCATCCCCAGCATGACCACGGCGAATCCTTTTTTCACATACACCATCCACGTACCCGCGCGGGGCAAGCGTGATACCGTGCCCGCCGAAAGTCCCACAATCACCAGTAGCGCGCACATGCCGAGCGAAAATGTGAACAGGTACACAAACCCCAATCCCGCGCTCTGGGTGGCACTCACCCAGGTGAGTACGGCGGCCATCACCGGTGCCGAGCATGGGGCGGCCACCAGCCCGGATGCGGCACCCATGACAAAGGCCCCCGCCGCCCGCCCGCCGGTGCCCGCCGTCGCTGCCCGCTGCACGAGAAACGAGGGCAAACGTACCGGAATCACATCGAGCATCGACAGCGCTGCGAGGAGCAGCAGGTTGGCCATCACAAAGTAGGCCCACGGGTTGCTGCTCACCGCGCCAAACATCGTGCCCGACAACCCCGCCAGCAGTCCGAGTCCGGCGTAGATCGATGCCAGTCCCAGTACATACGCCCCGGTGAGCGCGGCCGTCCGCCAGCGGGGAGGCGCCGGCGTTACAACGCCGCTTGATGCCGCCCCCAGCGTCTGTCCGCCCACAATCGCCGCGGTAATCGGGATCATCGGGTAGACACACGGGGTCAGGCTGGTGAGCACGCCCGCCGCGAAAATGAGCGGGATGGCGGCCATCGGCGAACCGGAAAGTTGGGCGGCGACGTCGATCTGCATGTTCAACAATAGCGAGGTGGGGCGGGGGCGTTGGAAGGGCCGCCTTTACTGGCATTGGTGCGGGCCGTCGGGATCGCGCCCTCAGTTCACGGTACGGGTTTACCGTGAACGGTTCACGGTGCAAACCGTACACCGTCAACCGTCTAGCCAAACCGTAAACTGAGGGCGCGATCTCCACGGTACACGGAGAGGGCGTAATTGGCGGCAACCGTTTACCGTCAACGTTCGTCCACCGGAACCCACGATCTTGTCGTGGACCGCGTGCCCGCTCACTTTCCGGCCATGGTCACGACCCCCGAAGTCTCCGAGTTCGCGCGACGTCAGGCAGTTCGCCGAGCGGACGACGCCAAGCAGCTTGACGAGTTGCTCGCCGATGTACTCCGTCGTGATTCAGCGCGGCTCTTGGGGGAGCACTGGCTGGAGCAAGCGATCGAGCACCACGTGTCGCTGAGCGATGCGCCCCTCGGCGATGCCGACTTCATGATTTTGTCAGTGTGGATCCTGTACCACTATCGCTCCGCCGTCACCGACGGGCTGCCGTTCGCCGCCTGGTGGGCGGAGCGCAAGCGGCTTCGTCGTGAGCCGGCGAAGGCAAGGTTCGTGCAGGCGCACATTGACGCTCCGATCGGATTGTGGGAGGTGCAAGAAGTGGAGCCTGGCCACGGCTCGAGGTTGCGCGACCTGCTCAGCGGTGAAACGGTGTTTGTGCTCGATCGTGCGTCGACGCAGGTGCTGCAGCCTTGGCTCGTGCTATGCGGCTACGTAGTGCAGGTGGATGGCATCGCCTTCATGGGTGGCGTGCACTTGCAACTGCTGACACCGGACCACGCGGATCGTGTACTCAAATACGCACGACGCCTCGCGCGGACACGACGCAAGGTCATTCCGCTGGAGATTCGCAGCGACGGGGAGTACCAGGCGGCACTGCTGGGCGTCTGGCGTGTCGTGGCGGAACAGGCGTCGTCGGGTGACAGCATGCCTGAGTTGCGAAACACCGACGGCGACACCCTCGAGCCGCAGCGCGATGAGTTCATGCTGCACGCACCGTCACACGAGGTGATAGAACGCCTCGCGAATCTGCCAGGCGCGCAACAGCCGGAGCGGCAGGGTCGCCGCACCGAGATTACGATCACGGCGGCGCCGAAGCTGCACATGACCGTGCTCGGCAGCGACTCGGTGGTGGGCCTCATCATCGTGACCGACAAAGGACTTCGCATCGAAAGCAACTCGGTGGCGCGAGCCGACGCGCTCCGCTCGGCCGTGGAAGCCGCCGCGGGCGACCAAATCGCCTTCCGGGTGCGGATTGCCGAAGATCTTCAGGCAGCAATCGCTGAGTCCCGCGCGTCGGGCAAACGCGCGGCTTCGCCGAAGTCGAGTGGCGGCCCGAGCTTCACCGAACTCAACGACCCGGCAACGATGCCGCCCGAGATCCTGGCGCACCTCGCCTCGCTCGGCGAACAGGAACAGGTGCGTTGGCCGGACTACGAGTTGCCCGCGCTCGAAGGGTTGACCCCCCGCGCCGCTGCGCGCGACAAGCGCATGCGTCCACGGCTGATCCTGCTGCTCAAGGATATCGAAGCGCGCCAGTCGACGGCGCCCCACGCGAATCTGCTGGCCTTGGATGTTACGCGACTGCGGCGCGAGCTCGGGCTCTGATCGCAATCCCGAGCCACCGCGCATTCACGTTGCTCGCGTCAGCATCGCCATCATCGCCGTGTCCGCCGCCTCGGGGTCCGGCAGTACAATCCGCGCCTCCGCCGCTCGCGTCGACAGCGACAAAAAGGCCCGCACCATCTCGGCGTCCACTTCCACGCCCGACCGCTCCTGCAACATGACCAGCGTGCGCTCGCGCGGCCAGGCATCACGGTACGGTCGCTGCGTACTGAGGGCGTCGTACAAGTCGCACACATGCACCAGCCGACTGGCATAATGACAGCGGCGCGGATACGCGAACATGGGGTATCCGCCCCGTCCGTTCTCCCAGATGTGATGCTCGTACGCCACCACCGCCGACAGATCGTTGCCACGGCCGCGCGCCGTCAGAATCCGCGCGCCTTCCACGGGATGTCGCTCGATCTCGGCGCGCTCCGCCGGCGTGAGTGAGCCCGCTTTGGAGAGCAGTTCTGCCGGGATGCTCACCTTGCCGATATCGTGCAGCAGCGCGGCCGTGCCAATCGCCCGAACGTCGGCCGAGGCGATGCCAAGATGTTCGGCGAGTCCCATCGCCAGCATCGCCACATTGCACGAGTGCGTCGTGGTGTACTGGTCCACAGTCTTGAGTTCGAGGAGCGGCAGCACCACTTCGTGGTCGCGGTGCATGGCCGAAGCCAACGAGTGGATGACCGTTTCCACTTCGGCCATCGGCACCTGCCGCGTGTTCGCGACCTCCTCGTGAATCCAGCGCACGGTGTCCATTTCGGCGTCGAGCGTGTCGATGGCCAGCGCGTCGAGCAGGTCAACGACGGCCGAGTCTTCGTCTCCCGTGCCGTCGTCGTTCGCCAGCACGGCCAGCGGACCGGCGCGCAGCCCGCGCACGGCGATCGGCGGAAGCTCGCGACCGCTCGGTGATGCCAGGCGCTCGTGCAGTGCCTCCAACAGCACATCCATGTCGGTGTGCGTCGGCGTAGGTACAGCGTCGATCTCCAATCGCTGTACGCCCGCGTTGGCCAGCTTTACGCCCCAGTCCCACCCGCGTAGTTCGTGTAGCACACGTGTGCCAATAATCACCTCGCCCTGCAGGAATGAAACGCGAAGTGGACCGCGGTCCACGAGAATCTCCTGCAACGCGGCCAGCGATCGTTCGCGCGCGGCGACACGGACCGGATGCCCCGCGGCGTACAGCGTCATCGCGGCCAGCGTTTGGCCGAGCGCCGTCAGGAAGCGCGTGGTGGGCTTCATCGGGTCTCCCGCACCAGGCGTTCGTCGTGCGGTGCCATGTGGGGGTGCGGTGCCGTTTCGGCGTGCGCGGCGGTGCGCTGCACCGCATCGCGTCGCGCGTCGGCGTGCTCACGGGCCAACGCGAGTACGGGCGCCACACGCGGATCGTTCGCGTAGCCTTGCGCCAGCACCTGCAGCGCCGCGATCACAGTGGGCCGCGCATCCGCGAGTGTCACGCGGCGCAGCAGACGCGTGCGGCGCGTCACGTGCGCGATCAGCCAATCGCGGACGGTTGGTCCCGCAGCTCCTGCCAGCGCGCGCACGGCGCGGGCCTGCAGCTCCGCGTCGTGTGCCTCGTTCTCCGCCAGATGCAGCAGTCGCGCGGCTACGTCACGCGAGAACACGTTCCGGCCACGCGAGCCACTCTCGGCCGCCAAGGAAGCCGCCGCGGCGACCGCCGAGGCCACGATGCGAGGACTGCAATCATCCAGCGCGCGACGCAGCGCCGGTTCGCGACTGGCGCTGTCCTCGAGCAACAAGCGCAGGGCCTCGATGCGTACCTGCTCATGCGCGTGATCAAGGAATGGCATGAAGTGCGCGAGGCGCGAAGCCAAGGGCGTGTCTCCCGTTTCGGACGTGACATCACGCAGCAACGCGAGGAGGTTGCGCGCGAAGTACCACGGCGGCGCGGCGTCGAGCTGTTGACGGATCAGAGGCGCCAGGGCCGCTCCAAACTCGCGCAGCCGATCGAAAACCAAGCGGCGCGCCGCCCGACTACCCGACTGCTCCAGTGCCAGCAGCAGGGCCGGCGCCGAGGGCAGCTCCGTCGACGCGAGCAGCGAACGGGCGGCGGCGGCATCGAACGGCTCGCGAAGAAGCGCCGTCGTCACCGACGATGAGGATAGCACCGCCGCTCGCAGCCGATGGGCCGCATTCGTCCCGGGTGCATGGTCGAGCCACTCAAACAAGAGCACGGCATGTCCCGCGGCCATCAATGCGTCCGCCGCCGCAACGGCGTCTTCGCCCGCCACATCAATCTCGCAGGCCATCTGCACGAGGCGCACCGATTCGAGCGGCAGGTCGCTGATCGACGCATCGGCCCCTTCGCGCCTGCCCGCGTCTGCCGCCCCGTCGAACAGGGCGATGTGATCGAGCAGCTGTGCGTGCTCGATCGGATTCGGATCGTTCAGCTCCCATCCGGACACCAGATCACGCGCCGCGTCACGAAAGCTCAACTGCGCGCTGCTGCCCGAGTGTGCAACGCCCGCGTGCGTTGAGAGTTTCGCGAGAATGCGGAGCAAATGGTGTGAGAGCTCCTGATCGGTTGCACGCGCGCTCATTTCAAGCCACTCAATCACCGCGCTCACGGGTAGCGCGCTGATGATCGACGACAAAAACCGTCGCTGTTCGCTGCCAGTACCCACGGCGCGCACGATCGACGACAACGAAGAGTCGCTCAGGCGTTGCAGCACCGAGCGCAGTCGAGCGGCGAGCTCCTCCCGCACCGACGGAGGCGCGTTGGTGACCTGCGTGGTCAGCGTGAGCAACACGAACGCGACACGTTTGGCGTACGGCTCATGCTGTACGCGGCGTTCGATGGCCTGGGCGATGACCTCTGGCGCTGCGTCCGAGTCGGCGTCGCACGAATGCCCGGGTCCGTCGTCCGCGGAGAGCTGGCCATTCGCGACGGCTTCACCATTGGCGCTGAGGTCACCGCCGGCGGACTCACCGCCATCTGGGCGACCGCCGCTACTTAACCGGTTGCGACCGTCCGGGTCAGGCTCAAGCGCCGTCTCAAACGCGGCCGCTGCCAACGCCCGCCACAGTGCCGCGACTTCCCGGCGGCCGGCATCCGCGTCGTCGTCCAGAATCAGCCGGTCGTAGGCTACGCGCCCAACGGTAATTCCAGCGACGGTCGGCGCCGATTCCGACAGCTCCGAGGCCGATCCAGACGCCATCGGCTCGTGCGCCAGCCACGCGAGCGTGGCCTGCAAACCCTCCAGGTGAATGCCCGGGTGCAGGCTGATCGCGCCCACGCCTCGGCGGTGCAGCCGTTCGGCCAGCTCGCGCCCCATGGCGCCGGCTCCCTCCAGCGGCGCGCCATCAATGAGCAGCTCCGGCTGTGCCACGCCAATCGTGATGCTGCCGCGGGCCTGGGTGATCGGGCCCAACGCCGAGAGCAGCGCCGCTTCCGCCTGCACCACCATGGGATGCGTGGCCGCATACGCGCGCCGACGATTCAGCGCGACCGTCAGCCGCGTGAGCAGCGAGCGGACCGCGCCAACGTCGGAGCAGGCAGCCGCGCCAGGGGCGGGCTCGCTCGATGCGGGGGCAGGCATGGTT
>JBBRFQ010000035.1:0-24762 GCA_038224035.1 Gemmatimonadales bacterium
GTCCGCCACGCTGCTCCACCGTTTGCACACGCTCGGCCTGCACTCCGTCGACACGATCACACTCATGCGCACGCGCCGCACGATGGTGTCGCTGATGGGACGCACGCTGCGCATTCACGAGGGCTACGCCACTGCGCCCGAACCGGTGCTGCGGGCCGTGGTCACCTTCGCGACGGCGCGCACGCGAGCCGGTCGTCTGGCCGCGCGCGATGTGATTCTCGCGCATCCAGTCGACCGCCCCGCCGCGCAGCGCCGAGAGGAGCCCGTGCGCCCCGGCGATGCACCGCTGCTGGCGCGCCTGGCCGACGCGCACGCCGAACTCAACGCGCAGCACTTTGGTGGGTCGCTCACGCGCATTCCCGTGCGTCTCTCGGGGCGCATGAAAACCCGGCTCGGGCACTTCAGCCCGGCCGGCGAAGATGCCGTCGGTTCCGAGATTGTGCTCAGCCGGCGACACCTGCGGCGCGATGGCTGGGCCGAGGCGCTGCACACGCTGCTGCACGAAATGGTACACCAATGGCAGGACGAAACGGCCCGCCCGCTCGACCATGGGCCGGCCTTCCGGCGCAAGGCACGCGAAGTGGGCGTGTTACCGCGCGCCAGGCGACCCGTGGGGTCGTGACCGTTGGGTCGTGACCGGGGCGCTCCGACGCCTGCACAGGACGCCGGTTCACTGCCGTTTGACGCACCGGCTCTGGGAACCGGCCAAGCGCCGCGCTAGCTTTGTGCAGTGGGCGATGCCGCCATGGCCGCCCGATTCCCCATGAGGTGTGCGTATGGCAACGACTCTCGATCCTGTGACTGCGGTTCCGGCGCTGCCGTCGGTTGAACTGACCGCGCACGCGGGCGACCTCTTCAACATTGACGCGGCGCTCACCGAAGAAGAGCGCGCGATTCGCGATACCGTGCGCGCGTTTGTCGACGAAAAGATCCTGCCCATCATCGGGCAGTGTTACGTGGACGGTCGTTTTCCGAAAGAACTCATCCCCGAAATGGCCGAGATGGGACTGCTCGGATCGTCGTTGCCGGAAGAATACGGCTGTGCGGGGCTGTCGAGCGTCGCATACGGCTTGATCATGCAGGAACTCGAGCGCGGCGATTCCGGGATCCGCTCGTTTGCGTCGGTGCAGGGTGCACTGGTGATGTATCCCATCTTCGCGTTCGGCAGCGAAGAACAGCGGCGCACGTATTTGCCGCGTCTCGCGAAGGCCGAACTGATCGGCTGCTTTGGGCTCACCGAATCGGACCACGGCTCCAATCCGTCCGGCATGACCACGCGTGCCCGCGAACAGGCCGACGGTTCATGGGTGATCAACGGTGGCAAGATGTGGATCACCAACGGCAACATGTCCGACATCGCGATCGTGTGGGCGAAGACGGAAGACGGTGAAAGCGACAAGTCCATTCGCGGATTCATCGTGCACACCGACACGCCCGGTTTCAGCGTGAAAGAAACCAAGGGCAAGTTGTCGTTGCGCGCGAGTGTCACCAGCGAGCTGGTGTTCGAAGACGTCCACGTGGCGGCCAACGCAGTGCTGCCGAACTCCGGCGGTCTCAAGAGCCCGCTGATGTGCCTCACGCAGGCACGATACGGCATCGCGTGGGGCGTACTCGGCGCGGCACTGGCATGTTTCGAGGAAGCAGTGTCGTACGCGAAGAACCGCGTGATGTTCGATCGCCCCATTGGTGGTTTCCAGATTCAGCAGGTGCGCCTCGCCGACATGCTCAGTGAGATTGTGAAGGGGCAGCTGGTCGCACTGCATCTGGGTCGCCTCAAGGACGCCGGCAACTTCACGCCCGTGCAGGTCTCGCTTGCCAAGCGCAACAACGTGAACATTGCCACGGAAGCGGCGCGTGAGACGCGTCGACTACTTGGCGGCAACGGTATTCTCGCCGAGTACGCGGCCATGCGGCATATGGCCAACCTTGAGAGTGTGTACACGTACGAGGGCACGCACGATGTGCACTCGCTCATTATCGGTCAGGCAATCACGGGACTGAATGCGTTCAAGTGATTCTTGGCGCTTCGCGATGTGCGTTGTCGCCCGCCGCGTACTGTCCTGGCTTTCCCTCGTGAATTCATTCACAAGCAACCCGAGCATGGAGCGACTGCGGTGAAGATTGCCGTCTGTATCAAGCGCGTCCCCGTGATGGAAGTGAAGTTCGCGATTACCGCGGACGGCTCCCGCTACGAAGAGACGGGCCTCAAGTACGACATCAACGACTTCGATCTCTGGGCCATTGAAGCGGCCTTGCAGCTGAAAGAGAAGGCTGCTGCCGGATCCGTGCACGTGGTGTGCCTGGGTCCGAATGCGGCGCAGGAACAGATCCGCAAAGCGATGGCTATGGGTGCCGACTCCGGCGTGTTGCTCGAATCCGATGCGCGCACGTACGATGGGCTGACCGTCGCGCGCGCGCTCGCCGGCGAGCTCAGCGACGGAGGTTACGATCTGATTCTGTTCGGACGCGTGGCCATTGATTCGATGAATCAGATGACCGGTCCGATGGTCGCGGAACTGCTCGACCTGCCCGTTGTCACCAATGTGTTCAAGCTTGACATCAACGGCGCGACAGGCCGCGCCGAGCGTGTGCTCGAAGGCGCGAGTGAAGTGGTGGAGTTTCCGCTGCCGGCCGTGCTCACGATCGACGACGGTCTCAACAAGGAACGACTGCCCTCGCTCAAGGGCATCATGGCCGCGAAGAAGAAGCCGCTCGATGTGAAGCCGGCCAACCTTGACGCGCCGCAGGTTACCGTGCGCTCCATGGCGCTGCCGGCTGAGCGATCCGCCGGTCGAATCGTAGGCGAAGGTGCCGCAGCGGTGCCGGAGCTCGTGCGTCTCCTCCAGACTGAAGCGAAGGTGCTCTGATCATGGCCAACGTGCTTGTAGTTGCAGAATCGCGCGCCGGTGAGCTGCGCAAGGTTGCGTTTGAAGCGGTGACCGCGGGTCGCAAACTCGCCGAACTCTCGGGCGGCGGTGAGGTGCACGTGGTGCTCGCGGGCGCCGCCGGCATTGGCGCCAAGGCCGATGTGCTTGCCGCGCACGGCGCCGACAAGGTGCTCGTGCTCGAACACGCCGGCTTCACGCAGTACAACCCCGAAGCCCTCGCGGCAACACTCGCTGCACAGCTCAAGGGTGGTACGTACGGGTTCGGGCTCTTCAGCGCCACATCACACGGTCGTGATCTGTCGCCGCGCGTTGCGGCGAAGCTCGGCGTTGGTCTGGTGCCGGATCTCACCGGATTTTCTGTCGACGGCGGCGCCGTGGTGGGCCAGCATCCCATCAACAACGCCAAGGTCATCGCCACGCTCGCACTCGCCGGCACACCCACGCTGCTTTCCGTCCGTCCGGCCGCCTTCGCGCCGGCGGAAGACGCGCGCGCGCTCGTCATTGAAGCGATCACGTCAGCCGTCGATCCGTCGGCCTCTCGCGTCAAAGTGATTGAACTCAAGCAGGGCAACACCGACAAGATCGACCTCAACGACGCGCCGGTGATTGTGGCCGGCGGGCGCGGACTCAAGGCCGCCGACAACTTCAAGCTGTGCGAAGATCTCGCCGAAGCGTTCGGCAACGCGGCGGTTGGCGCCACACGCGCGGTGACCGACGATGGCTGGCGTCCGCACACTGATCAGATCGGACAGACCGGTCGGAACGTCAGTCCGGACTTGTATATCGCCGCTGGTATCTCGGGCGCGATACAACATCTGGCCGGCATGCGCACCTCGCGCACGATTGTCGCGATCAACAAGGACAAGGACGCACCCATCTTCAAGATCGCCGACTATGGAATCGTTGGTGATGTGCTCGAGGTCCTGCCCGTGCTCACCGCCGCGGTGAAGGCCGCCAGGGCGTCCTGAGTTTTTCTCTGGCATCGCCTCATGACTCCGCTCAACATCGTTTTTGCATTCTGCCTCGTGGCAGCCGCCGCGTTCTTCACCAGGAGCGCGTTGCGGCTGCGCCGATGGGCGCTGATCGGACACGCTGAAGATCGCACCAACGATCCGGCCACCCGCACGAAGAACTTGCTGCTCGTTGGCATCGCGCAAACCAAGATCATGCGTGACGGGTTCGGCGGGCTGATGCACGCCCTCGTGTTCTGGGGCTTCTGCGTGCTCGCACTCGGCGCGCTCGAAATCCTGGTGCAGGGCGTTGTGAACGGATTCTCGTACGCGTGGTTCCTGCCACAGCCGCTTTTTGTGGTGTACGTGTTTTCGCAGGAGCTGTTCTGCGGCCTCGTGCTCGCCGCGGTCGCATTTTTGTTCTACCGCCGTCTGGTGATCAAGCCCAAACGCTTCAGCGGCGATCCGGTACACGGCGGCGATGCACTGTTCATCCTGAGCATGATCACGGTGCTCATGGTGACGCTGCTGCTCCTCTTCGCCATGGAAATTCACGCGGGTGGCTCGTCGGCCGGGCATCTGTTCTCCGCACCGATTGCGGCACTGTTCGGAGGGCTCGGCGCCGGCACCGCGCACGCGATCGGACGCACGAGCTGGTGGATCCACGCGCTGGGACTGCTGTTCTTTGCGAATTACCTGCCGTTCTCCAAGCACCTGCACGTGCTCACCTCGCTGATCAACACCTGGTACGCGAACACCTCGGGACCTGGTCGTGTCGGCGCAATGCGACCGATGGACCTCGAAGCGGAAGACGCCGAGCAGTTCGGCGCGTCCGATGTCGAGCATCTGTCGTGGAAGAACCTGATGGATGGTTACTCGTGCACCGAGTGTGGACGCTGCACCGCCGCGTGCCCGGCCAACATCACCGGCAAGATGTTGTCACCACGCATGATTGTGGTGAAAACACGCGCGCGACTCACGGAAAAGGCGCAGACGCTCGACGCGGTGGGTGGTGGCACGGCAACCGCCGAGCAGCAGGCGGTACTCGACAAACGCCTGCTCGATGACTGGATCACTGAAGAAGAACTGTGGGCGTGCACCAGCTGCCGGGCGTGTGTGGAAGAATGCCCCGTGTCGATCGATCAGCTCGACATCATCAATGAGTTGCGCCGCGATCTGGTGCTCATGGAATCCCGCTTCCCCGAAGAAGCACAGGGGGCGCTCACGTCACTGGAGCGCAACGGCAGTCCGTGGGCGTTCAGTGCAGCGGATCGTGCAGGATGGAGCGAAGGGCTCGACATTCCCACGATGGCCGATATGGTCGCGCGAGAGGAGCGTCCGGAGATCCTGTTCTGGGTTGGCTGCATGGGCTCGTTCGACGATCGGGCGAAAAAAATCACCGTCGCGTTTGCGCGCATTCTGCAGGCGGCAAATGTGAAGTTCGCCATTCTCGGACAGGAAGAAACCTGTCACGGCGATCCCGCACGTCGCATGGGCAACGAGTATCTGTATCAGATGCTCGCCAAGGGTGTGATCGAAACGCTCGATGGTTATCAGGTGAAAACGGTGGTGACGTTCTGCCCGCATTGTTTTCACCAGATGGGGAAGGAGTTCCCGGATCTGGGTGGACACTATGATGTGATTCACCACACCGATTACATCGAGCGGCTGCTGAACGAAGGGCGCGTGCCGCTGGACACGGAGCACGGTCAGCGCCTCAAGGTTGCGTATCACGACTCATGTTACCTCGGTCGCTACAACGACATCTACGACGCGCCGCGCAATACGCTGCGCAAGGCGCTGCCCGTCATGACGTTGGTGGAGCCTCCCCGCACGAAGAGCCGCGGTTTGTGCTGCGGCGCGGGCGGTGGCCGCATGTGGATGGAAGAAACTGAGGGGAAACGCGTGAACGTGGAGCGCTCGGAGGAGTTGCTCGCCACCGGTGCCGATGCGATCGCGGTCGCGTGCCCGTTCTGCATGACGATGATCACCGACGGCGTGACCGGGGCGGGCAGCAACGTGCCGGTGATGGACATCGCCGAGGTCGTGGCCGGTCAGCTCGCGGGCTCCGGGGCGCAGCGCGCTTAACGCGCGGCGCCCCCGACGCCCCGGGCAGGAACCCGATGCGCCAGGCCCCCACGGCTACCGGCGCTCCACGCCAACCTGTTGCGTGCAGGGGCATGCATCATTATGCATTCAGTATGCATAATAACTCCGCCCTGCACCGGCTCGCCGGTGACGAGGCGGTCGTCGTCTCGGGGCTGATCTCCGCGACCTCGGCCGCCCAGGATACGCGTGTCGGTTCGACGCGCGCCGCCGCGTCCGCGTCGGCCGCGACGAGCGCCGCGTCGCCGCGCGTGGCCGAACCCGCCGTCCGCGCGCGGGCCGCGGTTCAGGCCGATGCCTTCGGCATTGCGGAGTTGATCGCGCAGTACACCGCCGACGGCTCGTTGCTGCGGCGCGGTGTTGCCGACGTGCAGGCCGCCATCGATTCATTCGTGGTGGTCACGAGCGTCGACGGCGCGGTACTCGCCTGTGCGGCGCTGCTCGAGTATTCACCGTCACTCGCCGAAGTGGGCTCAGTCGCGGTCGCGGCGAGCGCGCAGGGATGCGGGCTTGGCTCGGTCGTCGTGCGTGCCATTGAGCGGCTGGCGCGCCTGCGCGGCCATCGCGAGTTGTTCGCCATCTCGCTCGCCGATCATTTCTTCGGACATCTCGGGTACCGGTCGGTCGCGCTCGAGCGCTTCCCGGAGAAAATCGCGCGCTACGACGCACTCCGCGAGAGTGGCGTGTCGCCGGTACCCAAGCGCTGCTTCCGCAAACGATTGCGCGCCGTGCACGCATTCCCCCGGGTGTCCAACAACACCGGTCTGGTATCAGTACCCACCGTGTACCACGCCAAGCCTGCACGCTGAACGTTTAGCTGCGATAGCTGTACACTGACACCCGGTGTGCCGGAGGCAGACCCGGCGCACCGGTCGTCATCCCCGCCGCTCCCGGACGCGCCCGTTGCACAAGATCGCCACTGGTGGCATCAGACTGCACCAATACGGTGAGCGCTTCGGTCTGCGTGAGGCCGCGTTTCGCCGCTTCCACGCGAAAGGGTTCAAGCGCGGCCCGGCCGGGATCGGCAATGAGCACCAGCCCCCCCGGGCGCAGCGTGCGATTAATCGTTTCGGAGACGAGTTCGGCGTAATCGCGCTCGTACAACACATCGGCGGCACATACCACGTCGAACCGTCCGAGATCCTCGGGAAGCGTACGCCAGTCGACATAGCGCGTAGTGAGACGCGCGTCCCCATCGCTGGCGAGCCGCAGCGCGTTGAGTCGCGTGACCTCGAGCGCGTCGGCGTAATAGTCCGTGGCGGTCACCGTGAAGCCCGCCCGCAACGCGGTGACCGACACAAGGCCCACGCCACATCCAAGCTCGAGCAGTGAACGCCCGGTGCCCTGATGTCCGCGCAGCACGCCCGCCAACGCACGTGACGACGGCCACACATCGGCCCAATACGGCAGACGCTCGTCACCCTGGAAGTCTTCTTCACAGATCAGCGATTCTGCACTGCGCGGTTTACGAAGGACCACTTTGGCACCGCCCGCCTCAACGGCCGACGTGACCAGGTCAAGGCGCGACAGCGCGGCGTCGAGTGCCGATGCGCGCTCGCGGGCAGTCTCGGAACTCGGACTGTTCATGCGGTGAGTTGCGGTGCGACAGGCGTAGGTGCCGACCTGCTCATGTGTTGCGGCGGAAGTTCACCAAGCAGTGCGTGGTCGAGTAGCAGCGCGCGCACCATGGTTCCCGCGGCAACGTGTGCTAACGGACCCTCGATCACAAGCAGTGCGGTGGCCCTCGACATCGACGTGAGCAGGTTGGATCCCTGCTGTCCGGTCAGTCGTGCCTCGAACACGCCGTCAGCTGCAAGCACCAGCGACGCACGCAGATAGAACGAGAGCGCCGCCGGCGCGGCAACATCCTCCGCCAGTCGCACCGCGATGAGCTGCGGCAGTACGCGCGAGCGACCGGCCAGCGCACGCACTGCGGGCCGCACGAACAGCTCGGCGGTCACCAGCGTGCTGACAGGGTTACCGGGCAGTCCGATCCACGGCACGCCGTGGACATGGCCAGCGCCGAGCGGTCCACCTGGACGCACGCGCACACGCGGCACATCGATGCGACCGCCGAGCGAGGTGATGACAGCGCGAACGTGATCGAACGCACCGACCGACACGCCACCGGTGGTGACGAGCAAATCGCATTCGTGCTCCAGCGCCCGGGCGAACGCCTCACGCATGATCCCGGGATCATCTGGCAGCGACGGCAGCACGCGCACCTCGGCGCCCGTCGCGCGCAGCAGGGCCGGTAGCGCGTAACTGCTCGAGGAGACAATCGCACGTCCGTCGCGAACGGCGTCGATTTCTGCGACGTCAACGAGTTCGTTGCCGCTGGCGGCCAGCACGACACGAGGTGCGCGGTGCACCGCAACTTCTGCGGCGCCGATACTGGCCAGCACGCCGAGCAGCGCCGGCGTGATCAGATCGCCACGCGCCGCCACAGCGTCACCGTCGGCGATGTCTTCGCCGCGCGGGCGCACATTACCCGTGGTAGATCGCGCATCACGATCGTCAACGATACGCACCTGCTCCAGCCCACGGTCGGTGTCTTCGATGCGCACGACGGCGTCCGCTCCGGGCGGCAGCGGTGCTCCCGTCATGATGCGCGCGCACGATCCCGCTTCGATGAACGGACGCGCCTGACTGCCTGCGGCGATGGTCGCAATCACGCTGAGCACGCGCGGGTGAGCAGATGAGGCACCCTGCACATCCTCACGACGGACCGCGTAGCCATCCATCCCCGCATTGGCCCAGGGAGGCAAGGTCACACTCGCACGCACGTCGCCGGCCAGGGCGTGTCCGATGGCGTTCACGAGCGGCATCGCTTGCACCGGCACCGCGTGCATCCGCGCCAGAATCGCCTGCTGCGCTTGTGTAACAGAGAGCGCAATCGCCGGCGTGTTCACGGGACCGGGCCGCGCATCATCGGAACGCGTCACCGCGGCAAGGCAACGCGCAGATCCTGCATGCGAACGCTCGCGAGATACACACCGATCGCGTCCTGCACACGCTCGACATCGCGCACGGGACCCACCCAGTTGTTGCAGAGAATCGAGAACACGAGCTGATGACCGTCAGCCGTATGCACGTATCCGGAGAGCGAACGCGCCTTGTCCACAAAACCGGTCTTCGCGCGCAGGTTGCCGGCCGCCGGCGTGCCGCGCATGCGTGAGGCGATGGTGCCATCCACACCGGCGATGGGCAGCGCCGAGTAGAACGCATCGAATGCCGGGTGCGATTGCATCACGGTGAGCAGGCGTACCACGGCGCGCGGCGAGATGTAATCGTGTCTCGACAATCCACTGCCGTCGCGTACCGCCGCTTCCGCCGAGCTGATTCCCCATGCGGCAAGCTGACGTTCGATCACCGCGCGGGCACTATCGGCGGTCCCCACACCGGTCTTTTCGCGGGCGATCGTTTTGAAGAGTACCTCCGCAATCTGATTCTGCGACGGCTTCTGCATGCGCTGGTGCACGTCGCGCAGGGTCGGTGATTCGAGCACGAGCAGCGTATCGGCGCGGGCAGACGCTGGCGCCGCGGCACCGGCAACAAACCGGATCCCTCTCGCGGTGAGCACTTCGCGAAGCGCCGCGCGCGCCGCGTCATTCGGTTGCCTGTACGCGCGTGAGATTACGACACTGTCGCCAAGCGGAATGCTGCCGCCGATTTCAAGCGCTGCGGCGATCGAATCTGACGCGACATCAAGCGAGTCGGACACCCCGTTGCCACGCCGCGCCGTGTCGCGCGCCGCACGTGTCGTCGCGGTGATGTGCAAACGCGGATACGTGCTGGCGGGAATCGTCCGCGCGGTCACTGGTGCGCCCACACGTGCTCCCGCCTTGACGATCACCCGAAAGAAGTTCTCGTTGAACATGAGGTCGTCGGCACCGGCGGAGTAGCCGGCGTCGAGATCGTCATGCGACCAACCGAAGCCGAGCGGCGAATCAGCGAACGCATCGCCCTCCGCGACCACGCGCCCGATCACCCGGCGGATACCACGCGCGCCCAGAGCATCGGCGATGGGGAAGAACGCCGAGCCTGCGTCGCCGTTACGCATCGCATCACTCCACGATGGATCGCCGCTGCCCAACACGACGATGTCTCCCCGGAACGTGCTGCCGTTCTGGCGCCCCCGCAGCAGCACCGGCGTGCGCCACGTGTAGTCGGGGCCGAGCAACTCGAGCGCTGCGGCACCCGTCACGAGCTTCTGATTGGACGCGGGCATGAACAACTTGCCGGCGTTCATCGACACGATCGTATCGCCGACTTCCGGATCCATGATGAGCACGCCCCAATGGGCCATGCGGAACGTGGTATCCTGCGTCAGCGAATCGACGAGGCGCAGCAACGCCGCGCGAGCGGCCGGGAGCGGCACATCGGACATGCGCAGCTCGGCCATGGGGAGCTGCACCGGATCTATTCGGACGGGAATTTCAGGCGCCGGCGCGGTGCGTGCCGCACACGCGGCAGCGCTGCCCAACACAAGTGCGCCGACGAGCGACGGGCCGACGATGCGGCCGGCGAGCGAAATGAATGTCACGTGCGGTCTTCCTCCCAGGTGGCCCACAGATGCGGCTCTTCCGACACGACCACGCGCTGCACGCGTGCCGACCCCGGTGCGAGACCGAGGTTGACGCGTTGCGCAATCCATTTCGCCAGCTCTTCACTCGACGGGATCAGCTGGCCCTCGGCGAACTCAGGGATGTCGAGATTCAGGTTGGCGTGGTCAAGACGCTCCACGACCTCGGCGTGCAGGATGCGATCCAGCAGTCCCAGATCAGCCACAAAGCCCGTAGTGTGATCGAGGGGCCCCGAGACCGTCACGTCGCATGTGTACGTGTGACCGTGAAAATTGGGTCGCGCGCATTTGCCGAACGTGGCGCTATTCCGCGCGTCGTCCCACTCCGGACGACGGTAGCGATGCGCAGCGGAAAAGAACACTCGGCGGGTCAGCGACAAACTGGGCATGGCGATCACAGGAGGAGTCGGCGAGTCAGCGGCGACGTGGAAGCACCAGCGCTCGCGACTCGCGCCAACGGGGAGACGGCTAGCGGAACAATGGGATGGAGAGACCGGCGGTGAGGCCCCAATTGCTTCTCCACGACGAACGCTGATTGCTATCCTCGAGCACGCGCGTGCTGTCGCTCGCGGCAATCAAGTACGTGCTGGGATACTGGAACTGAAACATGTTGTTGGTCAGATCCACGCGCATTGAGTATCCGCGCGGCAACACGATGCGCACGCCCGGTCCGAACGAAAACGCGAACTTGGTGCCAAACAAATATCCGCCGATATCGCGCGAGGCGAAGTCCGACGTGATCCCCAGGCCACCGCCCAGTGTGGGCACGATCCCGCGCCATGTCTTTTTGCCCGTCAGTGCGACGGTGATACCGATGTCCGCAATGTGATGTGTGACGCTCTGCTTTCCCTGAAAGCGATCGACGGCCGGAAGGCCGGGATCGATGACGCGACGCTCTGATATCAGCGTCTGGTATCGGGTGGTGAGCCAGGCCGGCCCGCCGAGATGGATATCATGCCGCAGTGCCAGCAGTGGGCCTGCGTCCGGCCCAACGCGCGCGGCATCTTTCGCGGCATTCAGCCAGCCCACCGAAAAGGTGAGCTGCTGCGTTGTTGGCAAATCGCGAAACGGGCTCTGCGAGGGCTCGGTGCCGATCAGCTGCGCGGAAAGCGCCGATGCCGCCAGCAAGGTGAGAGCGAAAGCAGCGCCGACGCGGCGCGCGAACGAACAGGGCAGGGAAAGCAGCGTCACGACGTCATGGGGCAAGAGGAGCGACGCGCAAGTCGCGTCCGGTCATTTCAACAGGAAGATCGAGTCCGAGCATGCGAAGGGCGGTCGGACCAACGTCGCAGAGCGCGCCATCGTCCCGCAGGAACCACTCGCCGTCCGGATCACGAATCACGAGTGGAACCGGGTTGGTGGTGTGCGCGGTGTGCGGCGCACCGCTGTCGGGATCGATCATCACATCGCAGTTCCCGTGGTCGGCGGTGATGAGCAATCGCGCGCCACCGATCTCCGCGGCCGCGAGCACGCGCGCGAGGCACGCATCCACCGTTTCCACGGCGCGTATGGCCGCCGGCAACGATCCGGTGTGTCCTACCATATCGCCGTTCGCAAAGTTGCAGAGAATGAAGTCGTGGGAGCGCGTGGCGAGTGCGTCGCAAAGAATGTCGCACACGCCGGCGGCACTCATCTCCGGCTGCAGATCGTAGGTGGCCACCTTGGGACTCGGCACCATCGCGCGCTGCTCACCGGCATACGGTGTGTCACCGCCGCCGTTGAAAAAGTAAGTCACATGCGGATACTTTTCGGTTTCCGCGGTGCGCAGCTGCGTCAATCCCGCGTTGGCGATCACTCCGCCCACCAGATTGGCCATTGACTGCGGCGCAAAGGCCACCGGGAACGGGAAGTCGGCGTCGTACTGCGTCATCGTGGTCACAGACACGTTCGGTCGACTACCCGTGTCGAACGCGCTGAAGTCGGGCTGCGTGAGGGCGCGCAGCCACTGCTTGACCCGGTCTGATCGGTAGTTCGCGCAAATCACGACATCGCCGTCGCGCATCGGCGCGACTGGCTCATGGTTCGCGCCAAGTATCACGTGTGGCGGCAGGAACTCATCGCTTGTACCAGCAGCGTAGGCTGTCTCGAGCAGCGCCATCGCATCCTGCGTTGTTTCACCCTGTCCATGCACCGCTGCGTTGAACCACGCGCTTGTGCGTTCCCAGCGATTGTCCCGGTCCATCCCGAAGTAACGTCCCGAAATCGACGCCAGCTGGGCTCGGCCATCGAGCATGCCAAGCGTTTCGCGCAGGAAGTCGAGCCCGGACGTGGGTGGCGTGTCGCGTCCGTCGAGCAGTCCGTGCAGCACAACGCGCGGGACGCGTTCACGCGTACACAAATCCACGAGCGCGAACAGGTGCTGATCGTAGGCGTGTACGCCGCCGTTGCCGAGCAGCGCAACCAGATGCACCGTGCCGCCGGTCTCGCGGGCACGTGCGCAGGCCGCCTGTAGTGCGGGGTTCCCGAAAAACGACCCGTTCTCGATAGACGCGCTGATGCGCACCAGATCCTGCATCACCACGCGACCGGCGCCGAGGTTCAGGTGACCAACCTCACTGTTGCCCATCTGGCCCGCCGGCAGCCCCACCGAGGGCCCGGATGCAGACAGAAGCGTGCGCGTCGGCGACGCCCATAACTGCTCCCAGACCGGTGTCCGCGCCAGCGCAATCGCGTTGGCGTCGCGCGCTTCACGGTAGCCCCAACCATCGAGGATGATCAAGGCAACGGGACGGGAAACAGAAGCGGTCATCCTTGCTCGGTACAGGACATGGAATACGTTTGCGTAGAGGCGCCAAGGCGCGCGACGGTGCCCTTCGATGCCCGTGCGCGCGAAATGTACCCACCCCGCACAGCCGCTCCAACCAATGAGCCCATCGCATTGCACCCTGCATACGCGCCAAGCCCCGAGGCAGTGGCAGCGCGTGTGGTTGGCGGCCCTCGTGGTCGCACTGTCGGGCGGCTGGCCCGTGCTCGGCGGCGCACAGTCGGTTCGTCGAGGCGAAAGCGTGACCGTCCGCGCTGGCACTGCCCTGCGCGGCACGCCGGGGGGCGACGTCATCGGCGTGTCGAGCCGCGACGTGAACGCGACGGTGGAGTCGGTGCAGGCGTCGTTTCTTCGCATCACCATCCGCGGCTTTGTCACCCCTTCCGATGTGCGTCTCACGACGGATCGGACGCGCGGCGAGGTATCGCCGGCCAATGGCGCCACACTCCGGATGTCGGAGGCCGCTGGGAGTGGCGCCGTGGCGGAGCTGCGCCGCGGCACCTACGTGTTTCCAACGCAGGGATCGGCGTTCCCGGCGGCGCGCAACGCGACGTCGCTTTTGGCGCGCCGGTCGCTCTGGGTGGACGCTTCACGGATCGCATTGCAGCCGGTCACCCCCCCACGCCTCGCGCAGCGCCCGGTCGCGGCGACGGCCAGCTCTTCGACTGTTGGGCCGGCCGGCGCCGCACGCGGAGCCGACGCCCGCACGGACCAAACTGCCGCTGCGCGCGCGTCGGTGTCGGAATCGGGACCCACACTGGAAACACGTGGCCCGACCTCGCTGCAGACGGGTCCGGGCGGGGACGTACTGGCCAGCGTCCCCGGCGGCGTGCCCCTGACAACGCTGGCCCGAGAAAATGGCTGGGTTCGTGTGCGGTTGGAGGGCTGGATGCCGGACTCGTCGCTCAACGCGGCCGGCACTCGCTCTGCAGGCGCGCTCACCGCTGCCGATCTCCGCGCCAATCCGGAGGGGACAGTCGGCCGCCTCGTGCGCTGGTCGGTCGAAAGTCTCGCGTTTCAGACCGCTGATGACCTGCGCCGTGGCCTCACGCCCGGCGAACCCTACCTGTTGGCGCGCGGACCGGGCGCCGAGCGAGCCGTGCTGTATCTGGCGATTCCGGATTCGCTGGTGGCGCGGGCTCAGGCCCTGCCGCCGCTTGCCGAGATCACGATCACGGCGCGCGTGCGAAACGGGCGGAGCCAACCCTCCGGCGTGCCCGTGCTCGACCTTGTCGACCTGGCGCGCCGCTAGTCCAGCCCACGGATCATCTGCGCGATGCGCCGGCAGCGGCGCCGGCTGGCACATGTACCAGCCATCAGTACCAGTCAAGCATTCGGCGCGCTTTTGGAACTGTCGGCGACCGATTGGCCCGCCGCGTGACGGTGACAGGACCCGTATGGCTGAGGCTGGGTACGGGTAGATGCCACGCCGTGGCCCAAATCCACTAGATTTCCACGGTTGCATCCTGTGACAGCGCTGGATCGTCAATCTCTGGCGATCCATCAGGCGGCTGTCGATCGCGCCGCCTCTCTGCTTGTCCAAGTTAATCCAGTGCCCGTGACTCACTTTACGAGACTTCGCGCCTTCCGGTTTGTGGGACTGACGCTGCTCACCGCCGCCGTATTTGCGATCGTCCGGGTGCCTTCGGCGCTCGCGCAGTGGCGGGCACTCGACGGTTTCGACTTGATCGCCGAGGCCGATGCCATCGCGAGCGCCGCGGCGCCTGCTGATGTGCGCACCCTCGTGGGTGATTCGCTGTTCGGCGAAAGCGGCGCCGTTCGTGCGCGCTTCGTGCCGCCGGCGCTCGCGTCGAGTTTGCCGGTCATGTCGAGTTTGCTAGGCGATTCCGCACCAACGCGCACCGGCGTGTATCCAGTACGTGAGGCCAGCGGAACGCCGGGATTTCACTTTGTGACCATGCGTCCGTTCGCCGACAAGGTTTCCGGACGTATCGGAGGGTATCGCATCGGTGCGTGGTCAGCCGAAGGAAGCACTGCGAAGCGCACCGGATCGCTGCCCTCCGGATTCATCGAAGTCACGAAGGACAATCAGGACACGTATGTCTCGGAGCATTTTCAGCTGCGTCATTTCCTCACCAAAGATCAGCACGACGTGTGGCCGAAGTATCTCGTGCTGCAGGAGTCGCTGCTCGACAAACTCGAGTTGCTGATTGCGGAGTTGGAAGCTGAAGACATCGTGGGCTATGAGATGTTCGTGATGTCCGGGTTCCGCACGCCGCAGTACAACGCACAAGGCGTCGGGGCGGGGGGGCGTGCGTCGGAAAGTCGCCACCAGTTCGGGGACGCGGCCGACGTCTATCTGCGCGGGTCGAAGGACTGGATGCCCGATCTCACCGGCGATGGCCGAGTCGATATCAAGGACGCACGTCGGCTCGCGCGCGCCGCCGAACGCGTGGAGCAGAAGCATCCCTCGCTGGTCGGTGGCATTGGTGTGTATCCGGCCACGTCGGCGCATGGGCCGTTCGTGCACATCGATGTGCGTGGCACCGCCGCTCGTTGGGGGCAGTGGTGAGCCTTCCTCCCATCACGGAAGCGCGCCTGGCTCGCCGTCGGGGCATTGTGAATCGGCGTGTCATGCTCGGGCTGACCGCCGGAGCCGCGCTGGCCGGCATGTGGTGGTATGAGCCGGCCGATGCGATGCGGTCCGATCGTCGCGTCGCGGCGCCGGTGGCCGAGTCGCCGCGCGTGAGCAGCGCGCGCGCCGCGTTCGGCGTCAGCGGGCACCTGCAAATGCAGTTCGTGCGGGCCGGTGAGGCCATCACCTTCCCGCTGGAAATCAAGGGCGACGCGATCGGCTACACCTATCAGTGGATTCGTGTCGGCACCGAAGAGAGCGGTGATGTCGCGCGCTCGCTGACTGAAACACAGTTGCTCGCGCCGCTCACGGCCGGGATCTATGAGTTGCAGATCGCGCGCGGCTCCAACGTGCAGCGACTCACGGAGCCCAAGGTGGCCGTTCTGGTGCCGTTCGAGCGCAAGCTGGGCGGTATGCTCAACGGGTATCGCATCGGTCAGTATCCGGCCGAGTGGTCGCGGGATCGTGACCGATTTCAGCGTCCGCCCGGTTTTGTCGAAGTCCGTGAGGCAGATCAGGATCTCAAGCTGTCCACGCACTTGCGCGTGTCAGATTTCCTGACTCATGACGCGCAGCGGCAGTGGCCGCGCTACGTCGCGATCGATCCGCGTGTGGTGGACAAGATCGAGCTGGTGCTGCAAGAGCTCGCGCGCCGGCGCGGCGACGACCAGATCGTGTTCGACGTGCGTGTGCACAGCGGGTTCCGCACACCGCTGCACAACTCCGGCGTCGAGGGAGCGGCCCGCGATTCCCGTCACCTGTACGGTGACGCGACCGATGTGGCCATCGACGCGGATGGAGATGGTCGGTTCACGATTTTTGACGCATATCAGGTGGAACGCGCGGTGGATTGGATTGAGCGGCTGTCGCCGGAACTCGCGGGCGGCATGGGGGTCTATTCGAGTCCTCGCTGGCCCACGCCGTATGTACACATTGATGCGCGCGGCGAACGTAAACGCTGGCGCGGGTGACCTGCTTATGAATCCGAATCTCCGCGACCGACTGCTCCGCAAGCTCGACACGCTCAGTGACGAGCGCGGCTATCAAGTGCTCGACTACGTCGACTTTCTGGAGAGCAAGTTCGCCGAAAAAGCGCCGACGCCGGTCTCGTTGCTCCAGCGCTTCACCGACGGCGTGGAGGATCGGCTGCGCACCGGTGGCGTGGCCGCGTCCACGGTCGTCGAGACGATGGGACTGCTCAACCGCGCCGTTGGTGTGTTGGGGGGCGTGGCCGCGGCGGGAATGTCCGTGGCCTCCGACGTCGCGAACGTGGGCATGAATGTGGCGAACGATGTCGCCACGGCCGCGCAGAAAATCGTGACGCCACCGCCGGCTGCCCCTGCGGGAGGGCCGGCGACACCGCCGTCGACGACCGACGGGAATAGCGCGGGCGGAGTGGTTTCGTGAGCGAGGAGGTCGAACGGTCGCGACCGGCGCGTCGTGAAAAGATGGGTCCGCGCACGGGCGCCAAGCGCACGCTGCTCTCCACAATCCGCGAACTGCCCGCGTATCTCAAGTTGCTCGCCGGGCTCATGAGCGACGGCGAGGTGTCGCGGGTTGATCGTCTGCTCGTGCTCGGCGCAATTGCGTACATACTCAGCCCGATCGATCTCATACCCGACATGATCCCGTTTCTGGGTCAGGTCGACGACGTCTATCTGCTGGTGCTGGCGATGCAGCGACTCGTCAAGCGCGCCGGCCGAGGTCCGATTCTGCGCTACTGGCGCGGCGACCCGCGTGCGCTGTCTGACGCCTCGCTGTCCCGCGTGGTGGGCGCGGCCACGTTTTTTCTGCCCGGTCGCACGAAGCAGCGGTTGACACGTCTGGTGGGGCGCTGGTCACGCTAGACGTGGCTCAGCACGGCACCGCTTGGCGATCGCATTCGCGCCTGCGGCTGGACACAGTCGGGGGAGGATTCTATCCTTCGCTATGAACAGATCATCACCAGAGACCGTCCGACCCGCCACCGACAGTTCCGTCGGGAGCGGGTCGTTGCGCAATGGGGCCAGCCGCACGGAGGGGCACGTGCACAGCGCGCGCGTCCGCGCAGACCTGGCACTCACCTTCGACGACGTGCTGCTGGCACCTCGGCACTCGGTCCGGCATCCCAAGGAAGTCGATCTGCGTTCGCGTTTCACGCGTGGCATTGACCTCAATGTGCCGCTGGTGGCGGCGGCGATGGACACCGTTACGGAAAGTGAAATGGCCATCGCCATGGCGCGCTCCGGCGGCATCGGCGTGTTGCACAAGAACATGTCGATCGACCGTCAGGCCGCAGAAGTTGATCGGGTCAAGCGCTCCGAGAGCGGCATGATCCTGAATCCGATCACGCTTGCGCCCACCGCCTCCCTGCGCGAAGCGGTGTCGCTGATGATGCGCTTCAAGATTTCGGGCGTGCCGATTGTCGACGGCGACGGACGATTGGTTGGCATCATCACGAATCGAGATCTGCAGTTCGAGCGTGATCTCGATCAGCCGCTGCGTGATGTGATGACGAGTGAGCGGCTCGTCACCGCACCCGTCGGCACGACGCTCGATGAAGCCGAACGCATTCTTGGCAAGCATCGCATTGAAAAGCTGCCGGTGGTGGACGAGCAGTTCCAGCTCAAGGGATTGATTACCGTCAAGGACATTCACAAGCGGCGTCAGTTTCCCGACGCGAACAAGGATCAGCACGGCCGACTGCGGGTGGCGTCGGCGATCGGCGCCGGTGGTGACTATCTCGATCGTGCGCGTGCGCTGGTCGCGGCGGGCGTGGATGTGCTCGTCATTGACACGGCGCACGGACACTCGGAAGGTGTGTTGCACGCCACCGCAAAGGTGCGCGAGGCGTTTCCGGACGTACAGCTGATCGCCGGCAATGTCGCCACGCGTGCCGGTGCCGCGGCGCTCGTCGAACGTGGGGTTGATGCCGTCAAGGTTGGCGTGGGCCCCGGTTCCATCTGCACCACGCGTGTGGTCACCGGCGTGGGTGTGCCGCAACTGACGGCGATCCTGGATGCGGTCGACGGCGCGGGCGATGTGCCGGTGATCGCCGACGGAGGCGTCAAATATTCCGGCGATCTGGTAAAAGCCCTGGCGGCCGGCGCGTCGAGTGTAATGATGGGATCAATGCTGGCTGGCACGGAGGAAAGTCCGGGTGAATCGTTCCTGCTCGAGGGACGTCGTTTCAAGATGATCCGCGGCATGGGTTCGCTGTCGGCGATGCAGGACGGCAGTGCGGATCGCTATTTCCAGGACGGCGAGTTGTCGGCGAAGAAGTTGGTGCCGGAAGGCATCGAGGGACGCGTGCCATACAAGGGACCGGTCGGTGACGTGCTGTTCCAGATGATTGGCGGACTCCGCAGCGGCATGGGCTACGTCGGCTGCGCGAATATCACCGAACTTCGAACGCAGGCGGAGTTCGTGCGTATCACCACAGCGGGCTTGCGCGAGTCGCATCCGCACGACGTCACCATCACGCGCGAAGCACCGAATTACTCCGTCTGATCGTCAATGACCATTACTGTGCCTGCGTCACGCCTCACGCCAACCGACAGCGCCGTGGTCGAGAACCTGTTCTCGGTGCCACCGGCGCGCGCCACGGCGATTCGCGCACTTGAGCGCATGCTGCGTCCCGGCATGACGGTGGCGCTTTCTACGCATATCAATGCGGATGGCGATGGCTGCGGCTCGGAGACGGCACTGGCGCGTTTGCTGATGCAGCGAGGCCTGCGCGTACGCCTCGTCAACCCCACGCCGTGGCCGACGCTCTTCAACTTCCTGCTCGGCGACGATGTGGACGATGCGTCGCCGCGCGGTGCCGCCGCGTTGGCGGATATCGACGTGCTGCTTGTGCTCGACATCAACGATGTGCGTCGGTTGGGTGTGCTCGCCGACGCGGTGCGTGCGCTCACTGTGCCGATTGGCGTCATCGATCATCACGTGGCGGGCGACGAACCCGTGGGACACGTCACCTACGCCGACACGACGGCGTGCGCCACGGGCGAGCTTGTCTTCGATTTCGCTCGTGAGCTGGGGCTGCACATCACACCGCAGATCGCGGAGTCGCTGTACTGCGCGATTCTCACCGACACGGGTGGATTTCGCTTCAGCAACACGTCGCCACGCTGTCACGCCGTGGCCGCGGCGCTGCTGGCCGCTGGTGTCGCGCCGGAATCGATGTACCGGCTGATCTACGCGCAGGTGAAGCCAGCGCGCCTGCACTTGTTGCGTGAAGCCCTTTCCACGCTGCAGATCGAATCGCAGATCGGGCTGAGCTGGATCACGCTCCCGTACGAAGTGGTGCACAATCTGGGCGCGACCACCGACGATGTGGATGGACTGGTGGAACATCCGCGTTCCGTCGCCGGCACTCGCCTTGCGCTCATGTTCCGCGATCTCGGACACGACAAGGTAAAGGTCTCGTTTCGCAGCACGGGCAACGTCGACGCACAGCAGCTCGCCAAGCAGTTCGGCGGTGGCGGCCACGTCAAGGCCTCCGGCGCGCTGCTGCACGGCGCACTTCGCGACGTCGAACCCATGGTGATTGCGAAGGCGCGCGAATATCTGGCCTCGCTTCCCGCCGCAGGCTAGTTTCGCACCAGATCGTCCGTCTTGGAACAGCAGGCGGCGCTCGATAGCTTTCCTGCATGACTCAGACGCTGCAGGAACGCATTGCTCACGCTCTCCGGGGCGTGGCCCATTCGCGGAGCGGCACCGATGTGGTCTCGGCCGACGCGGTGCGTGATATCGGGACCACACTCGATGGGAAGGTGCGCCTGACCGTGCTGCTGGCCGCTGACGATGATGCCACGCTCGTACGCGATGTGCGCGACGCGGTGCAGGCTATCGAGGGTGTGACTGACGTGCGCGTTGACGTGAAGGATCCGGCGCAGAGCATGAAGGCACCGAGCGCCGCACCTGCCGCCCGACCGGCCTCGCGCGCGTTGCCCGTGATGGACACGTCGCCGCCGCCGGCGGCAAAAAACGTCGCGCCCAAGCCGCAGGTGGCCTATCCGAATCTCGGCCGCATCATCGCGGTGTCGTCGGGGAAGGGCGGGGTCGGCAAGTCCACGATGGCCGTCAATCTCGCGATCGCCCTTGCCCAGCGTGGCGCACGCGTTGGCATCATGGACGCCGATGTCTACGGTCCGAATCTGCCGCTCATGCTCGGTGTCGATGCCGCACCGGCGGTGCGTGACGACAAGATCATTCCGCTCCAAGCACACGGCATCAAGATCATGTCCATCGGCTTCCTGATTGAAAAGGAGCAACCGGCGATCTGGCGTGGTCCCATCGTCATGAAAATCATCACGCAGTTCCTGCGCGATGTGAACTGGGGGCAGCTCGACTATTTCCTGGTGGACATGCCGCCCGGCACCGGTGATGCGCAATTGTCGCTGGTGCAGGCCACGTCGGTGCACGGCGCCGTGATTGTCACCACACCGCAGCAGGTTGCGGTGGGCGACGCACTGCGCGGCGTGAAAATGTTCGAGCGCGTTTCGGTGCCGGTGCTTGGCATTATCGAAAACATGTCGTGGTTCGAAAACCCCGAGACGGGCAAGCCGATCGCGTTGTTCGGCACCGGTGGCGGACAACGGCTGGCCACTGAAACCGACTTGCCGTTGCTTGGTCAGGTGCCGGTGGATCCGCGCATTCAGGAGGGCGGCGACACCGGTCGTCCGATCATCGTCGCCGAACCGGATGCCAAAGCGTCCAAGGCGATTCGTGCGATCGCAGAGTTGGTGGTCGCGCGCATGGACGCGCGCTGGGGCGCGGTCGCCGGCGTGTGAGTACCCGCGACACAGCACGCGTGATCACATTGCTCACGGACTTCGGCACCGCCGATGGGTACGTTGGTGAGGTGAAAGGTGTGCTGTGTTCGCACGCGCCGGGCGTGAGCATGATTGATGTCTCACATGAGGTCGCACCGCAGGACATCGATGGCGCACGACTCGCCGTGGCGCGCTATTGGCGGCGCTTTCCGGTCGGCACGGTGCACTTGGTGGTGGTAGATCCCGGAGTCGGTTCGACGCGTGCGGCCATCGCGATTGAAAGTGACGGGCGCTTTCTGGTGGGACCCGACAACGGCGTGCTGTCGCCGTCATTGTTTTCGCTTGATGCGCAGGTAGTCGCGCTCGACGTACCGCCCGCTGCCGCACCGACATTTCATGGCCGCGATGTGTTTGCCCCTGCGGC
Organism: Gemmatimonadales bacterium; assembly: GCA_038224035.1. Lineage (GTDB taxonomy): Bacteria > Gemmatimonadota > Gemmatimonadetes > Gemmatimonadales > Gemmatimonadaceae > JAABRT01. The sequence goes on from JBBRFQ010000035.1 coordinate 22,070, forward strand.
GGCGCGCCTCGCGATGGGTGTGCCGCTGCTCGAGATCGGCGAGCGTCTGCACGATCCGGTGCGGCGACGGACACCGGAGCCGCACAAACGCCCCGATGGTGCCGTGGAAGGCGAAGTGCTCACCATTGATCGATTCGGGAATGCGGTGACCAACCTCTACGCGCGCGCTGACGGCTGGCTGGAAGTGGCGTCGACCATGTTGCCGGTGGTGCGCACGTACGCCGAGGTTGCGGTGCAAGCGCGCGTTGGGGTGGTGGGATCGAGCGGACTGCTCGAAGTGGCGGTGCGCGACGGAAACGCGGCCGCGGCGCTGCATCTCGCGCGAGGATCTGTCGTGATCTGGCATCCCACGCGGCGAGCGGGCGCGGAGCGGCCGTAGCCGCGATACGCTTGTTTCAATGATCCGAACGCGGACGTGGGCGCGGCGCGGGGCGTGCGCCGCGCTCACTCGCGCAGTTCGAATCGTCGTTCGCTGCGCACCGTAGTACCCGCACGCGTGCGCATCTCGACGGTCAGCATATAGTTGCCGGCCGGCAGAGCCCCGAGGTCGAGCGCCAGTGACCGTCCCATGATCGGCTTCCACGCAGAAAGCAGCGTCATGCTGCGCCGGCCGTCAGGCTCCGTCCAGCGCACGGTAATGCTGTCGCGCAACGAAGACGCCAAGCCGAGTGCGGCGGCCGCAACGCGTGCGGGGGTTCGCGCGTCGTCGCGACGAACGCCGACGGTCACCTCCACCGTATCACCCGGGGCCAGCCCGTAACTTTCCCAGTACACGGCCACCGGTGCCGAGCGATCGAACGTCAGCGAGCCGGCCATGTAGCGGGCCGCGGTTTCCGGATCGTGTGGCGCCGGCGTCGTACGGTCCGGCAGTCGCATGAACAACAGGTCGGACAGGGCGATCTCCGCCGGCCCCATCGCGCGCAGCGTCGGCGGCGGTCGCACGCCGTAGCGATACCGCAGCGCGTGCGCGGGTTGGGTCCGCAAAAACAGCTCGGCGCTGAGCACGAGCGGCGTTGACGGCAGCTCCGCCGCAAGCCGCAGCGCTTCGCCCACGCGCACCTCCGCTTGCCCAAACGCCTGCAGATCAAATTCGGAGGTGCCACCAACGAGCGCGGCCGGATACGCATTGTTATCTGCCGGCGACTGCGCGTGCAGCGGGTTGTCGACCGCAAGGTGATAGGCAACGACGGTATCCCGGCGCCAGAGAATATCCTGACCTGCCTCGAGCGGCAACAGACGCGCCGGCAGCGCCATGTGCTCATACGGCCACCAGCCGTCGGGATCTTTCGGCTGTGGGTTATACAGGTCGTAGTGCGTCGTGGCGAGGCTGAAGGGGTCCAGCAGCGTGTGGAACGCCGGTATCAACGCCGCGCGATCGGGCGTGTACTCCTTGGTGGTGTACGGCGCAAAAAACTGCTTCATCGGCTGCGATTCGACCGCCGTAAACTTTCGTTCACTCACCCATGGCTTCAGCGGCGCTCGCTCGGAGTCGTCGCGCGGCATGTACTTGCCCAGCCAAAGTGGCCAATCGGAATACCCTGGAAGCCGCGGTGCGGCGAGCGCTTCGACCGGCTGAAGCTCAAGACCGAAATACTTCTCGAACAACCATCCCGGCCAGTACGTGTAACTTGGCCAGCCATAGCGTATCACCGTCTCGCGCAGGGCCGCGCCGCCGCCATACACCTGCCAGACATACCGTTCGTCTCGCTCATTCACGGCGCGCAGCCGCGTCTGGACTCTTCGTATGCCGTGCGCGACGTAGCGCTCATTGCCCGGCATGGCCCACAGCGGGTCGCTGAGCCACCACAAGTTACCCGACAGCCGCTGCTGCTCTGCGCACGATAGATCACGCACTGTTGCTGCGTCGCCGACGTCGAACAACACGATGACATCCTGACCGAGGCAGTCGGCCGCGCCGGTCGCCCGCGATGACGTGTCGGCGTCGGCGATACGCAGCATAGAATCGGCCGACACGAGGTTGCCGGCGTAGTAGTACGCGAGCGCCAGCAGTTCCGTGCACAGACGCGCCTCGCCGCGACATCCCGCGGCTACGTCACGGGCGCGCGAAAACAGCCGCTGATCAATGAGGAATCGGACCCGCTGTCCGGCAATCCACGCGTCCTCGGGATACCGCAGGCCAGCGTCGTCCAGATCGCGCAGCAATTCGTCGCGCGCACGCCAGACCGCACGCGCCCCCTCGTTGGTCAAGGCCAGATCGATGGCTTCGCCTTCGTCCGGGGGAACCGCATCATCCGGCGGGAGCCACATCGGGCACACGGCGCCGCGATCCACAGTGCTGGCCACCGGGCGGCGCACCACTGGTATGCCGGGCGGGATTGCGAGCAGTGGAGTCAGGCGATAGCAGTCGAGCGCAAAAAAACGACGAACTTCCGGCACGCGTGCATCATTGTTTGCTCGAATCACCTCGAAGCGCATGTAGCGGTGTTGCTCGTGCTGGACTTTCTCCCACGCTTTGCGCCACACATCTTCAAACGCACTGATGCGCTTGCGCAGTGCACGGTGCACCGAGCCGGTATCGCTTGTCGCGGTAATCGCGACGGTCATCGGCGCCGATGGCGGCCGGGCGTCGCGCGGCGCGTCGACTAGTGAGGACGCGAACAGAACGTAGACAAACGCGTGCATCACGATGATCCGGTTGACGTGCTACGCCTGTGCCACAGGAACGGTTGACG
>JBBRFQ010000036.1:0-24501 GCA_038224035.1 Gemmatimonadales bacterium
AGCACAATGCCGCACACCGGCGTCTTGAATGCCTCCCCAACGCGGGCGCGTATCGCGTCGGCGGCACGCATGGCCTCAAACGCACCGGGCCCTTCGTTGGGGACAGGCATCGTACCCGTGCGAAACGGCATGTTCATACCATGGCTCCAAGGCTCGGTCGGTCAGTCGGACTGTGGGCTTCGTCCAGCAACAACGCGATCTCGCGCGCCGCACCGTCCCGCAGCGCGACACGTTCCGGCCAGGCGAGAAAGGACGCATCAAACGCGGCCAGCGAAATCTCACCCAGCGTTGCAAGATCAAACCCCAGCCACTCGGCGCACCGTGCGTACTCCTCAGTGAGCGTCACGTCGCTCATGAGGCGATTGTCGGTATTGAGTGTCACCACGACGCCCGCTTGGCGCAGTGCCTTGATCGGATGTTCGGCAAACGTACGCGCCACGCGCGTTTGCACATTGCTCGTCGGACACACCTCGAGCGCAAGGCGCCGATCGCGCACGAACTCGAGCAGCGCGATGTCCTCGCCGAGACGTGTCCCGTGACCGATGCGCTGGGCGCCGCAGAGATGAATGGCCTCGCGAATTGACGCCGCGCCATCTCCTTCCCCGGCGTGCACGGTCACCGCGAGATCATGCACGCGTGCAAACTGGAAGGCATCCACAAAATCGCGTGCCGGATTGCCCGCTTCGCCGCCCGCGAGATCGAACGCCACCACCCCCAGATGACGGTGCGCCACCGCCACCTCCGCCATCGCGCGGGCGTGCGCGGCGCCCAGATTGCGCAACGCGCACATGATGGTGCGGGCGATCGTCCCTGTCTCGCGTTCGCCGCGTCGCAGCCCACGATGCACGCTGCTGACTACCTCGTCGAGCGCCAAGCCGCCACGCGTGTTCAGCCAGGGGCAATAGCGCACCTCCATGTACCTTACGCCGTCTTCAGCCGCATCGATCACCAGCTCGTGCGCGATCCGCTCCAGCGACTCGGCATCCTGCATCACCGACAGGGTGTACTCAAAGCGCGCCAGATAATCCTCGAGGTTACGGGCATCGTCCACGCGCATGTACGCGCGCAGCGACTCCACATCGGCGACCGGTAGCGCGACACCCCGTGCCAACGCGAGTTCGTGCAGCGTGGCGGGACGCAATGATCCATCGAGGTGCAGATGCAACTCGGCTTTCGGCAGTCGCTGCAACACCGCGTAGCGTTCAGCCGACAGGCTCATTGTGTCGAGTCCGCGGAGGCGTCCACCGGCACATCCCCCGGCACCGATTCGCGCACCGTCAGCAGGCGATAGATCGCGCCGCCGTGTACGGCGCTCTCAGCGGCGATCGGCAACCCGCGGCTGTCCGTCAGCCGGCGGGTCCCAAGCGCGAGGGCGTCCGCCTCGGCCGGATCAAAGGCCCGCACGGCATCGAGCGCGGACGCGCCCCTCGGCACGGAAACGCCGCGCTCATTGATGTAGGCGCGCACGGTCGTGGGTTCGTGGGTCGTCACCGCGACCTCGCCGGATGCCCGATCAGGTGGTCATGCATGATGACAGTATAGAGCAGGTCAGGGTGGATTGCACGAGCCGTACACGTGAGAGGACGCCCGCGGAGCCTACCGTCGGGCGCCGCGTGGCTCATCGGAAACGGGAGGCACGGTGGACGCTCCGCGCCCCTCCGCGCCGCGGGCGCGAGTGACCGCCTCGAGGCCGAGCGACACCCCGGTAGCGGGCTCCAGCCTCCAGTTCTGCTTCGCATACGCGCGCGGATCGAGCGTGCCCACGCGCCGAATCTCCTCCACCAGAAGGTCGCGAATATCGCGGCCTTCGTCGTACACAGTGCGCGCGCCCGACAACATGCTGAAGCCACCACCACCTTCGGCGCGATAGTTGTTGAGCGCCAACGTGAACGAATCCGTGCCTGCGATATCGCGCCCGTTCCACCGCAATGTGGTCACGCGCTGCCCGATGGGCCGCGCAAGATCAATCACGTATTCCGCACCCGACACGATATCGAAGTTGTAGCCCGGCACGTCCGTATCGACGACGCCACCGGCGGGCGCGCTCCCGTCGGCTTGCAGCGTGCGATAGTAACGCGACGAGTGCTCGAGGTAGGCGCGCAGTTGCGCACCGCTCACGCGAATCGCGCGCAATGTGTTGTCGTACGGATACAACTGGGCCAGCTGCGCCATCGTGATCGGGCCTGGCTCAAACACGGCATCGAGGGAAAACGCCGCGGTAGCCGCCAGATCGGCGCCCGCGGTGCGTCGCATGACCTCGAGCATGAAGTCGATGATCGGCACGTCGGCCACACGCGCGCTGTCCGAGTGCCACGCGACGGCGGTGCGCCCCAACGGCGCCCTCACCCAGCGTACGGTGCGTTCATGCGCCTCGAGCGTGGCCGCAATCACAGCAGGCGACTCGCGCACGCGATTGAGCGTGATCGACTCACCACGCCGAGTATCGATGCGCCATCGTCCGGCCACGCGCGTTACACCGAAGCGCGCGACCGCCACACTGCCCGCCCAGTGGCGCGGCTGCACAATAAGCGTGCTGCCCACCAGAGAGTCCACCACTTCGCGGTGCGAATGACCGAGTACCACCAGATCGACGCCCGGCACATCGCTGGCGACCACACCCGCCACGTTTTCGGGCCCGGCGCCGCTGGTGATCTGATCATAGCTCGAAGGCCCGCCAAGTCCGCTGTGCAACACCACCACCACGAGATCGTGCGTGCCGCGAACGCGGGCCACGGCCTCGCGCACGTAGGGCACGATATCACGGATCGTGATGCCGTCCTGCGCCAGATTGGCGCGGTCCCAGACCATCGACCCGGGTGTGGTCGCGCCAATGATCGCGACGCGCAGGCCGTGGCGCGTGATCGTCACAACTCCCGGATACCGCTGCGCGCCGTCGCGCGCGATCACATTGCCGGCGAGAAACGGAAAGTTTGCCTGGCCCATCGCGCGCTCCCAGGCCGGAACGCCGTAGTTGAACTCGTGATTGCCGATGGTGGCGGCGTCATACCGCAGCACATTCATGGCGGCGATAACCGGATGCACGGGCTGCGGTTCCACGCGCGCCGCGACGTACGTAAGCGGATTGCCCTGGAAGAGATCGCCGGCGTCCACCAGCACCACCTGACCGGGATGCGCCGCGCGCAGCGAGTCGACCACGGTGGCCGCGCGGGCGAGCCCACGCGCCGAATCCGGACGATCGGTTTGGTAGTCCCACCCACGGAGTCGCCCGTGCACGTCGGTGGTCGCGGCGACAAGAAGTTCGGTGCGCGCACCTTCGGGGGGCGCCGCTCCACGCCCCGGTGGCGCAGGCGGCATGGTCGCCGGTACACACGCGAGCGTCAGCAAGGCAGCGCACCGGACTGAACCGGTGATCGCGCGACGTCGAAACGGGTCGGTGAGCGCTCGCATATAATAATGGTAGTCCCGGGCCAGGATGGCAGGGAGAGCGGTCCGGCGCGCCAACCTGTTGCCAGCCTCAGGCTGTGTCACGAGCTTTCATTATCTCAAGGTCCCGTCGGTCGTTCGCCGGCGGCCCCAGTCGTGACGGCCATGCGTCAATACGCAATCGTGACGCAATCGTCGCCGGTCAGACACGGCTTCCCCGCAACCTTTACATCGTGTCGTGTTCGAAGCGAGACAGTCGTCTGTGAAACCGCTCATCATCGGCATCGCCGGCGGAACGGGATCCGGAAAATCCACGGTGGCACGCAAGGTCGCCGAAGCGCTGGGCGAGGCTTCGGTGGCGTTCATCGAAATGGATTCCTACTACCGGGACTTCTCGCATCTCGCGCGGCGCGAGTTGCACCATCACGTGAACTGGGATCATCCCGACGCGTTTGACGTGGAGTTGTTCGCTTCTCAGTTGGAGGCGTTGGCTCGCGGCCAATCGATCGAGACCCCGGTCTACGAGTTCGCGACACACTCGCGAAGCGTCCAGGTGCGGCGGGTCAATCCGATGGATGTCATTGTCATTGATGGCATTCTGCTGCTCGCCGATGAACGCCTCCGGACAGTTTGCGATGTGAAAGTGTTCGTCGATGCCGATCCGGATATCCGCCTCATCCGGCGGATCCGCCGTGATATGGCTACCCGCGGGCGGTCGCTGGACTCGGTCCTCGATCAATATCTGTCAACGGTCCAGCCGATGCATCTGCAGTTCGTCGAACCGAGTAAGCGCTACGCGGACGTCATCGTCCCTCGCGGCGGCAGCAACACGATTGCCATTGATATGCTGGTCGCCAAGATCCAGCGCCGCTTGAGCAACCGCGGTCAGGGAGTGCCCGCATGAATCCGCTGCCCGCCGTGACGGATCGTGTGCTCGTGGTGGACGATGAACCGGAGATCGTGGCGCTGGTCGCGTATCATCTGGCGAAAGCCGGATATCGCGTCGCGACCGCCGCGGCGGGACAAGATGCGATCGACATCGCCCGGCGTGAACGTCCGGCGCTTATTGTGCTCGATCTCATGCTGCCGGGCATGTCGGGGTTTGAGGTGCTCGAAGTGCTGCGTGCCGATGACAATACGCGCGATGTCGCCGTGCTCATGCTGACCGCGCGGCGGGAAGAAGTTGATCGCATCCGTGGCCTGTCACTCGGCGCCGATGACTATCTCACCAAACCCTTCTCGCCGCAGGAACTGGTGCTGCGCGTGGCGGCCATTCTCCGCCGGGTGTCACAGCCGCAGAACACCAGCGCGGATGTTCTGGCGGTTGGCCCGCTCAAGATTGATCGCGCCGCGCTCACCGTGCAGGTGGATGAGCAAACGATCGAACTCACGCCCACGGAATACAAGCTCCTGCTGACACTGGCTGAACGGCGCGGTCGCGTGCAGGGACGCGGACATCTGCTGGAAACGGTCTGGGAGGCCGCTCCCGATATTCAGACTCGCACGGTCGATATGCACGTGCAGCGACTGCGCTCCAAGCTGGGGGCCGCCGGCGATCTGATCGAAACGGTGCGCGGATTCGGGTACCGACTGCGGTCATCTCAGGCACGCGGCGCGTGAACGCTTCGCACAACCCGCGCGCGTGCGGCTGACCCACCGACTCGTCCTCTACACCGCGCTCATCACCAGTGCAGTCGTACTCGTGGTCAGTGTGACCGTGGAACGACGCGTGACGGAGCGCCTTCAGGTCGCAGGGCAACAGGATCCCGCGGGAGCGTCCATCGACGTGCTCCGTCAGATCCGGCAGGATATCGTGGTCGCGGGAGCGCTCGTGCTGTTGCTCGGGATTGTCGCCACGACGGTGATGGCGCGTGCAGTGGCGCGACCCATCGAAGAGTTGCGCGACAACGCGCGCACGCTCGCGGAAGGTGGCACACTGCGGCGGGCGCCGCCCGTCAGCCCGGGCGAAGTCGCGGATGTGTCCGATGCGCTGCGCCGGATTACCGAGCAGTCCACCGGGCGGCTGGAAGCACTGAGAGCAGAAGAAGCGTTGCTTGTTGCACTCACCGAGTCACTGAATGAAGGCGTGATCGCCGTGGATGCAAGGCAGCGTGTGGTTCGTATCAATCAAACCGCGCGGCAGATTCTGCGGTTGCGTGAACCGGTACCGTTCCCCGCCGACTATCTGCCGCGCGATCGTACGATGCGCGAAGCGTTGTCGGCGGTGCTGCGCGGCGAAGATGCGCTGCCGTCGGAAGTGCGCGTCGATGATCGCACGCTCTCGCTCACGGCGCGTCCGCTTCCGGATGGCGGAGCGATTCTCGCGTTGTATGATCTCACACCGTTCCGACGGCTCGAGGCGGTGCGCCGTGACTTTGTGGCGAATGTGTCGCATGAATTGCGAACCCCACTCACGGTGATCTCCGGGTTCGTGGAAACGCTGGCCGACGACGAACTGCCGGCTGACCTGCGTCGACAGTTCCTTGGCATGACCGCAGCGAACGTTCGACGTATGCAACGCATCGTCGATGATCTGCTCGATCTCTCGCGCATTGAATCCGGCGGATGGCTTCCCAATCCGGCCGAACTCGATGTGCGCGCCCTCACCGCCGAGGTCGCCTCACCGCTGCGCGATCAGGCGAAAGCGAAAGGCGTGACGCTCGAGGTAACGGTCGACGCGGCAATTCGTACGGTTTACGCCGACCCGACCGCGGCTCGTCAGATTCTGGCCAACCTGACCGAGAACGCACTTCGTCACACGGTGAGCGGCAGCGTGACGCTGTTCGCAGAACGTGATGCCGATGGCATCTGGCTGGGTGTGCGGGATACGGGCATCGGCATTCCCGAAGAGCATCTGCCGCGCATTTTCGAGCGGTTCTATCGCGCCGATCCCGGTCGATCGCGGGAGGCGGGTGGAACTGGACTCGGACTGGCCATCGTGCGCCACTTGGTAGAGGCGCACGGCGGCCGGGTTCGCGCCGAGAGTGCGGTGGGTTCGGGCACCACCATCTCGGCGCTGTTCCCAGCGGCCACCGAGAGCTAACGCCGGACCACAGCCACCACCGGATGCACAACGGCGGGCGCCGCCCGACCCTCAGCGTTTCGCCGGCCAAGCCCTCGCGATCAGTCGCGGCAGCAGCGACGCGGCACTCCCCATGAGTGGAACAATGGACGGCCCCGATCGCTGTCCCTGCATCGTCGGGTTGATCACCATCACTGTCGCGCCATGCGACGCGGCGAGCCATGGTAACGACGCCGCCGGCTCTACGATATTGCTCGTACCGACGGACAGAAAGACGTCGCAGGCGAACGTCGCCGCTCGGGCTCGTACCAGCGCCCCCTCGGGGAGCGATTCGCCGAACCAGACGACATCGGGTCGTAACGGCGCCCCACAGTGCACGCATGGCGGCGGCTCGACGGGCCCGGCCTGCGCGGGAGCAGCATCCATGGTGGGCGGAGCCTCAAACGCCGGCGAGCACCCCGCGCTGCAGCGCACGCGCAGCAAACTGCCGTGCAGCGATACCACGTCCCGATGCCCGGCCGACTCGTGCAGACCATCCACATTCTGCGTCAGCAGCGTGCACCTGGGCAGCCGGCGCGCGAGGTAGGCCAGCGCATCATGCGCCGGATTGGGCATGGCCGAGCGCACATGAGCGCGACGAAGTGCATACCATCCCCAGACCCGCGCCGGAGCCTCGGTGAACGCCTCTGGCGTCGCCAGTTCCTCTGGCCGGAAGCGCGACCACCATCCTGAGAGCGCGTCGCGAAAGGTTGGGATGCCGCTCTCCGCCGAGACCCCCGCGCCCGTGAGCACGGTGACCACTTCGGACGCGCGCAGCATGGCCGCTGCGGAGGACAGCGCCGCGTCGAGATCCGGGGAAAGCTCGCTGTTCGGCACCGGCGAGGTGCTGAGCGACACCAGACGAGCGCGACTCGGATCGGCGTGCGGCGCCCGGGAGTGCGTTGGCGGTTTGGTCATGGATGGCGAAGGTGCAACACACGGCGCCGACTGGCAACGGGTGAACGAACAATTGCCAGCAGAGATCCGAATACAGACCGAAGCCACGATGACCACGCGGTGATTCCGTGACACAATCGTTGCCATTCCGTGAGCTGTCCGAAACCTGCGTCACGAAGCTTTCTCGAAGCTTGCCGAGAGTACCATTGGCAAGGTCTGGCCCACTCATCCGGGATTGCCGTATGTCGATGCATCGTACTCTGTTGTTCTCCAACCTGCGACGCGCCAGTATGGGCTGCGCGCAGGTGACAGTTTTGTTTTCGTCGGCCGTTCTGGTCGGCGCGCTGGTTCCTGCTGTAGCTACGTCACAAGAGGCAGCAGCGTTCGGTCGCATTGCCGGCCGTGTGATTGACGCCGAATCCGGACAGGGCGTGGCCGGCGTTGGCGTACAGGTTGTGGGCACGCCAATTGGTGCAATGAGCGGTGTTGACGGCAGCTACACGATCGCCCGCGTACCCGCCGGCACTATTACGCTGCAGCTTCGCCGAATCGGCTACGGTCCGAAAACCCTTACCGGCATCATTGTGCCAGCCGGTGGTGCGATTGAACAGAACGTGACGCTGGCCGAGGCCAACATGGAACTCGCCGCGATCACGGTGTCCGCAGCCGCCGAACGCGGTACGGTCAACGCGGCGCTCGACGCCCAGCGTACCGCCACCGGCATCGTGAACGCCGTGACCGCCGAGCAGATCAGCAAGAGTCCGGACGGCGACGCCGCGAAGGCGATTCAGCGCGTGAGCGGCGTGACGGTGCAGGACGGACGCAGCGTGTTTGTGCGCGGCCTGGGCGAGCGCTATACGGTGACAAACCTCAATGGCACGCGCCTGCCCAGCCCGGAACCGGAGAAGCGCTTTGTGCCGCTCGACATGTTCCCGTCGAACTTGCTGCAGGCGATCAACGTGAGCAAGACGTTTACTCCGGATCTGTCCGGCGATTTTTCCGGTGCGTCAGTGGACATTCAGACACGAGATTTTCCGGCGCGCCGCGCCGTGACATTTTCCGCGTCACTCGGCGGGAATGAACTCGCCACAGGTCGATTGATTGAGGCCGCACCGAGCACGGGCAGCGAATGGTTCGGTTTTGGCGCGGGTTCGCGTCCGCTACCGAATGAGCTGGCGTCAGCGTCGTCGGTTGGTCAGTTGCAAACGCGTCCCGAGGTCAACGGTGCGATCAACTCGCTGCGCAACACGTGGTCTCCGCTCAAGCAGACGGGCCTGCCGAACGGTTCGTTTGGTGTGTCGGTTGGCGGACAGGATCCGATGCTCGGCTTGCGCATCGGGTATCTCGCGTCGCTGACGTACTCCGCGACGCAGGACATTCGTCAGGACGACTACCAGGCCAATCCGATCCAGCGTGATGGCGCGGTACAGGTGCTCGAATCATGGTCCGGCCAGGGCAGCAGCCGAGGTGTCGCGTGGGGTGGGATGTTTAATTTGAGCAGTCTCGTGTCACAGAACACTCGCATCTCGCTCAACAACACGTACACTCGCAGCGCCGACAGTGAAGCACGTCGCACGTCCGGCGAGTCGTTTGCGTTCTCGCTCGCAACCATCGAACGCCAAACGCTGCGCTACGTGGAACGCGCGATTCGCAGCTCGCAGCTCAAGGGTGAACACACGTTGAGCTCGCGTCAACAGCTCGACTGGACGGCATCGACGGCCGGCGTTGTGCGCAAGGAACCGGATCGGTCCGACCTTGTGTACGCCCAGTTTGGCACCGGCCAGCCGTTCTCGTGGAGCGATGGCAATCCCGATGTGGCACGTCGCACCTTCGGCGATCTCGCCGAAGACAATTGGAGCTTCGGCAGCAACTACAAGCTCACGCTGCGCGACGGCGTCGACGCGCCGACACTCAAACTGGGCGGCGTGTACCGCAGCACGGCGCGTGACGCCACGAACCGTCAGTTCAGCATTGTTTCCACGTTCGTACCCACCGCCGATCGCTCGCGGCCGGCTGAAGAATTATTTGACGGTCGGTTCACCAGCGGCCAGGATGCAGTGTTCAACATCATCAACGTGGCGGAAGACGGCGTCTACAACGCCACGGAGCAGGTCGCGGCCGGCTATCTGATGGCGGAAGTGCCGCTCGGCGCCCGCTTCAAGCTGATCGGTGGTGCACGCATCGAAAATGCGGTCATCGACGTGAACACGTCGCTGTCGAACGGTAACTTCTTCAACTCCGGTCTCGACAATACCGACATCCTGCCGGCGATCGTGCTCAACGTCAAGACGAGTGATATCGGCCAGCTGCGCGCGTCGGTCTCGCAGACACTGGCGCGTCCGGAGTACCGCGAGCTGTCGCCCGTGCAGTATCTGGAAGTTGTGGGTGGGCAGATCACCCGGGGCAACGCGGATCTGGTGCGCACGCTCATCCAGAGCTTCGACCTGAAGTATGAGCTGTTCCCGAACTCGGGCGAAGTGCTCAGCATTGGCGCGTTTTACAAGCGTTTCGACAAGCCGATTGAACGCATCGACTTGTCCACGGGCGGTCAGCCGTTTGTGTCGTTCTTCAACGCGGCCGCGGCCAACAACATCGGCGTCGAACTCGAGGCTCGAAAGGGATTGGGCGGCATCGCACCGGCGCTTGAGCCACTTGCCGTGTTCTCCAACGTGACGTTGATGCGAAGCGACATCGAAGTGGGCGGTGATGCGTCGTCCAACACGAACGCCAATCGCCCGATGATGGGACAGGCGCCGTGGGTGGTCAATGCCGGCGCGACGTACACCGGCAACTCGAACGGCATGTCTGCAACGCTGCTGTATTCGGCGGTTGGCGAGCGCATCTACAGCGCCGGCACGATTCCCTTCCCCGACGTCTACGAGCAGCCGCGCCACCTGGTGGATCTGTCGCTGCGCATGCCAATCGGTGATCGGTGGACGTGGCGTCTCGATGCCCGCAACCTGCTCGACTCGCCATTCAAGCTCACGCAGGGTCCGGTCACGCGCGAATCCTATCGTCTCGGACGCAACCTCGCCGCCGGGGTGCAGTGGCGTCGGTGACCTGTTCGTGACATGCCCGTCGCCGGAGCATGACAATGTGACGATAATCTGCGGGGGTGGGGGGTGTTCCCCTCACCCCCTTTTTATTTCCCACGACACAGGATGACCATGACATTCCCACTGACTCGTCGGCTGCTGCAGTTGGGCGCCCTTGCTGGTCTCTTCGCGGTCGCTGCGTGCAGTGATGACGATGACGACATTATCGCTCCGCCGCCTGCACTGACCGCTCCGACCGGCGTCGCGGGCACCTCGCCGTCTCCCACGAGCATTCGTGTCACGTGGTCTGCGGTCACCGGCGCGACTTCGTACGAGGTTGAGCGCGCGCTGGGCACCGGTACCTTCGCTCCCGCCGGCACCGCGACGACGCCGGAACTTGTGGTGACCGGATTGTCAGCGGAAACCGATTATCGCTTCCGCGTGCGCGCGCTGCGCACGACCGAGCAAAGCCCGTTTTCCACCGAAGCGACGGTTCGCACGTCTAACCGCGCCACGGTTCAGGTAACAGCCGACGTCACCGCAGCCACCACGTGGACTTCGGACAATATCTATCAGCTCACGCGCATCGTCTCGGTTGCCAACGGCGCAACACTCACCATTCAGCCAGGCACGCGCATCATCGGCGCGCCGATCACTGCGGGACAGGCCCCGACAGTGACGGCCTTGATTGTCCTGCGTGGCGCGCGCATCAACGCGGTTGGCACGGCTGCCAATCCGATCGTGATGACGTCGGCCGCCGCCGAGGGTCAGCGCTTCCCGGGTGACTGGGGCGGCGTGATCATCGTGGGTAACGCCTCGTCGAACCGGACGGGTCGCACGGTGGTGGAAGGCCCCGCGCCCGCCGATACGATCGGCTGGAACGGTGGTACGAACGACGCTGACAACTCCGGTGATTATCGCTACGTACGTGTGGAGTTTGCCGGTGCCGCCGCCATCCTGAACGTCGAGCTCAACTCGTTCTCGATGTACGCGGTGGGTCGTGGCACACGCATGGAGTTCCTGCAGGCCATTCGCGGTCTTGATGACATGTTCGAGTGGTTTGGTGGTACGGTGGACAGCCGCAATCTCGTGTCCTACGAGTCGGGCGACGATCATTTCGACGCCGCCGAAGGACATCGCGGCCGTCACCAGTTCCTGATCGCGTTGCAGACGGGTCCGCGCGTCTCGCCGCGTCCGGGCAACCCGGGTGCACTCTCCTCCGAGCAGAGCGGCTTCGAGGTGGACGGTTGTGGCGCGACGTCGGGCAGCTGTGCGCAGGGCTTCAACTCGACGCCGTACAACATGCCCGTTTTCGCGAACTTCACGATCATGGGCCCCGGAGCCGGTGTGTTGCCCGTGCGTCCGAACGGCGACGGTGGCCTCGGCGCCAACATGCGTCGTGGCACGGGTGGTGTCTGGATGAACGGCGTGCTGGCGCGTTGGCCGGAAGCGGCGTTCTCGATCTTTGATCCGGAGACGAATACCCGCATCACCGAAGACTCGCTGAATATCCGAAACCTCGTGCTCGCCGACAACGCGCGTGACTACGACGCACCGGGTGCGACCAATCGCTTTGGCACGTCAGACAAGTTCACGAACAACGCGATGCGCTCCTCGACCGCCGCCGCGCACACGCTGTTCACCAACGTGCCCGCCGCTGCAACGACCATCGCCAACGGGTTCGCCTTCGATTGGCGTCCTGCGGCCGGCTCCATTCTTGCGACCGGCGGGACGGGTACGACGTTGCCGGGTCGCATCCCGACGCGCGTGACGAACTACTTCGGCGGCACGATGGCCGGCACCACGTATGTTGGAGCGGTGGATCCCGCGGCAGCGACGCCGTGGACCGCAGGCTGGACCACGTACTACCGTAACTGAGTCCGCTTATCTTGATCGGGGGCCGGACTCGCACAGCGCGGGTCCGGCCCCCGTGTCTATTCCATGACTTCCAAACATCATGCCCAAGATCGTTCGGCTCGCTGCGCGTGCAGGCAAGCGTAATCTTCTGGCCGCCGCGGCGTGCAGTTGCGCCTTCATGGCGGTGGCGTGTGCGGGCGACCCTGAAGCGGCGCGACGCGCGACTGCACTCGCCACGGACACAACGACCCTCGATTCCGGCGCCGTGCGTCAGCCGATTCCAATTGGTGTTGATCCAGCCATGGTTGAATGGCGATCTGACGGCGCGTTGATTGCGTCGCGCGACTCGCTGCTGAAGACCCCCGGATACGTCATCGACAGCGTGTTTCCGCCGGAGGAAGCGCTGCGTCGCTTTCAAGCCGAGGCAGGCGGAGTTGCGCCGAACGCGCTGTCTGCTGGGGCCGCGTCAATCGACGCGCTGCTGCGCCGCTATTGGGCCACGCTCGTGCGCGGCGACTCGATGGCACTGCAACCGCTGGTCGTGTCAAAGCCGGAGTTCGCCTATCTCTACTTCCCCGAGAGTGCGGAACCGGCCACTGGCATGCAACCGCACGTCTCGTGGCTGCTGCTCTCGAACAACAGTGGACGGGGCCTCGCCCGCGCTCTCGCGCTCGCGGCCGAATCGGACTCTGCAATCGTCGGCACCGCGTGCACTGTGCAGCAGATTGTTGCCGGGCGCAACACAATCCATGGCCCGTGCGGCATCGTGCGACGCGGCGCGTCGAAACGCGACACGCTCTGGATCACAAATCATGTCATCGAACGCGGCGGAGTGTTCAAACTGATGAGCTTCGCCAACGAGCTATGAGGACTGCTCGCGCGCGTGCGTTCGCGACGCTTGCCCTGATCACCTTTGGTGCACTCGCCGCGTGTGACAATCGCGACGGCGGCGCCTCGACAGATACTTCGATCGATCTACTTGGCGCCGGCGCCACTTTCCCGTATCCGCTGTACGCGCGCTGGTTCAATCAATACGCCACCGACAGCAGTGTTCGCATCAACTACGAGTCGATTGGTTCCGGCGGCGGTATCGATCGGCTCATCGAGGGCACGGTGGATTTTGCCGCGACCGACGTCCCGATGTCAAACGCTGAAGTGGCGCGCGTGCGCGGGGCGGGCGTGTTGCACATTCCCATGGTGCTCGGCTCCGTGGCCCTGACGTTCAATCTGCCATCGCTCGATGGTCCGTTACGCCTCACCCCGGACGTGATTGCGTCGATATTTCTCGGCGAAATCACTCAGTGGAATGATCTCCGGCTGCAGGCCATCAACACGGGTGCCTCCCTTCCGGACGAGCCGCTGCTGGTCGTGCATCGTCGTGACGAAAGTGGCACCTCGTTTATTTTCTCCGACTACCTCACCACGGTGAGCGTTGCCTGGTCAGCGGGACCGGGTCGCGGCAGAAACATTGCCTGGCCGGTTGGGACGAGCGCGCGCGGGAATGAGGGCGTGGCGGCGCAGGTGAAGCAGACCATTGGTGCCATCGGATTCGTGGAATCCTCGTACGCGCGCTTCAACCGACTGCCTACGGCGCGCGTGCGCAACGCGGCGGGCCGATTCATTGCCCCGGCTGCGTTCGAGGTGGCCGCGGCCGCCGTGAGCGTCCTTGACACGGTGCGCGGGCCAGCAGATCTGCGCGTTTCCATCGTCAACGCACCGGGTGGACAAGCGTATCCGATCGCGTCCTTCTCGTGGCTGCTCATCGCGCCTGACGCCGCCGGTCCGAAGAAGTACGAGCAGCTGCTTCGCTTTGTGAAGTGGGCACTCAGCGATGGCGATCAGTTGGCGCGTGAGCTTGGCTATGAGCCGATTCCGGCCACCCTCGCCGAGAACGTACTGCGCTCGCTGCCCGAACACGCCGCGCCCAGTCGCGCCCGCGATTGAGGCGCGGTTGTCGCAACGTCGGTTGCGCGCCGGATCCGATGCCTCGCAGACAGCGCGTGACCTAGCCGTTACCGCACAGCCGCAGTCGATGGCATCGTGCGGTGTAGTATTCCGGATGGTGCTCACCGTCTCTCGCCGCCGCCGTGTTGAACCAATGGCGGGATCAGTGTACGCTGTCGCATGGTGTGCATGATTCTCCATAGCGAGAGCTCCGGACGCCACTTCAATGTGGACCTGGCACAGCTGAAGAGTCGGTTGCTTGAAATGTCCGAGCGCGCCGAATCGCTCGTGGAGTCAGCGGTCGCCTCCCTGTTCGAGCGCGACCGCGACAAGGCGGAATCCGTGATCGCGGCAGATGAAGAGATCGATCGCCTCGAGACCGATGTTGAACAGTTGGCGATCTCGCTGCTGGCGCTGCAACATCCAGTCGCCCGTGACTTGCGTCTGGTCATCGGGGCGCTGCGTGTGGCCAACGACGTGGAGCGCATCGGCGATCACGCGGTCAACATTGCGCAGTGCACGGTTCGCGTGGTGTCCAGGGGCGTGGTCGTGCCTCCGTCCCCTGCACTGGTGGACATGGCGCGCCACACGCGTCGCATGCTCAGTGATGCGCTGGATGCGTTCATTCGCAACGACAGCGAACTCGGTCGATCAGTCGGCGTTGCCGATTCAGCCGTTGATGCCTTTCATGACGTGATTTTTCGCGGTATGCGGACACACATGATGCAGGACGCGCGAGCCGTCGATGCATCACTCGAGCTGTTGCTCGTGTCGCGGAATCTCGAACGCGTGGCCGATCTGGCGACGAATATCGGTGAAAATGCCGTGTTTCTTGTGGAAGGCATTCCTCCGAGACATCGGCAGATTGCAGCGGAGTGAACGTCTTCGAGATCCAGGCTGCCTCACCGACGGCTCAGCTCCGCCCACCAGTCCGCAGGAAATCAGCAAAGTCCACAGGCAGTCCGGCGGCCAGCACCTTCGCTGCCGTCGATTCCACGTCGTACGGCACGCGCAGGTGCTCGAGGCGGATGACGCCGTCGGGACTCACGTGCAGCATCGCGTAGCCAGAGCGCGGATCACCGTCTTTGGGTCGACCAACGCTTCCTGTATTCACATAGTGCACGCCATCCACCACGCGGTGCCACGGCTTGTGCGTATGTCCGAACGCGATCACATCACCGGCTTCCGCGTCAACTGCGGCACCCATCTTGCGCAGAAAATCATCAGGCCGATCCCCGGTCACGTACACCAGATTGTTGCTGGTGTGCGCGTGCAAGAGTACAACGCGTGGTCCGGCGACATGCCCACCCAGCGGGCGAATGTCGAGACGAAAAGGCAGCGCGGCGAGCCGGCGCTTCGTACCTTCGGTGGTATTCGCCAGCGTCCACGCAAAACTCTCATGCGCCAGCTCCTCCTGCCGAGCGGTGTCGGCGCGACAGCCGCAATGCCTGTATCCCTGCGCGACGGTGCTGTCGTAGTTGCCGGCCACACCGGGAATCGCCTCGGCATCAAGTCGGGACACCACCTCATTGGGGTTCGCCGAATACCCCACCAGATCCCCGAGATGATAGCGCGCTGCGTGGGGAGCCGTGATTTGCAGATGGGCGAGCACGGCGTCGAGTGCCTCAAGGTTGCCGTGGACGTCCGAGAGCAGCGCAATCGAGATCATGTGCGGAAGTTAGGTCGCGAGGCGCCCGATTTCCACACGATGCCAATGGCCGCTGCAGAACCGAGACACTGGCGCGGACCGACCGAGTGTCGCATCATGCTCTCATGATGCTTCTCCGATCGACAGCACGCGTGTCATGAGCGACCTTCCCGTTCCGGCGCAGCGTATTGCTGCCATCGACATCGGGTCGAACTCGATCCGGCAGATCGTGGCCGATGTCTCGGCCTCCGGACAGATCCGGGCCGTCGACGAAATGAAAGCCATGCCGCGGCTCGGCGAAGGCCTTGAGTCCAGCGGCGAACTTGGACGCACCGCCATCGATACCGGCGTGGCGTCGGTGCAGCGTATGGTCACGCTGGCCAGGAAGCTCGGCGCCGAGCGCATTGAGATCGTGGCCACGAGCGCGGTACGCGATGCCTCGAACGCCGCCGATTTCACGGGCGCGATTTTCGAAGAAACGGGCATCGCTGTACGCGTGCTGAGCGGGGAAGAAGAAGCCCTGCTCTGCTTTCGCAGCGCGCTGGCGCATTTCGAACTCGGCTCCGGCCGCTCACTCGTCATGGACATCGGCGGCGGTTCCCTCGAGCTGGTGCTCGCGAAGGACGGGCTGATTGAGCGTGTGGCCTCGCTGCCCTATGGCGCGGTGCGCATGACTGAACGTTTCCTGCATCCGGCGATTCGTCCGCGCGCGGTTCGCGAGTTGCGCGAGTTCGTCAAGGAGGGCCTGCGCCGCGCGATGCCGGTAAAGGACTGGCGCGGCGCGCAGGTCATTGGCTCGGGCGGAACCTTCACGAATCTCGCCGGCATCGTGCTCAACCGCGCCGGCGTGACCTCGCGCTCCACACACGGAACGCGCATCACGCGCGTGGAGCTGGAGCATGTGCTCGACTGGTTGCAGCGCCTTTCTCCCGAGGAACGTACTGCCGTGCCCGGCTTGAACCCGGCACGTTCCGAGATCATTGTGGCCGGACTCGCGGTAGCGGCCGAGGTACTCGCCCGATTCGATCCGCGAGACCTGCTGGTCTCCGGTTATGGCATCCGTGAGGGGCTGCTGCTCGAGTCGGCGCGCGTGATGCCCGTGATCGCCGATCCGGGTGACGCGCGTGAGCGCTCCGTGCGGGAGTTTGCGGAACGGTGCCACCATGAGGTGCCGCATGCTCAGCAGGTACGCACACTCGCGATGCAGCTGTTTGACGCGCTGGCGCCACGGCTGCGCCTCACCGCAGTTGATCGGCAGATTCTCGCCGACGCCGCGTTGCTACACGATGTGGGCTATCACATCAACTACGAAAATCACCACAAGCACTCATACCATCTGATTTCGCATGCGGAACTGCTCGGTATGACACCGGCCGAACAGATGGCGATTGCGCACGTCGCGCGATATCACCGTGGCGCGGTACCCAAGCGCAAACATCGAAGTTTTGCGCAGCTGGATCGTGTGCTGCGTACCCGAATCGTGAAGCTGTCCGCGCTGCTTCGCTTCGCGGATGGCTTCGACCGGGGTCACGTCGGAGCGGTCGGAAAGCTCGACGTACGTTGGACGGACCAGGCCATTGAGGTGCGCGCAATCCCGGCGGAAGGCGCGATGTCGGTACGCCTCGAACTGTGGGGCGCCAGCCGAAAGCGCGGACTGCTGGAAACCATTGCCCGCCATCCGGTGGAGGTGATTGCACCGGATGGCACCGTCATGGTCACGTCAGAGGACGAAGGCGAGTAGGAGCCACATTCACGCGCCCTTGAGACGACCAGCGCGTGCCTTGCCGCTCTTTTTGCGCGCGCCGCCGCCACCGTCGGGCACATCGCTCGACGGCTCGCTGGCCGGAAACGGCGTACCAGCCGATCCGCCCCCATCGCCGTCCATCCCCCACGGATCACGCATCAGCTTGATCTGTGTTGCACGTTCCGGTTCATCCCCCGGCATCTGCCGCTCGTACTGGCCATTGGGCTGCAGGATCCACGATTGTCGATTGTCGCGCAGGCACGTGTCAATGACACCGCGAATCTGTCGATGCAACGTGCTGTCTTCGATCGGCACCATCACCTCAACGCGACGGTCAAGATTGCGCGGCATCCAGTCGGCCGAGCCAATGTAATACTCGGGCTGACCCGCATTCTCGAAATACAGGACGCGCGAATGCTCGAGAAACCGACCGATGATCGAGCGCACGCGAATGTTCTCGCTGATCCCGGGCAGGCCCGGCTGCAGGCAGCAGATCCCGCGCAGAATCAGATCGATCTCAACGCCCGCCTGCGAAGCAGCATACAGTGCGGCGATAATCTCCGCGTCGACCAGGGCGTTCATCTTCGCAACAAGCCGCCCACCACGACCGGCTCTGGCGTGCTCGGCCTCGCGTGCGATCAGCTCGAGCACACGCTCGCGCAGGTTCGCGGGGGCTACGAGCAGTTTGCGATAGAACTTCTGACGCGAGACACCGGTCAGCGAGTTGAACAGATCGCTCAAATCGGCACCGATGGACGGATTGCAGGTGAACAAGCCCATGTCGGTGTACAGTCGAGCCGTCTTCGAGTTGTAGTTGCCGGTGCCGATGTGCACGTAGCGACGGATGCCGTCGGTATCACGTCGCACTACGAGCACCGTTTTCGCATGCGTCTTGAGCCCGGGCAGGCCGTACGCCACGTGAATACCGTAACTCTCCAGCGTCCGCGCCCACGCAATATTGTTCTGCTCATCGAAACGCGCCTGCAACTCGATCAAAACCGCGACCTGCTTGCCGAGCTGCGCCGCTTCCGTCAGCGCGCGGACGATCGCCGTGTCACCGCTCGTGCGATAAAGCGTCAACTTGATCGCCAGCACCTGCGGATCGGTCGCCGCCGCTTCGAGAAACTGTTCGACGGTGGCACCGAATGATTCGTAGGGATGATGCACGAGCAGATCACGGTCACGAATCACGTCAAAGATGGACCGACCGTCTCGAAGCCGTGCCGGAACACGAGGCGTGAACGGCGTGTCGCGCAACTCCGGAATGTCGAGGCCGGCGAACATCATGAAATCGCCGAGTTCGAGCAGTTCGTCGGTCATGTCGACGTCATTCTCGGTCAGCGGTGCGATCTCCTGTTGTTCCGCGCCGCCGAGCTCCTCCAGCAATAGCGACCGAATGCCATCGGGCATGCCACGCTGGACTTCCAGCCGCACGACTTCTCCGAAGCGGCGCTGAAACACTTGCTGCTCGATGCTCGCCAGCAAGTCTTCCGGCTGCTCCATCTGACCCAGATCAAGATCAGAATACCGCGTGATGCGAAAGGTGAACCATCGCAGCACCTCCATGCCAGGGAAGAGCGCCGAAAGATTGGCGCCGATCACTTCCTCGAGCGGTACAAAATGATGTGCGCGCCCCACGGGCACCCAACGGGGGAGCGAACGCGGCACTTTCACGCGCGCGAAGTGCTCGGCGCCCGTGACCGGATCACGGACTTCCACCGCCAGTGAGAGTGAGAGATTGGAAATGTAGGGAAACGGATGGCCCGGATCCACCGCGAGCGGAGTGAGCACCGGAAACACCTGCGATTCGAAATAGCGATCCACGGCCGACCATTCTGGCGCGGTCAGGTCGTTCATGCCGACGAGGCGCACGCCGTGCGTCGCCAGCGCTGGCAACAATTCGTCTCGCAACAGCGTCCGGCGCATCTCCAGCAGTTCCGCGACACGGGAGCCGATGGCGATCAGTTGCTCGGCCGGCGGCATCGGATCCGGTAACTCCGCCGGCGCGCCGGCCGCCACGCGGCGGCGCAGTCCGGCCACGCGCACCATGTAGAACTCGTCGAGATTCGTACTGAAGATCGACAGAAACTTCAGCCGCTCGAGCAACGGAACGCGCGGATCCATCGCTTCCGCCAGCACGCGTCGGTTGAAGTCCAGCCAGCTCAGCTCGCGATTGAGATAGGGCGTTGCGGCGGCGTCAGCCACGGAATGCTCCCGTGCGCCCATGACCTGGCCGGGTCGTGCCGGTGTCCGCGATCCGTTTGCATTCCACTTCGTGCTCTCCACTTGGGTCCTCTCCGGCGTTTCGCCCGGCGTGCGTGTATGCCGCCAGCTGTAGATATAGCGCGGCTGGTCGGGAGTCCGAAATACGAGATGTTGACCGAACGTACTGTCGCGCCGCAACTATCGTTCGCCGGCAAACGGACGTGCGGTCGTCTCCGAAGCAAACTTGATGCGAATGCAGCGTTGCAGGCTGGTGGGATGACACCGTCCCGGGAGAGATTACCCGTTCGTTACACACGGGTTCGGCCAGCTCGGCGTAGGCCAGCGATATTGCAGGGTTACTTCGTGTGGTTGCGCGAGCGCGGCTTTGGCGTGCTCGACGGGTTTCTTTCGATTTCTCATGAACGTCCGCACCGCTCGACAATCCATCAGCGCAATCTGCGTGCAACGCACTTCGGTGCCGTCAGGCGACGGCTCGCGTTTTGCGGGGTGGCGTGTGCTCATGATCGCGCTTTGTGCCTCGAGCCTCGCCGCATGTGGCTCCGGATCGGCCAGCTACACGGTCTCCGTGGATGGATCGAGCACCGTCTATCCGATCACCGAAGCGATGGCTGAGGAGTTCGGTATCGCGAGCACGGAGAAGGTGAACGTCACGATCGCGACGTCCGGCACCGGCGGCGGATTCAAGGCCTTCTGCGCCGGTGAACGCGACATCAGCAACGCCTCGCGCCCGATCAAAGAAAGCGAGCAGGCGCTGTGCGAAAAGAACGGCGTTGAGTTCGTGGAGTTCAACATTGCGATCGACGGGCTGACCGTGGCCGTGAATCCGTCGAACGCGTTTGTGGAGTGCCTGACCGTCGGCGAACTCGAGCAGATCTGGCGTCCGGGGAGCACGGTGAGCAATTGGTCTGAGGTGCGGCCCGAGTGGCCGAACGAGCCGATCAAGCTGTACGGCGCCGGCACGAACTCCGGAACGTTTGACTATTTCACGGAAGCGATCATGGGCCGGGTCGGCGCGATTCGCGACGACTTCTCGGCGAGTGAGGATGACAACGTGCTCGTACAGGGCGTGGAAGGTGATCGGAACGCGCTCGGATTTTTTGGCTACGCGTACTACGCCGAGAACACGACGCGACTGAAGAGTGTGGCCGTGGATCCGGGCACCGGCTGCGTCCAGCCGACGCCCGAGTCGATTCAGTCGGGGACGTATGCGCCGCTCGCGCGTCCGCTGCTCATTTACGTGAGTCGCAAATCGATGGAGCGATCGGTCGTGCGGGATTTTGTGCGCTTTTATCTCGAGCACTCGCTCGAATACGTGCCGGAGACGGGATATATCTCGTTGCCCGCCGCGGTGTACACGAAGCACCTCGAAACGTTGGCGCAGTTCGAGTTGGCCGTCGCGGCATCGCCGGCGGCTCCATGACGGCGCCACGTGCTCCCTTGCCGACACCCACGCACGACCTGCGCAGTTGGGGAGAGATCGGACTCGAACGTCGTCATGCCAACGAACGTCGCATTGGGTATCTGCTCGTGGGTGCCAGTGCCGTGTCTATCCTGACCACGATCGGCATCGTGGCCGTGCTCGTGTTCGAGTCGATCGGCTTCTTCGCGGAAGTGTCCGTGTGGGAGTTTCTTACGGGCACACGGTGGACACCGCTGTTTGAGAGCAAAAGTTTTGGTGTGTTGCCGCTGCTCATGGGTTCACTGCTTGTCGCCGGAGGCGCCGCGCTGGTGGCGCTGCCGATCGGTTTGGCCAGCGCCATCTATCTCAGCGAGTACGCGCGCGATGGCGTGCGGCGCGTGCTAAAGCCGGTGCTCGAAGTACTGGCCGGCATCCCCACCGTCGTGTACGGCTACTTCGCCCTCTTGTACGTCACCCCGCTGCTTCGGGTAGTGTGGCCCGACGCCGACATCTTCAATGCGGCCAGTGCGTGCATCGTGATGGGCATCATGATTGTGCCGCTGGTGTCGTCGCTGTCCGAGGACGCGATGAGTGCCGTCCCGCGTACGCTGCGCGAGGGCGCGTACGCGCTGGGGGCCACGCGTTTCGAGGTCGCCACGCGTACCGTGGTGCCGGCCGCACTCTCGGGCATCATCGCGTCGTTTCTGCTGGCGATTTCGCGCGCGATCGGTGAAACCATGATCGTCACGATTGCCGCCGGCGCAACGCCGCAGATGACGCTGAATCCGTTGCGCAGCGTGCAGACGATGACCGCGTACATCGCGCAGACCAGCATGGGTGAGTTGCCGCATGGTACCGTGGAGTACCGCACGATTTTCGCGGTGGGACTCACGCTCTTCTTCGTCACCTTGCTGGTGAATATCGTCAGCGGTGTCGTGCTGCGGCGCTACCGGGAGGTGTACGAATGACCGAGCCCGTCAACGATGGCGTGACCACCACCAGCGGCCCGTCGACGCTGAATCCCGGACGCGCGGCCGCTGTGCACGTGCGGCCCACATTCGCCGGCCTGCGCGCCACGCCGGCGGATGCCGCGGCCTCGTCCGCACGGGCAACGCCCCCCCATCCGGCGGCGCAACGCGACCCGTCGCGCTTCGCCCCGCGTATTGCACAGCGGCGCCTCATCGCGAGCGCCTTCGCCGCGCTCTGCCTCTTTGCCACGCTGATCGGCGTCGTCGTGCTGGCGGCGCTGCTGATTGACATTTTCCGCGACGGTGCCGGCCGACTCAGCTGGTCCATGCTCACGGGATTCCCGTCGCGCTTCGCCGATCGCGCCGGCATCGGACCGGCGCTGGCCGGTTCGGCCTGGGTGCTCTTTCTCACCGCCATGCTGGCCTTCCCGCTCGGTGTGGGCACGGCCATCTGGCTTGAAGAATACGCGCCCAACAATCGGTGGCGTCGGCTGATCGAGATGAACATCGCGAATCTCGCCGGCGTCCCGTCCATCGTGTACGGCATCCTTGGGCTCGCGCTGTTCGTGCGGGTGATGTCGCTCGGACGCAGCCTGATGGCCGCCGCGCTGACGCTGGCGCTGCTCATTCTGCCGGTCATCATCATCGCGTCACAGGAAGCCATCAAGGCCGTGCCCCGCACCATCCGGCTCGGTGCCTACGCGCTCGGCGCCACCCGATGGGAAACGATCAAGCACCAGATTCTCCCAATGGCGCTGCCCGGCATCATGACGGGCACCATTCTCGCGCTCTCGCGCGCGATCGGAGAAGCGGCGCCGGTGATTCTGGTGGGTGCGCTTGGATTCGTCGCCTTCATTCCCACGAATCCGTCGGATCAGTACACAGTCTTGCCGTTTCAGATTTTTAACTGGGTGTCTAGGCCGCAGACGGCCTTCCACGAAGTCGCAGCCGCGGCCAGCATTGTGCTGCTCGTGCTACTGCTGAGCATGAGCGCGGTCGCCATCTGGCTGCGTAACAAGTACACGCGGCGGAGTTGATTGCATGAGTGAAGCGATTCGGAACCCTGCCGGGCCTATCGAATTGGAAGCGCGCGATCTGTCAGTCCTCTACGGCGAAACGCGCGCGTTGAAATACGTCTCCCTGAGCATTCCCGATCGCAAGGTGGTGGCGTTCATCGGACCCTCCGGCTGCGGCAAAAGCACTCTGCTGCGCTGTTTCAACCGGATGAACGATCTCATTCCGGGCGTGAAGATCGAAGGCGAGGCACTGTTTCAGGGGCGCAACCTGTACGGCGTTGGCGTTGACGCGGTCGACGTGCGACGCCGCATTGGCATGGTCTTTCAGAAGCCGAATCCGTTCCCCAAGTCGATCTACGACAACGTAGTCTTCGGACCCAGGATCAATGGTTACAAGGGCGACTTCCGGGAGCTTGTGGAGCGCTCGTTGCGACAGGCGGCGCTGTGGGACGAAGTCAAGGATCGACTCGACTCCAACGCACTCGCGCTCTCGGGAGGCCAGCAGCAGCGCCTGTGCATCGCGCGTGCGCTGGCGGTGGAACCCGAAGTTCTCCTGATGGACGAACCCGCGTCGGCCCTCGACCCGATCGCGACGCAGAAGATTGAAGATCTGATCTACGAACTCAAGCAGGACTACACCGTGGTCATCGTCACGCATAGCATGCAACAGGCAGCGCGTGTGTCCGACCATACGGCCTTCCTGTACATGGGCGAAGTGATTGAGTATGGTCCCACGAATGAGCTCTTCACCAACCCGCGTGAAGAGCGCACTGAGGCCTACATCACGGGGAGATTCGGGTGAGTCACCGCCATTTTCAGGCTGATCTCGACAAGCTGAACAGCTGCCTCATCCGGATGGCCGGACTCGCCGAAACGGCCGTGAGGACGGCGGTGGAAGCGCTGACGACACGCAGTCGCGATATCGCCTACGAAGTCATCGATCAGGACGGCGGGATCGACGCCGCCGAGATGGAGATCGACGATCTCACCGTGAACCTGCTGGCCCTGCAACAGCCAATGGCCCGCGATCTGCGACTGATTACCATTGCGATGAAAATCTCTAACGATCTCGAGCGCGTCGGAGATCACGCGGTGAATATCGCCGAGACCGTGATCTATATGGTGCAGGGCGCGCACTTCCCGGTGCTGCCGGAGATCGAAGAAATGGCCCGGATCTCTACGAACATGCTGTCGGTGGCCCTCGACTCGTACATTCGGGGCGACGCCGTCATGGCCCGCACCGTGATCAAGCGCGACGACCGGGTGGACGAATTGCACGCCAACAACTTCCGCATTCTGCTCACGCACATGATGGAAGACCC
>JBBRFQ010000037.1:0-24371 GCA_038224035.1 Gemmatimonadales bacterium
GACACTGGTGCAAGCGACCTACGATTGGATGCACTTTTGCGATCGATTATCGCTCATCCTGTGCGGCAACGATGTGCCGGCGATGCACCGTCGCCTGGAGATCATGACCGATCACGGAGGGACGCGATTCGAAATCTGGCAGGACGACACCGACTGCATTCGGGTGGCCCCCTGGCCATTCGTCGACGAGATCGTCGAGCTCTCCCTCGAGTATCGCACGGTGAATCAACTGTCGTATGCCGATGACGAGGAGCTGGGCACGGCGTTGAAAGCGTGCCCGGTCGACGTTCGAACATTGGCCATGCGTAGTGCGTGAAGGCCCGGTGCGACGAAACGCAGGAGCTCTGACGCACGCCGTCGCAAATGACGAGCCGCGGCGCCGTTCACGCCCGCGGCACGCGCGTGAGCCAGCCGTACTCGTCGGGCACACGGCCGTGCACGATGTCGAGAAACCGCGTCTGCAGATCGGTGGTGATGGGACCGCGTGTGCCGTTGCCGATGCGAATGTGATCGAGACTGCGAACCGGCGTGACTTCGGACGCCGTGCCGGTGAGAAACACTTCGTCGGCGCCATACAGCATCTCGCGCGCGATGGGTTGTTCGCGCACCGTGTAGCCGGCGTCCGTGGCAATGCGCTGAATGCTCGCCCGCGTGATACCGCCGAGAATCGTGCCGTCGAGCGGCGTGGTGTACAGCACGCCGTCCAGCACGAGGAACACGTTCTGTCCTGAGCCCTCGCTCACCGTGCCATTGGGGCTGAGTGCGATGCCTTCTTCAAAACCGTTGGCCAGCGCTTCCATCTTGATCAGTTGACCACTCAGGTAGTTGCCGGCGACCTTGGCCATCGCGGGGATCGTATTCGGCGCGACGCGGCTCCAACTCGAAATACATGCGGTCACGCCTTTGCTGAGCGCTTCCTCACCGAGATATGTGCCCCAGGGCCAACAGGGCAGGTACACATGCACCGGACTCTCATGGGGCACCATGCCCGCCGCGCCGAATCCGCGCACCACCATCGGGCGGATGTAACACGCGTCGAGACCGTTGCGCTGCACGAGTTCGCGTGTCGCATCGATCAACTGATCGATGTTGTAGTCGAGTTCGATGCGATAAATGCGCACCGAGGTGACGAGGCGCTGCAGATGTTCGCGCAAGCGAAAGACCGCCGGACCGTCCGGCGTGGCGTAACACCGAATGCCTTCGAACGCGGCAGACCCGAACTGCATCGAATGGCTCAGCACATGCAGCGTCGCATCGGCCCACGGAATGAACTCGCCATCGCGCCAGATCCACTGCGTCTCCGTCAATCGACTCATGTCAGTCTCGAAAAAAGAATAAAGAGATCAGAGCAACGACCGCGCCGCTCCGCCATCTACACAGATTGCCTGTCCCGTTACAAATCCCGCGTGTGAGGAGGCCAGGAACGCGATCATCGACGCGACCTCCTCCGGCGCGCCCAGCCGACGTGCCGGCGTCTCCGCACGCCACCGATCGAAGACCGCTTCGCGCGTGCTGCCCGTGCGCTGCATCGTGGCCGTGGCCAGTTCGTCGAGCCGTTCAGTGGCCGTGTAGCCCGGCAACACGGTATTCACGGTGACCCCGTCGGGCGCCACCTCCTCGGCGAGCGTGCGATAGAATCCGGTGACCGCCGCTCGAAGACTGTTGGATAACACGAGCGATGGCACCGGCTGTTTCACCGCGAACGACGTGATCCCCACCACGCGTCCCCACTGGCGTTCCTGCATTCCCGGTACGAAGGCCTGGGTCAGCTCCACCGCACTGCGCAGCAGCAGATGAGCGGCACGCTCCCACGCGTCCCAGGAGTGGCCCAGTGCGCTGCCCGTCGGCGGGCCGCCTGTGTTCGAGATGAGCACATCGACGCGCCCGTGCGCGGTCATGACGGCATCGCGAACGTGCGCCGTGCCTTCGCTCGTCGCCAGATCGGCGGTCAACGGCAGCACCGACACGCCGCGCGAACGCAGCCGCTCAGCCGCGCTCTCAACCGCGCCCGCACTGCGCGACACTATTACCAGCGACGCGCCTTCCTGGGCCAGCAGATCGGCGGCGGCATACGCGATGCCGCGGCTGGCCCCGCACACCAGCGCGACTCGTTCACGCAGCCCGAAATCCATGACTATCGGGTCTCGCGAAGATACGCATCACTGCCATCGAGCCAGTCGGCGCGCGGCGGATTGAACACGTCGAGGTCCAGCGTGTCTTCGAGTGCTTCGGCGCGGTGACGCACGCCACCGGGAATCACGAGCACCTGACCAGCACACACGTCCACGAACTCGTTGGCCGGGGCGTCCGCGTGCGCGCCGATCCAGAAACGCAGGCACCCGGAGAGGATGTACGTGAACTGCTCATTGTGATGATCGTGCGCCGGCACGATGGCGCCCTTCTTGAGCAGCACCTGCGCCATCATCTGTCGTTCGGTGGTGATCAGCCGGCGTGAGATGAGTGGAGACAGCGCTTCGAGCGGCGTAGTCTCCCATTCGTGCTTGGTAACAGCGTCCATTGGGCGGCGGCAGCGAGAGGTGACAAAGATTCAATCATTCAAGGCTACCGCACTGTCCGCCGTTCAGCCAGTTCAGACGCGCCTCGCCACTTGGTCCGACGCTGGGAGCACACTATGTTGCGTCTCTCGCGGCGTGTGCGCGGCTATCGGCGCACCGTGACCCGGACGCGCGACGAGGCGTCTGCGGCGCGATGGGGTGTAGCTCAATGGCAGAGCGCTCGACTGTTAATCGAGTGGTTGTAGGTTCGACTCCTACCGCCCCAGTGTGCCCGGATCGTGCGTTGCGCGCTTCGGGCCGTTTCCGGTCGCGGATCTGTGCTTGCCCACTCTCTGAGGGGCTCCTAGCTTTCAAGGCTACACCCGGGTCGGTGTGCGGATTCCCCGCCTCCGGCCCGCGTTGTTTTGCCCGATTCTTCTGCCCTGACCACGATGCTCTCGCTGCACGTCAGCCACGCCGCCGTGACCGCGGTCGATTCGCCGCTGCTCGCTGTTTTTCTCCCGGTCGCCGACGCCGGCGCTGTGGTCATGCCCGCGTCGTTGCAACCGCTCGACGCGGCCATGCAGGGTAGTCTCTCACGCACGCTGGCCCGACGCGATTTCCGCGGTGGACGGGATGAGACGTTCATCCTCGTGGGTCCGGAGCGCGGCGTTGAGCGCGTGCTCCTCGTGGGACTCGGCAAGAGTGCAGCCTCGCGCACCATGTGGCGGCGCGCCGGAGCGGTCGCGGCGAGAGCTGCGGTCAAGCTCGGCACGGGCGCCATGCACGCCTTCGGTGCCGATGCGTCGCCAGAGCAGCTGGAAGGATTGATCGCCGGGGTGGCGCTCGGGGCGTGGAGCTATCCTGATCTGCGCACCCCCGCGCCTGACGCGGAACGTCGGGCGTCGCTCGATCACGCCACCATCATCACGCCCGATAACGACGAGAGCCGAGCCGCCTTCGCACTCGGCGACGCACTGGCCGCGGGGCAGGCGATTGCTCGCCGCCTCGGCATGATGCCCGGCAACGTCTGTACCCCCGACACGTTCGTGGAGACCGCGCAGGGCATCGCCGCGCGGCACGGAAATATTCAGGTGACGGTGCTTGGTCGCGCGGAGATGGAGAAGGAAGGGATGGGCGCGTTCCTGTGCATCGCGCAGGGCACGCCGCAGGAGCCGCGACTGGTTGCCATGGAGTACCGCGGCGGTGCGGCCGACGCGCCGCCCATCGTCCTTGTGGGCAAGGGAATCTGTTTTGACACGGGTGGCATTTCCATCAAGCCCGCGCCCGAGATGGAGTGGATGAAGTACGACATGTGCGGGGCAGGCGGTGTGATGGGCGCCATGGAAACCATCGCCCGACTCAAGCCCGCGGTGAATGTGGTCGGTGTGATCGGCAGCACCACCAACATGCCCTCCGGCACGGCCGTCAAGCCCGGCGATGTGGTACGCGCCTCCAACGGCAAAACCATCGAGGTCATCAACACCGACGCCGAAGGCCGCATGGTGCTGGCCGATCTGCTCGTGTTCGTCAAACGATTCAACCCAGCCGTCGTGCTCGACGCGGCGACACTCACCGGCGCCATCGTCTTTGCGCTCGGTCACAATGCGGTCGGCCTCTTCGGACCCGATGCCGCCGTCGTGGAAGAAGTACGCCTCGCCGGAGAACGCGCCGGGGAACCCGGCTGGCCTTTGCCGGTATGGGACGAGTACCGCGAGCAGATCAAGTCGGATGTCGCCGACCTGCGCAACACCGGGGGACGTCCCGCGGGGTCAATTACCGCGGCGCTCTTCCTGCAGGAGTTCGTGGATGGATATCCGTGGGTACATCTCGACGTCGCCGGCACCGCCTATTCGCAGACCGATCTCGGGTGGCTGCCCAAGGGTCCAACCGGCACACCGGTGGGCACATTTGTCGAGTTCGTGCGCGGGCGCGCACCCTGACGCATGACGCGGTCCGCGTGACGCGGTCCGGGTTCTGCCGCATCGCGCTCGGTCTGGCGTGGTTCATCGTGGCGTTGGTGATGCCGCGCGGTCTCTCGGCGCAGATCGACACGCTGCAGCGTGACACCGCGCGTGCGGTGCCGACGACCGTCGTGGACACGCCGCCCGTGATGGATTCCATGCTGCGGGATTCGCTGCGGGCCGATTCGCTGCGCTCCGAAGCGATTCGTCGCCGCGCGGCGCGGCTCGCCGACACGATCAAGACGGCGTTGGTCTCGTATCCCACCGCGCCCAAGACGGAAGTGCTGCGTGAACGGCGTTGGACACGCGACGAGATGATGGCCACGGGTGCCATGAATCTCGCCGACCTGCTCGACGATGTCCCAGGTATCACGTCGTTCCGTACGTCGTGGTTTCCCGGTGTGAACGCGGCCGCATTTCAGGGCGACTTCAGACGATTGCGCGTATTCATGGACGGCATTGAGCTCGACTCGCCGGATCCGCGCAACAACAGCGTGCTCGACCTGGTGGAAATCTCGCTCGCGTCGCTCGATGAGGTCGTCGTGGAGCGAAGTGCCGGCGAAGTCCGCGTCTGGTTGCGAACGTGGACGGTGACCAGCGTGACGCCGTACACACGCACCGACGTGTTCACGGGCGATCTCAACACCAACGGTTTCCGCGGCTTGTTCGGCCGACGCTTCATGAATGGCGCGCTCTTCCAACTCACCATGCAGCAGGGTGAGACCGCACGGCAGCGCGGCAACGTGGGCTTCGGCGGCGTGCGCGGCGAAACGGGTGACGGTGACACGCGCCAGATTACCGCGCGACTCGGCTGGGCGCGTGGGGCGCTGAGTGTGGACGGGTACATCGCGACCACCAGTCGCACTCGCGACATCACCGCTGCAGAATCCCTGTCGTACGCGATCCCGCAGTACGACGGATCGCGGCGCGACGGATATCTGCGCGTGGGCTACGGATCACCGATACGCGGCTGGTCGGCCCAGGCCCTGCTGGGCACGCTGCGCGCCGGTCCCAGAGTGCCGGAGGCCGAGCGAGACATCGGTGGGGAGGCGGAACCGGAGGTCGCGATACCGGATTCAACGGTGTCGGTGAACCAGACGGTGCTGAATGTGGGCTATGGCTGGGAGCGAACACGCGTTGAGGCCTTTACGCGTTGGCGCTCGCGTACTCGCTCCATCGACTTGCCGCCGGAGTGTTCGTCGCCTCGACCGTTCAATCCGTTCCCAACCCAGCTCGTCCGGTGTCTCGATGACAATCCGCTCGCGGAGGTGGCACCGGGCTTTCGCGTCAGCACCGATCGTGGATGGCTCGCCGGATCGCTGTACGGCGAGCGACTCGCGCTGGATTCGAGCAGTCGCTTCGACGCCAACATACGCTTGAATCTGCGCCCATGGTTCGCCGTGTCGCTCGCGCATTCCGCGCTCGCGCCCGACGATACCACCGGCCGAATCGGCGAACAGACATCCCGCCTCGAGGGCGCACTGCGTCGCGGTCGCGGTGCCGTCAGCGCGGGATTCATTCGTCAGGCGTTTGACCCGGGCTCGCGCGGACTGGTCATTCCTCGCCTGCTCACGCCGTATGACACGTCCCAAACGCCGTCGCTGCCCAGCTTCTCGGGCAGCGGTCTCACTTTCGCGATTGAAACGCCACTGTACAAGGATGTTCGACTCCAACTCCATGGCATCCGGTGGAACGGAGGCCGCGAATACAGGCCGCAAACACAGGTACGCGCGTCATTCATTCTGCAGAGCGAGTGGCGCAATCGGTTCCCGAAGGGTCACTTCGGTATCAACGCGCGGCTCATCCATGAATATCGCAGCGGCGTCGCGTTTCTCGATCCAGACCTGCAGGGCACCGTGAACGCGTTTCGGCAGACGGCGCCGTACAATCTCGGGATCGCGATGCTCGAAATCCGCATCCTGCGCGCGACCCTGTTCTACCAGTTCCGCAACATCTACGGCACGGCCTACTCCCAGGTGCCCGGCGTGCCCATGCCTCCACCATTCCAGATTTATGGTGTGCGCTGGGAGTGGTTCAACTGACGCATGAGTATTCACCGATCACGAGGTAGCGAATGAGCGTGCGCAGCATGACCGGATTCGGTCAGGCACAAGGTCCGGTGGGCAACGTGCGCGTGCTCGTGGAGGTGCGCACGGTCAACCATCGTTTCTTCTCGCCGAGCATCAAGCTGCCATCCGCGTTCGGTCGATGGGAGGCCGAGGTTCGCGAGGCATTGCGCGTGCGCGTCGCCCGCGGACATGTCACCTTGTCGGCGCGCTTTGAACGTGCCGAATCGAACACGGCCGGGATCGACGAGGCGCGGTTTGCCGAAGTGGTGACCGAGTTGCGACGACTGCGCGAACGACATCAGCTCGACGGTCCTGTCGATCTGGCTGCGGTGCTGCGCATGCCCGACGTGATCTCGTCCGCGCGCGACGAAGAGGTCACGGGAACGTCGGCCGAACTCGTCGCCGTGGTCGACTCGGCGCTGGCGCAGCTCGACGCCGCGCGCACGGACGAAGGACGCCGTCTGGCCGAGGTGCTGATGGCGCGACTCGCCGCTGTGGCCGAGGCCGTGGCCCGCATCGCCGCGCGGGCGCCGGAGCGGTTGCTCGCGCAACGAGATCGACTGCGTGCGTCCGTGCGCGAACTTGCGGAAGGTGTGGGCGTCGACGAACCGCGCCTCGCGCAGGAAGTCGCGATTCTGGCTGACCGTCTTGACGTCTCCGAGGAGCTTGATCGTTTTCAGAGTCATATCACGGCGTTCCGCGAAACGCTCGGCTCTCCCGGTGGCGAGCCGGTGGGTAAGCGGCTCGGCTTCTTGCTTCAGGAGCTCCTGCGCGAAGCCAACACTACCGGCAGTAAGGCCGCCGACGCCGCGATCGTGCAGGACGTGATCGGGATCAAGGAGGAGCTGGAACGCCTCCGAGAACAGGTCGAGAACCTCGAATGAAACCCTTTCCGGTCATTTTGTCCGCCCCCTCGGGCGCCGGCAAGACCACGATCGCACGTAAGCTGCTGGAGCGGCGAGGCGATCTGGGTTATTCTGTATCGTGTACCACGCGGCAACAGCGGCCGGGCGAGCTCGATGGTCGGGACTACCATTTCCTGACCACCGAACAGTTTTTGGCCGAACGAGACGCCGGTGCATTTGCCGAGTGGGCCGAGGTGCATGGCAACCACTATGGCACGCTGCGCCGCGAAGTAGAGCGAGTGCTGGCCTCGGGCCGGCACTGTCTCATGGACATCGACGTGCAGGGCGCTCGGCAGTTTGCGGAGGCATTTCCGGATACGGTGCTGGTGTTTATCCTGCCGCCGTCGGGAGAAGTGTTGCTTCGCCGCCTGAACGGGCGCGGAAGTGAGGATCGGGATAAGTTGTTGGTCCGCCTGCGCAATGCGCGTTCGGAAATCGGCGACGTCGCGCGGTATCATTACGTAGTGGTGAACGACGACCTGGAGCAGGCGATCGAGCGGGTCGGGTCCATCATCGATGCAGAAGGCGTTCGGCACGACCGCGTGCACACGCTTGAAGAACAGGTTGGTGCGCTCATCGCGCAGCTCGAGCAGGAAATCACCGGAATTCAACGAGGCGACTAGCCATGCAGGTCTTTACACCGGATGAAGTGTCCCGGAACGCAGCGAACAAGTACCTCAGTGTGCTGATCGCGGCCAAGTTTGCCCGCGTGCTCAACGAGTTTCCGCGTGAGCGCACGTCGAAAGAAAAGAAGCTGACCACGCGCGCGCTCGAAGAGCTGGCCGATGGCACCATCGACTACCGCGTGATGCCGAGGAAGCGCCCGGGCGGCTGATTCGCGCGCCCGTTCGTGCATCGCGCCGCGCCTCGGCTCATTCGCCGGTGCGCGGCGCGCTGTCCTTCCGCCCCGTCCTGCCCGGTCCATCGTGCGCCCCTTCGATCAGCAACGCATTCTTCTCGGTGTCACCGGCGGCATCGCGTCGTACAAGTCGGCGTGGCTGGCACGATTGCTGACGCAAGCCGGCGCCGAGGTCGACGTGATTCTCACCCGCTCGGCGAGTGAGTTCATTGGCGCGATCACGTTTGAAGCGCTCACCGGTCGCCCGGTGCACACCGCGCTGATTGAGCCGGGACACGCCCTCGACCACATCAAACTTGCGCGCGCGGCCGACGCGATCATCGTGGCGCCGGCGACGGCCGACTTTCTCGCGCGTGCGGTGCATGGTCATGCGGACGACTTGCTGAGCGCGTGCTTGCTCGCCACCACGGCACCGGTGCTGCTCGCGCCGGCGATGAATGATCGCATGTGGTCGCATCCCGCGGTGACGCACAACGTCTCGGCCGCGCGTGCTCTGGGTTATCACATCATCGATCCCGACACCGGCGCGCTGGCTTTCGGTGAAGGCAGCGGCCCCGGTCGTATGCCCGAGCCGGAAACATTGTTGACGCATCTCGGACGCGTGCTTGGCATGCGCGAGCGTTCTCCGCTGCGCGATCAGCACGTCGTCGTCACGGCCGGACCGACGCGTGAGCCTGTCGACCCGGTACGGTTCTTGTCAAACCGTTCATCGGGACGCATGGGCGTGGAGCTCGCGGCGGCCGCGTGGCGACGGGGTGCGCATGTTACGCTCATCGCCGGTCCACTCGAGGTCCCGCTGCCGGTGGGCGTGCGTGTGATTCCGGTGGAGACCACCGTCGAAATGGGCGCCGCCGTGCGAGCGGCGCTGCCCGATGCCGATGTGCTGATCATGGCCGCCGCGCCCGCTGACTTCACCGTTGATCATCCCGCCGATCGCAAACTGAAAAAGCGTGAACGTCCGGATACACTGACGCTCGCGTCGACGGACGACATTCTGCTCTCCACACGTGACGTGCGGCGACCGGGCTCGATCATTGTCGGCTTTGCGCTGGAGACGGGTAACGCGGTGGCCGAGGGCACACGCAAGCTGCACGAGAAGGGGCTCGATTTTGTCGTCGTCAACGACGCCACGGAGCCGGGCGCAGGCTTTGCCACGACCACCAATCGTGTCACGCTCATCGATCGCGAAGGCCGCATCGAGCCCCTATCGCTGCTGCCCAAGCGCGATGTCGCGGAAGTAATTCTGGACCGGACGGAGGCGCGGCTGCGTGGACGCTAAAGAGCGGCTGCGATTGTATCTCGAGCAGCGCCGCGAACTCGGGGAGTACGATCTCGTACTCGACAAACTTCCGGTCGCCGACGTGCTTGCATTGCTCGGGGCGCGAGAGGGCAAAGAGCGCGCGCGAAAAACGCCGCCGGCACCGCGTGCCGAAGCGGGACCGCGTACGGAAGCGGGACCGCGTACGGAGGTCGCGCCGCTGAACGTGCCGGCAACGGCCCCGCCGCGCGCGACACCGGGCGGTGCGTCGGACGTACCGGCGCCGCCGCCGGTTGCCGAAGCACCGCCCCAGCCGCAATCACGCTTCGATCCCAACGCGCCCGCCTCGAAAGACTGGCGGGCAGCTCTGCGGGCGTCCGGAGCCGACAGCGCGTCGCCACCCAAACGCGTGAGCGAGCCCGCGCCGCCCGCCATCGGCGCCTCCGCTGTTGATGCCACGCCGGCAAGCGAGGCCGCGACTCCGTCCGCTGCCCACGGCGAACTCGCGACACGCGAAGTCCCCATACCATCGTGGCTCACCGCACTTGAGATTCCGTTCGGCCTGAACGTTGGTCATGAACGCGTGCGCGTTGAAGCCGGCTCGCCCGGCGTGCCCGCAAGTCTCGGTGAAATCGCCGAGTCCATCGCGCACTGCACGGCGTGCGCGCTGCATCTCTCGGCCATCAAACACGTGCCGGGCGAAGGCGATCCGCATGCACACTTCGTGTGCGTGGGTGAAGCGCCGGGACAGAACGAAGACGAATCGGGGCGACCGTTTGTTGGACCCGCCGGCGAGCTCCTCACCAGGATTCTCGGCGCGATTGACCTGACGCGCGAAGACGTCTTCATCTGCAACGTGCTCAAGCACCGTCCGCCGGCCAACCGCAATCCGCTGCCGGCCGAAGTGCAGGCGTGTCGCCCGTTTCTTGAACAGCAGTTGGCACTCGTCCGTCCGCGCGTGATTCTTGCGCTCGGGACCTTCGCTGCACAAACATTGTTGAACACCACGCAACCACTCGGCACGCTGCGCGGACAGATTCATCGCTATCACGGCGTCCCCTTGATTGTCACGTATCATCCCGCTGCACTGCTTCGTAACGAGGCCTGGAAACGCCCCACGTGGCAGGACGTGCAACTCGCCCGCCGCATTCATGACGCGTCTCGCGCGGCCAATCCGTCATGACGTCGCTCCCCGTTCCCGCAGGCGCGCCGGCCGCGCTCACCCGAGATCCGTACAAGGATCGTCGCCCGCCCTGGTCTGAAGACGCGGAGCGCGCCGTCCTCGGCGCCATGTTGCTCGATTCCGACGCCGTGATGCGCGCCGCCGAACACGTGGACGATTCGATGTTCTATCGCGAAGGACATCGACGCGTATTTCGTGCGGCCATGACGCTCACGGAGCGGGGTGAAGTGGTCGACACGCTCACGCTGGCCAACGAACTCGAGCGCAAGGGCGAACTCGAGCAGAGCGGTGGACGCGAGTATCTGTCGTTCCTGGTTGATGCGGTGCCGACGGTGGCGAACGTGGAGTTTCACGCTCGCATCGTGCGCGAGAAGGCCACGATGCGGCGGCTCATCGAAACGAGCACCGAGATCGTGCAGGAGGCGTTTGAAGGCCGTCAACCGGCTCACGATCTGCTCGACATGGCCGAGCAGCGAATTTTTGCGCTGGGTCAAACGCGGGACAAGGCTGGCTTCTCCCGCTTGAAGGAGCTGTTGTGGCCGGCCATGGAAAAGCTCGAGCTGCTCGCGCAGCGCGAGAGCGCGGTCACGGGCGTGCCGTCGGGCTTTACGGAACTCGACCACATGTTGTCCGGCTTCCAGCCGGCTGATCTGGTGATCGTGGCCGCGCGACCGTCCATGGGCAAAACAGCCTTCGTGCTCAACATCGCGCAACACGCTGCTATCACCAGCAAGAAATCGGTTGCGTTCTTTTCGCTTGAAATGAGTAAAGAGTCTCTGGTGCAGCGACTGCTCGCCAGCGAAGCGCTCATCGATGCGCAGGCACTTCGCAGAGGTGGGCGCGCGCTCGACGAGGCCATGCCGCGTCTGGCGCAGGCCACGGGCATCCTGAGTCACGCCCCGATTTTCATCGACGACACGCCCGGCCTGGGTATGCTGGAGATGCGCTCGAAGGCGCGACGACTCAAGGCGGAGAGCAACCTCGACCTCATCATCGTTGACTACTTGCAGCTTATGTCCGGTCCGGCCGGTTCCGAAAACCGCCAGCAGGAAGTGTCGCAGATCTCGCGCGGGCTCAAAGCGCTCGCGAAAGAGTTGGGCGTGCCCGTTATTGCGCTTTCACAGCTTTCGCGTGCGCCTGAACAGCGTACGGGTGACGACAAAGGCCGGCCGCT
The DNA here is from genome assembly GCA_038224035.1 of Gemmatimonadales bacterium. Taxonomy (GTDB): domain Bacteria; phylum Gemmatimonadota; class Gemmatimonadetes; order Gemmatimonadales; family Gemmatimonadaceae; genus JAABRT01. The sequence goes on from JBBRFQ010000037.1 coordinate 11,908, forward strand.
GCTTTCCGACCTGCGAGAATCAGGCGCGATCGAGCAGGACGCCGATGTCATCATGTTCATTTTCCGGCAGGAAGTGTACGCCGAACGTGACGAAACCGGTCGCCTCAAAGACCCCGGACTCGAGGGCAGGGCGGAGATCATCATCGGAAAACAGCGCAACGGTCCGACCGGCAGCGTGCAGTTGTACTTCCACAAGCAGTACACGCGCTTCGACAACTTTACGAAACGGCAGGATCCGGGCGGCCCGCCCAAGGTGTACGGCGGCGGCCCACGACTCGTCACGAGCGGCGATGAACCGCCGTACTGATCGGCGGCGATGATGGCGCGAACCAAATCTGTGTACCGATGCACCGAGTGCGGAGCCGACCATCCGAGATGGGCCGGCCGCTGCGACGCATGCGGTGCGTGGAATACGCTCACCGAAGAGCCCGTTGCGCAGGCGCCGAGCGGTCGCCGAGCACGCGAGTTGTCGCTAACGCGCAGCTCGGCGAAGGCGGTGAGACTCGAGGCCGTGACCGGCAGTGAAGCCATGCGGTGGCGCACCGGTCTCGCCGAGTTCGACTTTGTGCTCGGCGGTGGCATTGTACCGGGGGCCATGGTGCTGGTGGGTGGTGAACCCGGCATCGGCAAGAGCACGCTGCTGCTGCAGGTCGCGGCGCGGCTCGAAGCGGCCGGTCAGCGCACGTTGTACGTGTCGGGCGAAGAGTCGCCGCTGCAGGTGAAGTTGCGCGCCGAGCGATTGGGCGAGCAGGCCGGCGGCGTTTCGCTCGTCACCGAGACGTTGCTGGAAACGATTCTGGCCACCGCGAGTGAGCCGGACCCCGGCGATGCGCGTCCGCTCGCGGTGTTGGTGATTGACTCGATTCAAACCGTGCACACCGACGCACTCGAAGGCGCGCCGGGCAATGTGGGGCAGGTGCGGGAATGTGCCGCGCGCCTCATGCGATTTGCCAAGGAGCGCGGCGTGACGGTGTTCGTCATCGGTCACGTGACGAAGGGTGGTGGCATCGCCGGTCCCAAAACGCTCGAACACATTGTGGATACGGTGCTCTATTTCGAGGGCGAAGGTTCGCTCGATCATCGCATTCTGCGCGCCACCAAGAATCGGTTTGGGAGTGTCGACGAGATCGGGGTGTTTCGCATGGCGCCAACCGGTCTCATGCCCGTGTCCAACCCGTCGGCGCTGTTTCTCGGCGATCGTCACGAGGTGTCCAGCGGCAGCGCCGTGTGTGCGCTCATGGAGGGCACGCGACCCGTGCTGGTGGAAGTCCAGGCGCTGGCCGCGCGCGCCGGCTTTGGCACGCCGCAGCGGGTGGCCAACGGCATCGATGGTCGCCGACTGGCGTTGCTGCTCGCCGTGCTCGACAAACGCGGCGGGTTTTCGTGCGCCGATCTTGATGTGTTCTGCAACATTGTCGGCGGGATGCGTGTGCAGGAACCCGCGGTTGATCTGGCCATTGCGGTGGCGATTGCGAGCAGTGTGACGGATCGGCCGCTGCCAGCGCATGCGGTCTTTCTCGGCGAGCTTGGACTTGGCGGGGAAGTGCGCGCGGTCACACAGGTCGAGCGACGTCTGGCCGAAGCCACGAAGCTCGGCATGACCGATGCATATCTGTCTGATCGAGCAGTGCCGCGCAAAGTGCCGGCCGGCATGACGGTGCACGGCGTGCGCACCCTGGCCGACGTACTCATGCAAACGATTGGTCCGCGTTCGCGAAAGGCCAGCGCATCCCGCAGTGCGGCCGCAGCGGGCTCACGATCACGAAGTAGCGAGCACGAAGGATTCGACAATGATGGGTGAGCAACCGAAAAGCGTGCCACCGCCCACGCCACCACGGCGCATCATTCCGCCGCCCGCGATTATCTCGCGTGGCGACGGTGAGCCGATGCCCGTCGACGACGCCTCGCGTGACGTCGGCGTCGTGATTGTGGCGGGCGGCTCCGGATCGCGCGTCGGTGGCGAAGAACTCAAGCAGTTCCGGTGGGTCGTGGGACGCCCCGCGCTCCTGCACAGCGTGCAGGCGTTCATGGCCCGACCGGATGTCGCGACGGTGGTGGTCGTGCTGCCCAAGGCCTACGCCGCCGATCCTCCACCGTGGCTCTTTCAGTGTGATGTCGATCGACTGCTCGTCTCCGTCGGCGGGCGCGAACGGCATGAATCCGTGTACAACGGGCTCGAAGACATGCCCGAACAGGTGCGCGTGGTCGTGGTGCACGACGCTGCGCGGCCGCTCGTCACCGACGAAACGATTGAGCGCGTCATCAGCACCGCGCGCACCGGCGTTGGCGCCGTGGCCGCGCTGCCGGTAGTCGACACGCTCAAGCGCGTGGACGAACAGGGACGCATCGTGGAGACCGTCAGCCGCGAACAGTTGTGGCGCGCACAAACACCGCAGGCGTTTCCGCGAGAGATGCTCGAACGCGCGCACATGGCCGCGCGTTCGGAACGTGTCGGCGCAACAGACGATGCCGGCTTGTGCGAACGCATCGGTGCAACCGTTGTCGTGGTGCAAGGTTCGGAGCGTGCTCTCAAGATCACGGAAGAAGCGGATTTTGCGCGCGCCGAAGCCCTCAGCCTGCTCGTGGACTAGGCACGATCACATGCGCCACGGTGCACTCACAGTGCCATTCTGGTCTCCGGCCGAAATCCAGGGCGCGATTCGCGATATCGTCGCGCATCTCGGTGAGCGGCGCGTGCTCGCGTATCCCACCGAAACCGTCTACGGGTTTGGCACCGCGGTCGATCACGAATCGGTCGAAGCGCTGGTGCAGATGAAGCAGCGACCTCCGTCGAAGCCGTTCTTGCTGCTCATTGCCGGCAGTGAAATGATCGAGCGACTCGGTCTTGTGCTGACGCCGCATGCGGCGCGACTGGCCGCACGCTTCTGGCCGGGCCCACTCACGCTCGTACTCCCAGGCGGCGACCACCGTGTGCCCGCACGATTGCGCGGCCCGGAAGGTGGCGTCGCGGTACGCTGGACGCCGCACGAAGGGCTGCAGACGTTGCTGCGCGCCTACGGTGAGCCCATTACCTCGACCAGTGCCAATCGACCGGGCGTGCCACCGGCGCTCTCTCCGACAGAGATTGTCGACCAGTGGCCGGAGGTGATTCATCGCGGATTGCTTATGGTGCTCGACGGCGGACGGATTCCCGAATCGCCGCCGTCCACGGTGGTAGACTGTACCGGTCGCCGACCGCGCATTATTCGCCCGGGGGTCTATTCCGCGAATGAACTGCGCGACTGCGTGCCCGACCTCGTCGGCAACATCTGACGTTTTCCCAGAGCGGCCCATGCATCTCCTGTTCGTCTGCACCGGAAACACCTGTCGCAGCCCGCTCGCCGAGGCCATCGCGCGGCATGCGATCGCCGAACGCGGTATCGTGGAGATCACGGTCGGCAGCGCCGGCATCAGCGCGTGGGACGATTCTCCGGCGTCCGATGGCTCGCTGCTCGTGGCGATGGAGCACGGTGTCGACCTGTCCGAGCATCGCGCGCGTCTGTTGACGACGGAAATCGTGAGCGCATCCGACCTCATTCTCACGATGGGTCCCGCGCATGTGGCGCGCGTTGATGAACTGGGTGGCGGCGCGCGCACGCACTTGCTCACCACGTACGCGAGCGGCGGACGTGACGATGCCCCGGTGAGTGATCCGTACGGCGGTGATCTCAATGTGTACCGCGACACCTACAGCGAACTGCACGCGCTTGTGCACGCGGTCCTCGATCGCGTGATCACCAGCCAGGAACCACCGGCGCGGTCGTGACGCCGACGCAGCTGTTCCTGCTGGGGCATCCCGTCGCGCATTCGCTGTCGCCGGTGTTTCAGCAGGCGGCGCTCGATGCAGCGGGCCTCGCCGTGCGATATATGGCGCGCGACACACCGCCCGAAGCGCTTGGCGAGACACTGCGTGAACTCGCGGACAGTCGGGCCGCGGGCAACGTCACCAGTCCACACAAGGAAGCGGTGGCGGCGGCGTGCGCCCGCCTCACACCAGTCGCGCGGCAGGTAGGTGCCGTGAACACGTTCTGGCACGACGATGCCGGCGCCCTCGTGGGACACAATACCGATGTCGTCGGCGCACGCGCCGCCATCGACGCGGTGCTCGCTCCAGGCACCCAGGCACACGCACCGCTGCGCATCGCGTTGCTGGGCGCCGGTGGATCGGCCGCCAGCGTGATGGTGGCGCTGGCGCAGTTCCCGAATGCCGCCCTGCGCATGGCCGCGCGTTCGCCCGCCCGCGCCGTCGCGCTCGTGCAACGGTTAGGATTGAACGCCATGGTAGCAGGCGACGTGATGACCGCGGTCGAAGACGCCGATCTCGTGATCAATACCACGCCCATCGGATTACGTGACGATGACATGCCGGCGCCCCCCGATGCATTGGCCCGGCACGCCTGTGTGCTCGACCTGGTGTACAAGCGCGGGGAAACCGCATGGGTGAGAGCGTGTCGCGCGCGCGGACATCGCGCCGAGGACGGACTCCGGATGCTGGTGGAGCAGGGGGCCGCCGCATTTGAGTGCTGGTTCGGCGTGCCTCCCGATCGCGACGCAATGTGGCGCGTGCTCGAAGCACGCCGTGCGAGCCCGCGCACGTGACGGATCCCGGGAAGTCCGGTCTGCCGGGCACGCCGGACCCACCAAACGCCCGGACCGCGCGCCCTCGTGCCTGGCGTACACTCGCGCGTGGTCTCGCCGACCTGCTGCTCCCACGCGCTTGCGCCGTCTGCCATGAAATGCTCTCCGCTTCCACAATCGGCGTCGTGTGCGGCACCTGCTGGAGTCGCCTTGAGCGCTTTCCCGAGCCCTCCTGTGGCCGCTGCGGTCATCCGCGGCAGCCGCTGCCGGGCGTTCGACTCGCCGATCACGAGTCAGCGCAGCGCGACGGCTTCGCCGACTGCCGATGGTGCCTCAAACTCCCGGCTACCGTTCGATCCGTTCGCTCAGCCGCTCGACTTGACGTCGGCACCGGCAGTGCGGTGGTGCATGCTCTCAAGTACAGCGGCTGGACCGCTGTCGCCGACGGCATGGGCGCCCGCATGGCGCGCCTCAGCTTCCCGCCCGACGTGGAATCCGAGCGCGTCGCACTGATTCCCATTCCGCTTGGCGCCGCGCGCCTGCGCGAGCGGGGATTCAACCAGAGTTTGCTGCTCGCGCACGCCGTAGCACAGCGCTGGGGCATCCCTCTCTGGGAGGATGTCTTGCAGCGTCGGCGCGAGACGGAAACGCAAACGCGGTTGACACCCTCGGAGCGCGCAAGCAACGTTTCAGGTGCGTTTGGCACCGTTCGTGGTGCCGACGTCCGGTTGCGGGGCGCCCATCTCGTGCTTGTCGATGACGTGATCACGACCGCGGCCACGCTCAACGCAGCCGCAGCGGCGCTGTCAGCCGGCGGGGCCCGCATTCTCAGCTATCTCACATTCGGCCGAGCGCCCGATTCGGGTGACCGGTCGTCCCACGTTTCGGATCCGGATTGAACTCCATGGCCATTCGCGTCGGCATTAACGGCTTCGGCCGCATCGGACGTCAGGTGCTTCGTGCTGCCAAGCAGCAGGGCGTCGCCGATCTCGACTTTGTTGCGATCAACGACCTCACCGACACCAAGACGCTCGCACACTTGTTTAAATACGACTCGGTGCATGGCACGTACGGCGGTCAGGTGACGTCCGATGCCGATAGCATCACGGTGGACGGTGACACGGTGCGCATTCTGGCCGAACGCGAGCCGGGCAAGCTGCCGTGGAAGGATCTCGGTGTCGATATTGTGCTCGAAGCGACCGGTCGGTTCACCAAGGCGTCCGACGCGCGCAAGCACATGGAAGCCGGCGCGAAGAAGGTCATTATTTCGGCGCCCGCGACCGACGAAGATATCACCATCGTGATGGGCGTGAACAGCGACAAGTACGACAGCGCGTCGCACCACATCATCTCGAACGCGTCGTGCACGACCAACTGCCTCGTGCCGATGGTGAAGGTGGTGCGTGATGCATTCGGCTTCGTACATGGCAGCATGGTCACCATTCACAGCTACACGAACGACCAGAGCATTCTCGACCTGCCGCACAAGGATTTGCGTCGTGCGCGCGCGGCGGCGGTCTCCATGATTCCCACGACAACCGGTGCGGCGAAGGCCACCGCGCTCGTGATTCCCGAAGTGAAGGGCTTGATTGACGGTATCGCGGTGCGCGTACCAACGCCTGACGTCTCGCTCACGGACCTCACGTGCGTCGTGGAGCGCGGTGTCACGGTGGCCGAAGTGAATGCGGCCTTCAAGGCGGCGTCCGAAGGCGCACTTGAGGGGTTCCTCGGCTACAGCGAAGTGCCGCTGGTCTCGGTGGACTACATCGGCAACCCGAACTCGTGCACGCTCGACGCACTCAGCACCACCGTGATCAACAACACGCTGGTCAAGATCTCCGGTTGGTATGACAACGAGTGGGGATACAGCAGCCGCTGTGTCGACCTGCTGCGTTTCGTCGGCGCGCGCCTCTAGGGGCGCGCGATCGTGCCCGCCCGTACGATTCGCCGGCTCACCGACGCCGAGGTCTCGGGGCGTCGCGTGCTCGTGCGCGTTGACTTCAACGTGCCTCTGGATGACCAGGGGCACGTCGCGGACGCCACGCGCATTCTCGCGGCCGTTCCCACCATCAACGCCCTGCTCGAACGCGGTGCGCGCGTGGTATTGCTCTCGCACTTCGGCCGCCCCAACGGCGCACCAAACCCGAAGTACTCCCTGCGCCCGATTGTTGAACGATTGAAGTCCGCGCTGGCGCCGCACAGCGTCACCTTTCTTCCGGAAACGGTGGGGCCGGCCGCCGTGGCGGCCACGAAGGCACTCAGCAATGGCAGCGTGCTGCTCCTCGAGAACACCCGATTTCACGCCGGCGAAGAATCCAACGACGAGGCGTTTGCGCGTCAGCTCGCGGAACTCGGCGATGTGTACGTGAATGACGCGTTCGGCGCCGCGCATCGCGCCCACGCGAGCACGGCCGGCGTGACCAGATACGTGCGCCCCGCGGTCGCGGGCTTGCTCATGGAACGCGAACTGGCGTTCCTCGGCGAAGCGCTCGACACACCGGAGCATCCGTTCGTGGCGGTGCTCGGCGGCAGCAAGATCTCCGGCAAAATCGATGTCATTGAAGCGCTGTTGCCCAAGGTCGAACGGTTATTGGTGGGCGGCGCGATGGCGTGCACGTTCTTTCGCGCGATGGGACTGGAAACCGGTTTGTCGCTCGTCGAAGACGACCGCGTCGACATGGCCCGCGATCTCATTGCGCGGGCGGGCAACAAGCTGCGCCTGCCGAGTGATGCGAACGTCAGCACATCGATGGACGAGGGCGGCCGCGCGCATGTCGTTTCACGCGAGGCCATCGTCAAGGGCGAAGCCATGTTCGATATCGGACCGGAATCCATCACGTTGTTTGCCGCGGAAATCGAGCGGGCAAAAACGGTGCTCTGGAACGGCCCGATGGGCGTGTTTGAGAAGCCGCCGTTCGACAAAGGCACGCGGGCCGTCGCCGATGCGATGGCCCGCGCGACCGACGGCGGCGCGATCACGATTGTCGGCGGCGGTGACTCGGCGGCGGCCATCGCCGAAGCCGGACTCGAATCGCGGCTCACGCATATCTCCACGGGCGGCGGGGCTTCGCTCGAGTTTTTAGAAGGCAAGACGCTCCCCGGCGTTGCCGCGCTCGATCAGGAGTAACGCGCATGTTCCGTACTCCGATTTTTGCCGCCAATTGGAAGCTCAATCACGGGCCGTCCGACGCAAAACTGTTCATGCAACGGTTTCTCGACCTGACGCCTCGGCTCACGAACGGTACGCTGGTGTTCTTTCCGCCTGCGCTATCGCTGTCGGCGGTTGTGGACGCGCTGCGGGAGCGCCCGGACGTCCTCGTGGGCGTGCAGAACGTGCACTCGGAATCGCACGGCGCGTTCACCGGCGAAAACTCGGTCGCCATCGCTCGTGACGCGGGTGCGCGCGCCGTGCTCGTGGGGCACTCGGAGCGTCGACATGTGTTCGGCGAAACCGATGCGGCCACGGGGAAGAAGATGCGTCTCGCGGTGGACGCGCGCCTGTTCCCGATGTTGTGCGTTGGCGAGCAGCTCGTCGAGCGGGAAGCGGGAGCGACGGAGCAGGTGGTGCTGCGGCAGCTCGCGGCCGGGCTCGCCGAGTTGACGGATGCCGAAGTCGCCGTCATCTCGCTCGCGTACGAGCCGGTGTGGGCCATCGGCACCGGACGCACGGCGACGCCGGAGGACGCGTCGGCAATCCACGCGGTGCTACGCGCCGCGCTCGGCGAGCGCCTGGGCTCGAACGCCGCCCACGTGCCCATTTGCTACGGCGGCTCGGTCAACCGCGGGAACGCTGAAACGTTACTCGCGGCGCCTGACGTGGACGGCGTACTCGTGGGCGGAGCAAGCCTCGAAGCCGACGGCTGGAGCGCGATCTGCCGCACGACCGTGGCTCGCTGAGCATGGGAACGGCGTCAACCGGTTGTGAATGCGTGTCTTGGGACTTGCGCGGCAGGGGCTGCGCAGGCGAAATTGAGAGGCTGAAGACGACTTTTTCGAAGCCCTGTTTGGCCTTCGGCCGCGCTTCGATCCGCCACTGATTCTCGCGCCATGTACTCGCTGCTTCTTACCATTCTTATCCTCGACGCGCTCTTGCTCGGTGTCGTGATCCTGTTGCAGTCCGGCAAGGGGGGCGGACTGGCCGCCAGCTTTGGTGGTGCGAGTTCGTCGTCCGACTCTCTCATCGGCACACGTCAGGCGGGCAACCTGCTCACCAAGTTGTCCTGGTGGTGCGGCGGGATCTTCCTGTTTCTAGCCTTCGTGCTGCAGCTGATGTCAGCCCGGTCCGCCGTGCCGACGTCCGTGCTCGATCGCCTGTCCGCACCGGCCACGCAAACAGCCCCGGTGCCGCCGAGCGGTGCCGCGCCTGCATTGCCGTTGGAAGCGACGCCGCCCGCGACGCCGCCCGCGACGCCACCCAGCAACTAGAAAGGGGTAGGACACCTTGGGTACACTTCCCCAGGAAGGGTTCCTCCTCCTCGAGGACGGAACCCTTTTTCCCGGACGTCTGGTCGGTTCCGCGGCGCCAACTGTTGCCGAAGTTGTGTTCACCACGAACATGACGGGTTATCAGGAGGTCTTCAGCGATCCATCGTACAACGCGCAGATCGTTGTGATGACGGCGACCATGATCGGCAACTATGGCGTCAACATCGACGATTCCGAGTCGGCGAAACCGCAGGTGGCAGGCGTTGTTGTTCGCGAACTGTCGCGCACCTACTCCAACTGGCGTGCCACCAGCTCACTCGCCGATTGGCTGGGTGACGCCGGCGTGCCAATCCTTACCGAAGTCGACACCCGTCGACTGGCGATGCACCTGCGTTCGGCCGGTGTGATGCGCGGCGTCATCGCCGCCGGTACGACACCTTCGGCCGACGCACTGGCGGCGCTCGGTGGCTGCCCGTCCATGATAGGACTCGACCTCGCGTCCGTAGTCTCGACGCGAGAGTCGTACGCGTGGGGCAACGCGCAACACCCGTATCACGTGGTGGCGTACGACTACGGGGTCAAGCGCAACATCCTGCGGCTGTTCGACGCGCACGGCGTTCGCGTCACCGTGGTGCCAAGCAACACAACCGCAGCCGACGTTCTCGCGATGCAGCCGGACGGTGTGTTTCTCAGTAACGGTCCGGGCGATCCGGAGGCCGTGACGTATGCCCCGCCCGCCATTCGTGAGATCGCGGAGCAGGGCGTGCCGATGTTCGGTATTTGTCTCGGGCACCAGCTGCTCGGCCTCGCGTTTGGTGGCCACACCAGCAAAATGCCCTTCGGGCATCGCGGTGGAAATCAGCCGGTCAAAGATCTGATGTCCGGCAAAGTGCTTATCACATCGCAGAATCATGGCTTCGCGGTCGCGGGCTCCGAGGCCAGCGGCGTGACAGATGCGCCGGAACTTGAGGTGACACACGTCAACCTCAATGACGGCACCGTGGAAGGACTGCGGCATCGCACGCGTCCCGTGTTCGGCGTGCAATACCACCCAGAAGCGGCTCCCGGACCGCACGACGCGATTCCACACTTCAACGAGTTTCTCGACGCGTTGAAGTCCGGCCGCGCGTGATTCACCCAACTGCTTGCGCCCCAAGCGCTTGACTCAAGCGAGCTGAGGCCGTAGGTTCGCTTCTCCCGGGTGTGTCGTCGTGTCTCGACGCGCACTCTCCGCGCCGAGATTCCGCTCGGCGTGCCGCCCTCTGGAAGAGCTCATGACGAAAGCCGATCTGGTGGAAAACGTCACGGCGCGCATCGCCCGGACGGCTGGTCCGACGATCTCAAAAAAGGACTGCGCCCGTGTCGTGGACGCCTTTCTTGACGCCATCAAAGACGCCCTCGCCGAGCAAAAGAACATTGAGGTGCGTGGTTTCGGCACGTTCAAGATCCGGCAGCGCAAGACGCGCATGGCGCGCAACCCGCGCACCGGGTCGCCGGTTGAGGTCTCCGCTCGCCCCGTGCCTGTATTCAAACCCTCCAAGGAACTGCGCACGCTGGTCGCCGACGCTGATGAGGCGCTGGAGATGGCCGAGAAGGCGGCCGCTGAGGCCGCGCAGCAGCGTCTGGGTGGGCCACGAAGCGATCTCGACTTTCGGTAGGGGTCGGGCCGGCCGGGAATCTTTTCCGACCGTGCTGCCTTATATGTTGGTATCATGAGCGTTCCCGTCCTTGTCTTCGCGTCGTATGCTGACGCCTTCGGTGCCCGCACGGTGACTGTACCCGTGCCCGTGCCGTGCACGGTGGCTGACGTGATCACGGCCATGCGGGAACTGCCTGGCGGCCATCGCTTGCCCGGCAAGCTGCTGGTCGCCGTGAATTACGTCTATGCGAGACCTGAGTCACCGGTCCGCGACGGCGACGAGGTGGCGCTCATTCCACCGGTGGCCGGCGGGTGACGGTGTCCACGCCCGACGCGCTGATCGAGATCGTCGGTGCACCAATCGACCTCACTCGACTGGTGGCGCACGTACAGCACGCCGGGGTAGGCGCAGTCGCCACCTTTCTCGGCACCGTCCGGGATGTCAACGACGGCCGCAACGTCACCGGCATCGACTATGAGGCCTACCAGCCCATGGCCGAAGCTGAGATGCGGGCCATTGCGGCCGAACTCGGTGCGCAATGGGAAGGACTGAGCGTCGCGATCGTACATCGTGTCGGAACGCTGGGCATTGGGGACGTCAGTGTGGCGATTGCCTGCGCACATGCTCGCCGCGCACCGGCGGCCGATGCCATGCGCACCGCGATCGAGGCGCTCAAGGTTCGGGTGCCGATCTGGAAGCGCGAGCGCTACGCCGACGGTGAATGGACGTGGGTTGATCCTACGCGTTCGTCAGGGTCGGGGGAGCCCGCATGAGTGCCCCGGGAGACGCCGCATCACGAGACGCCGCGTCCGTCGCGCCGCAGGGAGCGTCGTCGGTGGGCGAACCGATCACGCTGCGCGATCAGTTCGGCCGTGGCATTGAGTACCTGCGCATCTCGGTCACCGATCGCTGCAACTTCCGCTGCGTGTACTGCATGCCACTCGAAGGGCTGCCGTGGCTGCCCAAAAGTGACATTCTTCGCTACGAAGAGATTGTTGAGGTGGTGCGACAACTCGCGCCGCTTGGATTGCGTCGGCTGCGGCTTACCGGCGGTGAGCCCACTATTCGTCCGCAGCTCGACGCGCTCGTTCGCATGCTGCGCGCCGTTCCGGGCATCGAGGATATCGCGCTCTCCACGAACGGCGTGAAGCTGCCGGAACTGGCCGCACCGCTCGTTGACGCCGGGCTTGATCGTGTGAACATCAGCGCCGATTCGCTGCGCCCGGACCGGGTGCAAGCCATCGCGCGTCGCGATCTCGGCTTTGATCTCATCGCCGCGGCGTCGGCCGCCACACGTGCCGGCCTCGCGCCGGTGAAGATCAATGTGGTCGTGATGCGCGGCGTGAACGACGACGAGATCGTGGATTTCGCCGCGCTTACGCGCGACAACCCGTGGCATGTGCGATTCATCGAACTCATGCCGGTGGGTGATATGCGCGAGCTGACCTGGGATCATGTGGTGCCCACGGCCGAAGTGCTCGAGCGCATTGCGTCGCTCGGGGCGCTGGCCGATGACGCAGGGCCGCCGAGAGGCAACGGACCCGCGCGATACTATCGCCTGCCCGACGCCGCTGGTACCGTGGGCGTGATCACGCCCCTGACGCATACCTACTGCGAATCGTGCAACCGCGTGCGCCTGACGGCCGACGGTCGTCTTCGCACGTGCCTGTTTGGGGACCACGAAGTGTCGCTGCGAGAAGCGGTACGCAGTGGGGCGCCGCTGGAGCCACTCTTCCGCAAAGCGCTCGCCGAGAAGCCCAAGGAGCATCAGCTGCTGCAGATGCAGGTGGGTGGATTGCGCGCGCTGAGTCAGGTAGGCGG
>JBBRFQ010000038.1:0-24356 GCA_038224035.1 Gemmatimonadales bacterium
ACGCATCGGCAGCCAGCAGCAGGAGCGCACCGGCATTCGCGTCACCGTTGGCGCGACCGCCTCGGTCAACTTCTCGCTCGCTGATGCCGCCGCGCAGCTTGGTGCCGTCACCATCACCGGTGCGCAGCGCATTGATGTGACCGAGGGTGGCTTCAAGCAGAACGTGACGCAGGAAGAGATCCAGAATCTGCCCACACTCGGCCGTGACTTCACCGATTTCATCGCGCTCTCCGGTCTCGTATCGCCGACGCCCGAAACCACGACGGGTGGTCAGTTCTCCATCGCCGGCGCGCGCCCGTCGCAGACGAACGTGCAGGTCGACGGCGTGGACGCGAACAACAGCTTTTTCGGCGAGAATCGTGGTGGCAGCCGCATTCCATTCAACTTCTCCATCGAGGCGGTGAAGGAGTTCCAGATCATCACGAACGGTTTCGATGTGGAGTACGGCAACTACTCCGGCGGCATCATCAACATCATCTCCAAGGGCGGCTCCAACAAGTTCCGCGCCACGGGCTACAGCAACTACCGCGGGGATGCGCTCACGTCGGAGAACTTCAATGGAACGCCGGTCAACAACTTTCAGGCGCAGCAGTTTGCGTTTCAGGCCGAAGGGCCGCTGATTCGCGACAAGCTGTTCTGGTTGGTATCGTTCGACGGGCAGCGTCGCCGTGAGCCGTTTGTGCCACTGGGTCCGAATGAGCTGCGGACGCGGGCGACCGATCTGGAGCGTCGTGCTGCGGCGTTCCCCGATTCGTCGGCGACCTTGCTCTCGCGGGCGCTGCGCGAGCGTACCACGGCCGACTCGCTCGGTCGGTTCTTCTCCATTTTGCAGGACCAGTACGGCGTGACGGATGTGGCGCAGGCGTATGACGAGTTCGCCACGCGCAACGACGTGCTCACGGTGTTCGCACGGCTGGACTGGAACATCAACGACCGCAACCGCCTCTCGTTGCGCAATAGCTGGTCGGACTACGACAATGGGAACGAGACGTTTGGCGGTACCGCGATCGGCGGTCTCTCGCAGGCCGAGGCGTTCCAGAATCGAACGAACGCGGTGGTGGGTGAACTCACGAGTACGCTCGGTGATCGAGCGTCCAACGTGTTTCGCTTCCAGTATTCTGCCGAGGATCGCCCCCGCGTGGGCAACAATCTCTTGCCGCAGCTGCGTGTGAACAACGTGAACACCGGTTCGGCATACGCCTGGGGCGGCAACAATCTCGCCTTCCGGAATCGCCTGATGGAGAACAAGGTCCAACTCGTCAACAACACCACGATCGATCTTGGCACGCACACCCTCAAGTTCGGCACGAACAATATGTTCGCGCACTACGAGAATGACTTCTGGAACCAGGGGTCGGGCTTCTATACGTTTGACAATCTGGCCGCGCTCGAGGCGTTTCAGCCGCTGCAGTATACGCGCAACGTGCGCGCCGATGGCAGCCCGCCGCGCGCGGTCTTCGATGTGCAGGAATACTCCGTGTACGCGCAGGATCAGTGGCGTGTGACCTCTCGCCTGCTGGCCACGCTTGGTGTGCGCTACGACTATTCGCGCTTCGCCGATGCGCCGGGCCGTGTGGTGGATGCCGAGCGCGCGTTTGGTATCGAGACCGGCATCGCCCCCATCGACCGGGACAACATCTCGCCGCGCATCGCGTTTGCGTGGGATCGCAAGGGCGACGCCAGCGAAGTGTGGCGTGCCGGCGCCGGTCTCTTTTACGGACGACTGCCCGCCGTACTCGGCTCGAACGTCGGCATCACCGACGTACCGCTCCAGAATCTCGCCTGCACGGGCAGCACTGCCGACGGTGATGCCAACGCACCGCCGCCCGTACAAAACTATCAGAACTGGAGCGCGAACGGCGACGACAATCCGTTCAACTGCGCTGGCGCAGCGGGCATCGGCGGTATCCCCGAGTTCTCGTTCTGGACCGGAGGCTTCGAGATCCCCGAGACGTATCGCGGGAACGTCGGCTTCGAGCGTCAGCTCAGCAGCAATACCCGTTTCTCCGCCGACTACCTGTACGCGCTGACGACGAAGCTCTACACCGTGCGCAACACCAATCTGCGCCAGCCGCTCTTCGCCCTGGCGAATGAAGGTGGGCGTCAGGTTTTTGTGCCGGTCAATCGTTTTGCGCCCAATGCGCCGGCCGGAAACGATCGCCTGCTCAACACCGATTTCGGTAACGTCTTCCAGAACTTCTATGACGGCAGCGCGCTTTCGAACTCGCTGACGTTCAATCTCGATCAGCGTCTGGGGACGGAGTCGTCGCTGCGTGCGTCCTACACCTACGTGTCGGCGTCAGACAACAGCTCCTTCTCCTGCTGCACGTCATTCGCTGGCTGGAGTGATACGCGCATCGGTGCGAGTGGCCCGAACGACATTGGTAGTCCCGGTGATTCTGACAAGGGCTGGGGACCCTCCGGCTTCGCACGCAATCACACGTTCATCGTGTCAGGGTACACGCGGCTTCCACTGGGCTTCCGCTTCAGCGGCATCTGGCGCCTTCAGAGTGGCACGCCATGGGGCCCGGAGCAGGGCGGCGATCTCAATGGTGACGGGCTCAGCTTCAACGACCGTCCATTCATCTTCGCGCCCGATCAGTTCCCGGTGAACATTCCCGCCAGCATCACGGGTGGAGCAGCGCAGGCCGAGTACGTCGCGGCGCAGCGCGAGGTCTACAAAGGCTACCTCGATGCCAATCCGTGCATCAGCGAGCACGTGGGCACGATCATCCCGCGCAATACGTGCCGCCAGCCGTGGTTCAATCGACTCGACCTGTCGTTGCGCAACCGCATTCCCGTGCGCCGTGGCCAGTATGCGGAACTCTCGTTCGACTTCTTCAACGTGCTCAACGGCATCAAGTCGGAGTGGGGACGCTATCAGTCGGTCTCGACGGCACGTCGCAACCTGATGGTGCCGGCCTCATACGATGCGAATGGTGAGACCATTCGCTACGATCTCACCGACAACTTTGGAGACAATACGCCGCTTGGCGCCAACCTGCTGCTGCAGTTCAGCATGCAGCTCGGTGTGCGGTACGTTTTCTAGGCCGGTGTGACCTCTCGCCCCGGGGCATCGTGTGCGCCGCGTGCGATCACGTTGCCCGCACGACAAGACGCCCCCGCCGCGATCATTCGCGGCGGGGGCGTTCTGCATCAGCGGGAGCGACTAATTGAGCGGAAACTCCGGTATCAGCGTCAGCAACTCCGGCCAATCGATATACGGATTGCGATTCCCCTGCGCGCGCTGCACGAGATCATTGCGGGCGCGCTCATACGCATCGGGCGCATCTTCACGCGCCCACGCAACAATCAAGTCGCGTTCGAACGCAAAGTTGGCCAGGCTGTAGGCACTCGGTCGCTGCGTATTGTACCGCGTGTAGAAGTAGAGCAGGGCACGCGCGATGTCCCCGCGCTTGCTGGGCCGCGGTTCAAATACGATCTGCCCGCTGTTCCCGTTCGCATAGCCGAGCCGGCTCACGTCGCCCGGGGCGGGCGGATTGGCGCTCGTCCAGAGCACCGTGCCACGCACCACGCCAAACGGAAAGTTGGAGCGCTGGGAATTGGCCGATTCATCGCTCGAGAACAGATGGTGCAAGTCGCTGAGCCCGGGATCTTCCTCGGCGCCGCGACTGCGTGGCCACACATGCTCGGTGTTGATCTGGTTACTCGCCGCCGTCGCACGCGTGGTGACGCCGGGCACCGAGCGTCCGGTGTACACGTCCACGATGGACGGCTGATTGCCGCGATCGATGAATGCATACAGCGAATCACGCGCCGCGGTGTAGCCGAGCAGCCGCTGACCGCGCACGATCTGCTGCACAGATGTGAGCAAAGCGGCGCCGCAACGATTTCGCGCCGCGTCGTAGTAGCCACTCGCCACCAACGGTGGCGCCGTTGTGCAGGTATTGGGAGGTGGAACCGAATTCGGACCCGCCGGGTCGCTACCGCCCGCACAGGACGCCAGCAACACCAGCGCGGCTACGGCGAGACCTCGCCTTGTTGCGTCGCCCGGATGGTTCAGATTCGATATGCGGCGCATCAGAAGACGCGAAGATTGATATAGCGGCGTGGATTGGCCTTGACATCCGCCACGAGCTGGTCGAGGCGTAGCAGCAACGAATCCACACGGGCATATACCGCCGGATCATTGAGCAGCTTGGCCGCTGTGCCTGGCCCCGAATCAACCTTGAAGAGGATTGAGCTGACCTGCGCGCGTGTCTTCTCGAGATCACTGGTGAGTTGCGCCAGGTTCGCGCTACTCGTGCGGAACGCGCGCAGCGTGGAGTCGACGACCGACGAATCGACGGCGGCCAGTGTGGAACGCAGCTGTTGCTGGGTGGTGGTGAGTTCGCGCGATTGTGCGGCCGCAATCGTACCCAACTGCGACGTCAGCGCGCTCAACTCCGCGATCGCCTTGCGGATCTCGGCGATGCCGCCGTCGGTGACGAACTCATCGCGGACCGCCGCGACAATCGTTTGCACTTCGGCCGCGACCGAGTCGGCCTTGCTCAGGACCTGTCCGGTTGTGGCTGCACCCTTGCCCGTGGGAATCGTGTCCCGCTCCGGCAGATAGGTGGTGACCGACAGCTGCGGCGACAGCGCGATCAGCTGGTCACCAAAGATGCCGTTCGGCTCCACGGAGGCCGTGGTGCCCGTAGGAATCTGGTATTCCTTGTTCACCGCGAGCGTCACCAGCAGCGTGCCGTTGGGTACCAGCTCGACCTTGCTCACGAAACCGATGTTCACACCGGCCAGCAGCACAGGCTGTCCGTTCTTGAGTCCGGCGCCCCACGGAAAGAGCGCGTACATCGGATATCCGCTGGAGAGACCGCCGCGTGCCAACCACACCGTGCCGGCAATGCCGACCACCACGGTGAAGATGAGCATGAGTCCCACGAGCACTTCGTCACGACGTTTCATGCAACCGATCCGGTGAGTTCACGAAGAAGATGCGTACAGCCATCTGGCTTACGCCTGAACGAACGGCGCGAAAATCGCCGCCACGATGGCGTCGAGTGTGAGGATCGCCACCGATGTGATAACGACGGCCTTCGCCGTCGCCTGACCAACGCCTTCGGCGCCCGCCTTTGCGATGTATCCCTGATACGAACACACGAACGCGATGGCTCCGCCAAAACATGTCGCTTTGATCAGACTGTACACCACCTGGAACGGCGTGAAGGCAATACGCAGCCCCTCCACGTAATCGATGGTGCGCACATCGGTCGCAAAAATCAGTGTGAGCCACGCACTCACGAGGGCGGCCGTGTTGGCCAGCATGGTGAGTGCGGGCAACATGACGAGCGCCGCCAACAGCCGCGGCAGTGAGAGGAACGCCACCGGATCGTACGCCAGCGTCTCCAGCGCATCGATCTGTTCCGTTACGCGCATGGTGCCGATTTCGGCCGTCATGCGCGCGCCCACGCGACCCGTCAGCACGAGCGCGGTGAGCAGTGGGCCCAGTTCCAACACGATGCTCTGTCTCGAAATGAGCCCGACGGCGGACACCTGCACTCCCGGGAACAGCTGAAAGCGCGTCTGGAACGCGGTAACGCCGCCAAGGAACGCCGCCACGATGATCGTGAGGATCACGGACTCCACCCCGATGACCCGCATCTGTCGGATTGTTTCGCGCGGCCACGTATCGGTTTCCCGGGCCGATCGCACGATGTCACGCAGGTAATAGCCGTAGACGCCCACAGAAGTCAGCGTGGTGCGAACGGCGCCGTGCATCGCGCGCCAGGTGGTTTCGAGCATTACGTCATGTCCGGACGCGAGCGAGCAGCACGACGGCCGCTGCGCCCACAAGAATGTTGGGAAACCACGCCGCCAGCTCCGGAGAGACGAGACCGGACTTGCCGACCGCTTTGGTCAGCTGGATCAACACGAGAATCAGGATCGTAGTACCGAGACTCACCGCCACACCAAACGCGGTACCGCCCCGCTGCGTGCTGGTGGCCAGTGGCGCGCCGAACATCGCGATCAGGATGCACGTGGCCGGCACCGCGATTTTCAACATCAGTTCCACCCGGAGGCCGCGCACATCGGAGCCCGCGCGTTCGAGGGTGCGAATGAACTGCGAGAGCTGCGAATACGTCATCTCGTCCGGCGCTTTGTCCGATGCGCGCAGCTCTGTTGGCGTTTCGATCAGCGCGCGGTCCACGAGTGAATCGAAGCCGATCACCAGATTGTGCGAATCGTCCGGGATCACATGCACGTAGCCGTCGCGCAGCATCCAGCCACGACCACTGGCCCATGACGCGCTGACCGCGGAAATGAGTCGGCTGGGAGTGAGCGAGTCGCCGCGCTGCTCCGTTTCCACCGACTGCATCGTGCCTTCCTGCACGTTCAGGAACGTGGCGCGCACGACGCGCCCCGCCTCGCCGCCGAACACAAAGTTGTAGCGCGTGCTCGCGGACTCGTTGCACACCGTCAATCCGCCCGAGGGCGCCGCACCGGCCCGACAGGATTCGCGCAGCAACTCCAGACGAATGGTGTTCGCCGGCGGCGACAGCTCACCAATAACGAGGCCGAGGCCGGCCGCGAAGACGCTGAGCACAAAGATGGGCATGACGACCCGATGAAAGCTCATGCCCGACGCCTTCGCGGCAGTGATCTCAGCGTAGCGCGTGAGGTTGCCGACCGAGAACACCGTGGCAAACAACACGGCCGCCGGCAGCACCTTGTACATCGTGTCGGGCAGGAAATACCAGTAGCTCAGCGCGATGTCCGCCATGGGGATATTCCTATCGGTGTACTTGCGCAGATTGTCCACCAGATCCACCACGAACACCAGAAACGGAAAGCCGAGACTGGTGACGAGAAAGATGCGGAGAAACTCAACGGCCACGTAACGATCGAGGGGGCGGAGCAATCGCCAGCGGCGGCGCGACGGCGCGCTCGCACTCGCCACACTCATGCGCTCACCTCGGCCGACGGCACCGACGCCGTCATCGTGCGGCGCAGCGCTCGCCGCGCGCGTCGATCCGCCCACCAGTCACGCAACCCACCGCCGCGCGACCCGTCGGCGGTTTTCTCCACGCGCAACAACAGCACCACACCGGCGATCGTGAAGATCACGTTCGCGG
Organism: Gemmatimonadales bacterium; assembly: GCA_038224035.1. GTDB lineage: Bacteria > Gemmatimonadota > Gemmatimonadetes > Gemmatimonadales > Gemmatimonadaceae > JAABRT01. Next base: position 7,092 of record JBBRFQ010000038.1, read on the forward strand.
CCCACATGGCGATCACCGGTTCGAGACGACCCTTGTCAGCGAGGGTTTCGCCGGCCATGAGACAAACATAGTAAGCGCCGAAGACGACCATCGAGACGCCGAGTGTGACGCCCACGCCGCCGCGCGGGAACCGCAGCGCGATCGGCGGGCCGAAGAGCACGAAGACAAAGACGGCCATCGACAGCGCGAACTTTTTTTGGACTTCCACGGCGTACTTGTACATGTCCATGAGTGCGACGTCGAGCATTTCGGGCGTCACCGAGAACATCGCGGGCGGCGGCAGGTTCGGATTGAGTTCGTTGAGCCGTCGCGCGTTCGCCGCGTTCGCGCTGTCGTTCGACATGTCAGGCGTGAGTTGATCGGCGGGCTGACCCAGCGTCATCGGTAGTCCATCTGGTCCCACCGTGGGCAGCGGCAGTCCATCGGGACCAACAGTGGGCAGGGGCAAACCATCGGGGCCCACCGTCGGCAGACCGCTTTGCGGCGGGGGCGGTGGCTGATTTTTACCGACGGCGCCAGACACGTCGCTGGCGGCGCGCCGGAGGCTGTCGCGACGAAGACTGTCGTTTCGCGCGCTGTCGAGCCCGGGATTTTCCAGCGCCCGCCGCATACTGTCGCGCCGACTGGCCGCCAGCCGTTCGTTCGCACGACGCATGCTATCGAGTCGCGCCGAATCCTGCCGCGCCTGCCCTGGCTGAACCAGCGCCAACGCGGATCTCGCGTACACCGGCGCAGGTGCGGCCTCCGCAACCTTCGGTGCGAACCAGCCCGGAATGATTTCGCAGTACAGCTTGGCCAGTCCTTCGTGCGGCGGACGCGGGCGCGGCACCACGAGCACGGAGTCGCCCGGCGATGCTTCGGAGCGCAGCTGGGCGATCCAGCGCTGACGCCGCAGCTCATACTCCGATGCCCGCAGCACGTACTCCCGCTGCAAGTCGCAAATGCTCTGCTCACGCTCGCTCTTGTACTGCGTGTCGCCGCTGCTCGAGTTGAAGCCGCGCGCGAGATCTTCGACCTTCAGCACCTGCTCGCGGAAAAACGTGCGCTGCAGCTGTTTGGAATCGCCCTGCGGAAACTGCAGCTGCTCGCCGTCATACAGCACAAGCTGCAAGTCCACGCTGTCCGGCGACATCGTGAACGTACCGCTATCTGCATAGACCGATTTTCGCTCGGCGGAGTTCTGCAGATCGTAGATCTCCACCTCGCGCATGCGATTGGAGGTGTCGTCGATCCAACCCACTTTCATGTAGAAGGTGGGTGTCAGCTGCGTGAGCACCTGCTCGCGAATGCCAACCGTCGGGCGCACGTTGACAATGTCGGTCAGCAGAATGCTCAGCCGGTGATTGGCCCGCGGCAACACCTGATCATTGAAACCGATCATCAGAAACGACAGTGCTGCAGCGATCACCAGCATCGGGGCCATGAGCGTCCGCACCCGAATGCCGCTCGCCTTGAACGCGGTGACTTCGTTTTCTGCTGCCAGTCGTCCGAACGCGTGCATCGTGGACATGAGCACGGCCATGGGCAGCGTCATGGCGATGGTGAACGGCAGCGACAGCACCAGAAACTCGCCGATCACACGCCACGGCAAGCCCTTGCCCACCAACTTGTCGAGTTGGCGGGCAACGTACTGCAGCAGCAGGAGCGATGTCAGCGCCGTCAGCGCGAACGCCAGTGGGCCGGCGTGCTCGCGCACGATGTAGCGGGTGATAATCCTCACGGCATGGGGTCAGGCGTAACAAAGGTTGCGCGGCCGGACGACCCGCCGTCGTCCGGGACTCGCGCTGGGAACGCCTCGGCAACTTGAGCCCCGGGGCGCGTCCAGTTCTATTGATCTAAATTCCGCCGGTATCCACTGCATTATCAAGGGACGACGCAGGTCATCCTTTTCGCCGCTTCCCCGGAGCGAGCCGTTTCGGCCTCGATCGCACCGCTTGTACACCACGAAGCCCGCACTGTGCGACCGCAATTCGGGGCCTCCCGATTGTGGTCCGCCGTCGCGCTGGTGGCGTCGATTCTGGCCGTTTGCGCTGCGCCGATGGAGGCGCAGGAGCGCCCGGCCGGCACGCTGCCTCCCGATTCGTCTGTGCTGGCCAAACCGTTGGCAGCCCGTTTCCGCCCGATCAGCGACGCACTGGCGCTGCGCGTTCCCGCGGGACTTCGGCCGCTCTCGCTCTCGGTTCGACGGGGGGTCGGCTCGCGCGTGGTGGCCGACGCGGCCGCCGTCGCCGCCACCACCCGAGTGGCCGCAGCCACCGACCGCCAGTGGCAGCGGATCGTCGAAGCCGCGCTCACCGGCAGCGTCGAGCGGCCGTCCCTCCTGCGAGACGTCGTGGCGACCAGGCCGGCACCCTCGCTTCCGTCCCCGTCGAACGACCTCTTTGCCGACGTCGCGGACCTCAATGTCGATCTCAGCGCGCGCCTCGAAAGCAAGGTGGAACGGTCGCAGAGCCGGATTTGCACCGCGTCGCAGCGCACACAGTTTGGCTCGACATGTTTTGCGACCTATCTCCCCGGCTTCGACTTTCAGGTCAATCTCGTCTCCAAAGGTGTCGTGGCGGACCGCGTGTTCGTGGACGTGGAATACAACTCGCAGAATCAGTTCGATGCGTCGAACAACATTTCGCTCTTCTATCAAGGGCGCCCGGACGAGATCCTGCATCGCGTGGAAGTGGGCAACGTCAGCTTTGCCGCGCCCACGTCACGATTTCTGACGGCCGGTATCCCGTCGAACAACTACGGCGTGCAGGCGAGCGGGCAACTCGGGCCGATGCTCTTTTCCACGATCATCGCGCAGCAGCGTGGTAATGTGTCGCGGAACAACGTGTTCACGGTGGGCGATCGCTCCGTGCAGCAGGTCGATCGCGTCATTGAAGACATTCAGATCGAGTCGCGCCGGTTCTTCTTCACGATCGACCCGCGCCAACTGCCCGGATTCCCGAACGTCGACATTCTCAATCGTCAGGCGATGCAGCAGGCGTCTGCGGCGCTGCCGGATTCCCTCCGGCCGGCGCGCGTGTACGTGTACCGCCAACTCATCGGCGCGCAAAACCAGAATCCGCTCGGCCCACAGTTCTCCGTGCGCGGCGCCCGCAATCCGGCGCGCCAGATCTATGAAGTGCTGCGCGAAAATGTAGACTACTATCTCGACCCGTCACAGCTCTGGATCGTGCTGGTACGCCCGCTCGGCCTCAACAATGAACGGCTCGTGGTGGCGTACGATGTGAATATCGCTGGCGTGCCTGGACGCAATGTGAACACCGGTGGCACGCCCGATATTCAGTTCACCCCGGAGCCGCAGTTCGCGAATCTGTTGTGGGAGCCTGAGCTGCAGCCCGCCGATTCCGCGTATTTCCTGCGTGAGATCAAGTCCGTGTATCGACTGGCGGGCGAGGAGCTACGACGGGAAACGATCGATCTCAAGATTGTCACGAATACCAGCGGTGATCAGGAGCAGCCGCCCGACGCATCGCGCGGACAGACCTATCTGCAATTGTTCGGTCTGTCGCAGGCCACCAACGGCGCGCAGTTCGATGTCGAGAATCGCCTCTGGCCCCGCCCGAACGATCCCAACGTGCTGGCGGCAGGCAACGCCGGACAAAAACTGTTCCGCGATTATTTCGTCGTCTTTCCGTCGCTGCAACCATTCGGCCGCTCGGGGCTTGCGCAGCCACGCGCCAACCCCGCCAATGACACGCTGTACTCCTTTCCCAACGAGTACCTGTACTCGGCACAGCGGCCGCAGTCCATTTTTCGACTGCTGGCGCGTTACGAAGGCTCGTCCGACGGTGCAACGGGTGGCATCACGCTGGGCACCACGCAGCTGCGCCCGGGCTCCGAGCGCGTTGAGCTCGACGGTCTGTTGCTCCTGCGCGATCGCGACTATTCGGTGAGCTACGAAACAGGACGCATCTCCTTCAACCGCCCCGACACGCTCTTCCCCCGTCCGCGCACCGTCAATGTTCGCTACGAGGAGAATCCGTTGTTTGCGACGGCGGCCACGCCCACCTCCATTCTCGGATTTGCATCGCGCTTTCCGTTGGACGCCGGCCAATTCACCTTCACCGCGATCTCACAGGATCAGCGCTCCGTCTCCAATCGCCCGGCGCTTGGCTACGAACAAGTCGGCTCGCTGGTGGCGGGGCTCACCAGCGATCTGACGTGGGAGGCGCCACAACTCAGCCAACTCGCCGCCCGATTCGGGCTTGGAGATCGTGCCGCCACGTCGCGCGTCGCGCTGCAGGGTGAGTTCGCGATGAGTCGACCACGACCCAATGCGGCGGGACAAGCCTATCTGGAATCGTTTGAAGGAGACGCGGGCACACAGATTCAGCTTGCGGAAGGTGCGTGGTATCTCGGCAGTAAGCCGCAGGGCGGCGCACGACTCCCCGGATTTGGCGCTGGTGTGTTCGCACTGCCACGAGCGAGTACGCTGGCGTGGCAAAACAGCGGCATCACGCGCACTGGCCGCTTTGTGGCGTACACGATTGATCAGATCGATCCCTCCGTGCGATTCACCAACGCGGGGCTGCAATCGCCGGAGCAGGTGCTCTTTCTGAATCTGTATCCGCAGCGCGCCGGCGGTGGCCTCACGTACGCCGCGTCGACGGGCGCACCGCGCTTCAGCTGGAACGTGGCGGGCAATGGTGTGGTGGCACCGCCGGGCAGACGCTGGCGCAGCATTCGCACGGTCCTGAATCCGAGCGGTCGCGATCTGTCACGCGTTGAAAATCTTGAGTTCTACGCACTCGTGTACACCGATCCCGGCTTCGAAACGCGTAATCCTTCGCTCCTCTTCGACTTTGGCGAGATCAGCGAGAACAGTGTCGCGTACGTGCCCGACACCATGATCATTCGTCGCAATCCCACAGCGCCGGAACGCGTTGACACGCTGTATCTCGGCAAGCGGCTGGTGGGCTACGATCGACTGAACTCGGAGCGCGATTCGTTCTCTCGCGCGTTCAACGCGGTGACGGACGACATAGGTTTACCCGAGAGCCGGGCCGGATCGATCGTGGTGATCGACTCCACGCAGACCAGTGTTGTCGCGGTCATCAGCACCGACGTACCGCTCTGCAGCAGTACGAGTCAGGTGCAGGTGTTTCTCGGCGACAATCGCGCCAACTGCACGGTGCGCAACAACCGACTCGATGAAGAAGACATCGACCTTGATGGTCAGCTGAACATGACTGATCAAACAGCGGTTGATCTCGAACGCTTCAAGCGCTTCGTTGTCGACCTGTCCGATCGCAACACGTGGACGCGCATCGGCCGTTGTCAGCGCTCGGCGCCGATTGATGCGCCGGCCGATTCGGCCCAACAGTGCTGGGTGCAGGTGCGACTCAATTGGCGTACGCCCACCGATTCGGTCGGCGTGCAGAATGATCGCCGCGTGCGCGCGTTGCGCCTGACGCTCGTCTCGAACGCGGCGGTGCCTGACAGTGCGTTTACCAGCACTGCGTTGGCACGCATCCGTCTCGTTGGCGCGCCCTGGCTCAAGCGCACGGAGCGGCCCATCTCGGGCATCGCCGGCGACTCGCTGGGATCGCTCACCGGCGGGTACGTGATAGCCTCTGTCATCGGCTCGCTCGATTCCATCGCCGAACTTCCGTACTCTCCGCCGCCCGGTGTGGCCGAGGTACCCGAAGAGCGGCAAACCGGTCTCGAAGCCAGTCGAACTCAGGTGAATGAGCGTGCGTTGCGCTTGCTCGCGGGTGGATCTCCCGGGCAAACGTTTCGTACGTTCGATCGCGCGGAAGCGTATCTGCGCTTTCCCGAAGGCTTCAAGAGCTTCATGGGGTACCGCACGCTACGCCTGTGGATGCGTGGTCGAGGCAATGGATGGGGACCTGACGGAGAACTGCAGGGGTTCGTCAAAGTGGGGCGTGATGAACACAACTTCTATGCCTACCGGACACCGGTGAATACTGGTGTGACGCAGAACGCGTGGGAGCCGGAGGTTCGGGTGGATTTGCGGCGCTTTCAAGAACTGCGGGCTCGGCTTGAAAATCTGTTCTTGCAGGGCGGCGCCGACTCCATCGCCTGCAGCGGTACGGATCTCGAGCTCATCGCACGCTCCGGATTGCCCCTCACCAGCACCGTGCGCCGCTACGCAGTGTGTGAAGACGGATACATCGTGTATACCACCGACCCAACGGTCACCCCGCCGAACCTCGCCGGCGTGCAGGAACTGGCGGTGGGATTCGTCCGTGTCGATTCCGTGCCGCGCTCAGCCAACGCGATCATGCCCAATGACACGCTGGAGTTGTGGATCAACGATATCCGTCTCACTGATGTCGTCGATGACATGGGCTTTGCCGGTGAGCTTGGGCTCACGCTGAACGCCGGTGAGTTCATGGATGTGCGCGCCGCCGTGCGTCGACGGGATCCGAACTTCCGGCAGCTTGGTGAAGCGCCAAGCTTCCTTACCGAGAACGGATATACCGTGGGCACGACCTTCCATCTCGAACATCTGTTGCCGAGACGATTCGGTATCGTCGCACCGCTGTCGGTTGACTACAGCGGCAACGAGGTGGATCAACTTTTTGTGAATCGGACGGACATCCTCGCCGACGGCATCGCCGGTCTGCGCAATCCGCGTGCCGGCCGCGTGAACTATGCGCTCTCACTGCGTCGTGACTCGCGGTTGACCGCGGGTTGGTACGCGCCGTTCGTGAATGGCTTCCTCATTAACGCGGCGTGGGGCAGTGGCAGCACGCAAAGTGCCTTCCAGTCGGGACGCTCGTCCACGTATCTCGTGAACGCGTCGCTGAACCTGTCTGGAGAACCGAGACTGGCGCCGCTTCCGTCGTGGCCGCTGCGCGTGCTCGACCTCTTCCCGCAGTCGTGGCGCGATTCCCGCGCGTTCCAGGCGCTGCGTGAGACACCGCTGCGGTGGAATCCCTCGGAGCTGCGTTTCACGAGTGGCCTGTCACGACAGGCTGCCCGCACCACCAGCTTTCTCAAGCCGGCACTGGCGCTCGGGGACTCCGGTACGGTCGCCAACGCGCTCAATCATGTCTGGCAAAACACGGCAACGCTGGAGTTCCGACCGCTGTCGTCGTTCAGTGCACGACTGAATGCGCGACAACTCCTCGATCTGCGCGACTACGGTGAGACCGCTGTCTTCGGGGACAGTGTTGCTCGTCGCGTCGCCACGGAAGCGGAACGCATGCGCGTGTTTGGTACCGATATCGGGTTGGAACGCGAACGCTCACTGTCCACAGCCATCGTCTTCCGGCCGGCGCTGTTGCCGTGGCTGCGTCCACGCGCCGAGTTCACCACCGGATTTTCGCTCCTCAAAGACCCGAACGCGCGCACACTGCTGCGCGTCAACGATGCGACGGACGAGTTGCGTCTGCCGAAACGTCTGGGCGCTACGCAAAACATCGTGACCGGCTTCACGTTCGATCTGGCGCGTCTGACAGCGGGGCGTGTGTCACCCAACAGCCTGCTCGCGCGGTGGATCCGCCTGCTGCAGCCGTTCGACGCGACGTGGTTCCGAACGCTCGATTCGAACTACGACAATACGTCCGTTACACCCGGTGGCGGCTACCAATTCGGCATTGGGAGCGTCGACCTGTTCCGCGGTCTCGACGGTACGCTGGCCACGTCTGCCGGTCGAAGCCGTCGCCTCATTCTCACGGGTGGACTGAGCCTGCCGCTGGCCTTGCGCATCACGTCGCGCGCCGAAGTGGGACAAACGGAGACGTGGACACGCCGCGTGCGCGACGATTTCCAGGCGCTCATCACCAGCGACCAGGACGTGTACCCGGACGTCACGCTGCAGTGGAACTGGCGACCCGTGCGCCCGATCGGTCCGTTCGCCGGTATCGGGGCCACCGCCGGTTACGCGCTCAACTCACAGCGCACCGACATCCGTAACGAACTCGGTGGGTTCGCCGATCGCAGCCGAGGTCGCGCCGAACGCGTGCCGATTTCGGCGAGCCTCACCTGGGAGTTGTTTGGTCCGCTCATCACATCGGCATCGATCAGTCGCACGACGCGTGAAGACGAGCGCCCGGGCGCGCTGACGAAGAGCCGCTCCGAAGATGTATCGCTGGGGCTCTCACGCACGTTTGCGCTCCCCGCCGACTGGAGGCAGCGCAGCGGGTTGCGCACGCAGCTCACGTGGCAGCGGCAGGGCGCGCGCAGCGTCGTCAGCAACGCCCTCACGAACCTGGGCGGGCAAGCCCCGTCGGTTTTTGAAGCGGTGCTTGCCGACAACGGACGGGAAGCATTCAATCTCATTGCCGACACCGACATCTCGGAAACGGTCACGTTTTCCCTGGCCGGCTCACACGTGATTACGTATGACCGGAACTTCAATCGCCGGTTCGCGCAGACGACGTTCAGCGCAATCCTGCAACTCAACTTCTTCGGCAACGCGCTGCGTGAGTAACCTCGCGGCATGCCCGGCGTGGAAACGACACCGCGCAGAATGATTTGGTGAGGCTCGCGCGCGGCGTTCGCCCATGTTGTGCGCATGCCCACTCCTGCCGAACGCCAAGCCATTGCCTTTCTCGCCACCGTTGCCGTGTTGGGCGGCGGCGTGCGCGTACTGCAGGCGCGGGCGTTCGAGCGGGCGCTTCATCAGGCCACTGCGCAACAGAGTAGTGCGGCGAAAGGGAGCGACGACGGGTTGGCGGCCGAGGCATCGTCGGCGGTCGCACTGGAGCGGCAGCTGTCGGCCGTCCATGAAGCGCGCGCGTCGAGGAAGAAGTCTTCGGCCAAAAAGAGCGCGGCACCGGGTTCCCCCATAAATATTGATGTCGCCTCGGCAGAGGAGCTCGACGCCTTGCCCCGCGTCGGTCCGGCCCTCGCGGCACGCATTGTGGCCGATCGCGATTCCCTCGGCCCCTTTGGTTCGTTAGGGGCGCTGCAACGCGTCAAGGGTATCGGACCGTCACTGGCCGCCGGACTGTCACAGCACGTGACGTTTTCCAGCGGGCTCCGTCCATTACACGACGAGTCCTCGCTGCGTCGGCCTCCGTAGGCGGGGCGGCCTCCGGCCCTGCGTCTCGTCCATTCCCGTCGTCTGCCCGCGTATCCCCAACCGTTCCGTTCCGCGACATGGCTGCACCCGCTGTCACCAAACCGGTTGTCGCCGCCGACCGACTCGGCGATCTCCTCATTCGTGAGGGGCTCATTACGCGCGAGCAGCTCGCCAAGGCGCTGCAGGAACAGGCCACCAACGGCAATCGGCTGGGGCTCACGCTCGTCAAGCTCGGCATGGTGCCCGAGACCAGCGTGGTCAAGATTCTGGCGCGCCAGCATCGCATGCCGGCCGTGGATCTCACACGCTTTGAGGTGGATCCGCGGCTGCTCAAGCTGATCCCCGCTGACCTCGCGAACAAGCACATCGTGCTGCCGCTCAAGCGCGACGGCCGGCAGCTCACCGTCGCCATTGCCGACCCCACCAACCTCGGCGTCGTCGACGACCTCAAGTTTATCACGCGCTACGACATCGTGCCCGTGCTGGCCGGCGAGTATTCCATGCGCGCCGCCATCGAAAAGCACTACGATTCCGGCGATACGCAGCAAATGCAGTCGCTGCTGCAGGACTTCTCCAATGCCGAAGACGATATCGAGCTGCTGGAGTCGGAAGAGAAGGAAACCGACGTCAGCATTCTCGCGGCGCAGGTGGAAGAGGCGCCGGTCGTCAAACTGCTCAATCTGATTCTCACCGACGCCGTGCAAAAAGGCGCCTCTGACATTCACTTTGAGTCGTTCGAGCACGAACTGCGCGTGCGCTACCGCATTGACGGTGCGTTGCAGGAAATCATGAAGCCGCCCATGAAAATGAAGGCCGCGCTGATTTCGCGCTTCAAGATCATGTCGTCGCTCAATATCGCCGAACGTCGCGTGCCGCAGGACGGGCGCATCAAGCTCAAGGTGGGCAAGAAAGTCATCGATTTCCGTGTGAGCACCTTGCCCACGCTGTTCGGCGAAAAAGTCGTGCTGCGAATTCTCGACAAGGGCAACCTCACCCTCGATCTCGAAACGTTCGGCATCGAGCCGCGCGCCGAAGCCGAGTTCATGGAGGCGATCTCCAATCCGTACGGCATGGTGCTCGTCACCGGACCAACCGGCTCGGGTAAAACCACCACGTTGTATTCGGCGCTGTCGAAGATCAATACGATCGACACCAATATCATGACGGCTGAAGATCCCGTCGAGTACAACCTCTTCGGCATCAATCAGGTGCAGGTGCGCACCGAGATCGGCATGACGTTCGCGGCCGCCCTCAAAGCGTTCCTGCGTCAGGATCCCAACGTCATCATGCTCGGCGAAATCCGCGATCTTGAAACCGGCAGCATTGCTGTGAAAGCCGCACTCACCGGTCACATGGTGCTGAGTACGCTGCACACCAACTCGGCGCCGGAAACGCTCACGCGTCTGCTCGACATGGGGCTGGAGCCGTTCAACGTCGCCTCAGCGCTCAACGCCATCCTCGCGCAGCGACTGGTCCGGCGCATCTGTCCGCGGTGCAAGATCAAGTACGAGCCCACCGACGAAGAACTGGCCGGCGCCAAGGTCACGCGTGATACCACCATGCGCGAACTGCGGTTCACGGAGCGCGCGCTGCGCGATGCCAAGCTCAGGGCGACCAAAGAAGCCGTGCCGTTCCTCGAGGATCTGTCACTCGATACGCGCGTGGGTGAGCTGCCGTTCTTTCGCGGACACGGGTGCGATCACTGCAACGGCACCGGGCTGCGTGGCCGTCAGGGTCTCTATGAAGTGATGTTCATGACCAACCACCTCAAAAAGCTGGTGGTACAGAATGCCGATTCCCAGGTGCTGCGCGACGAAGCCATCACCGAAGGCATGCTCACGCTTCGCATGGATGGATGGTTGAAGGTGCTCAAGGGCCTGACCACCATGGATCAGGTCATTCGTGAAACAGCCGCCTGATCTTTCGATTGCCGTACTGCGCTGTACCCGGCTGACGCCCACCGTCACTCTCCCGGCCAACGCTGTTACACCGCACGCGATGCGGTAGTCGCGGCGGTTTCCACTCGCGTCACCACTCGTCCTTGGCAGGAATCACCAGTCGAGCCAGCCTGCTCGCCGCACCGCATCTCCCATGACTGCACCCAACTCCGCTCCCGCCGTTTCACTCCGCATGCTGCTCGATGAAATGATCGAGCGGGACGCATCCGACCTGCACATCACCGCAGGCGACCGTCCCAAGCTTCGTGTTGATGGCGACATCATCAACTCGAGCGTGGAGCATGTGCTGCAGCCGCGCGATACGCTGCAACTGGCCTACTCCGTGCTCACGGAAAACCAGAAGAAGCGGTTCGAGATGGAAGATGAGCTCGACTTCTCGTTCGGCATCCAGAACCTGTCGCGCTTTCGTGGCAATGTGTTCCGGCAGCGTGGCTGCGTCAGCATGGTGATTCGACAGATTCCGTTCCAGATCAAAACGTTCGACGAACTGCAGCTGCCGGCCGTGATCGCACAGATGGCCGAGCGTCCTCGTGGCATGGTGCTGGTCACCGGACCCACCGGCTCGGGTAAGTCCACCACGCTGGCCGCGATGATCGACAAGATCAACAGCGAACGTCGTGGGCACATCATCACGGTGGAAGATCCCATCGAGTTCATTCACCGCCATCGCACCTGCATCATCAATCAGCGCGAGGTCGGCGCCGATACGAAGAGCTTTGCCACCGCGCTCAAGTACGCGCTGCGCGAAGACCCCGATGTGATCCTGATCGGCGAAATGCGCGATCTGGAAACCATTCAGGCCGCGCTCACCATTGCCGAAACCGGTCACCTGGTATTTGCCACGTTGCACACCAACAGCGCGGCCGAGGCGATCAACCGCATCATCGACGTGTTCCCGAGTCATCAGCAGAGCCAGGTGCGGGCGCAGCTCGCGTTCGTACTCGAGGGCATCGTCACGCAGACACTGCTCCCCAAGCTGTCGGGACGCGGTCGCAGCATGGCCGCCGAGATCCTCGTGGTGACGCCCGCCATCCGCGCGCTCATTCGTGACGACAAGGTGCACCAGATCTACTCACTCATGCAGTCGGGCAAGAAGTTCGGCATGCAAACACTGAATGACTCGCTGTATCAGCTGTACGTCTCGCGGCAGGTCAGTGCAGACGAATGCGTTCGCGCCTCCAGCGATCCGAACGAGTTCCTGCGCATGATCGGCAAGTCGCCGTTTGACGAGAACGCACCGCCGGCCGGCCGAGCATCGGTCGGAGCTGCTCTCGCCGGCTCCAACGGGCGCCGTTGATCCTTCACGAGGAAGTCCTGCATGCCCACGTTTACGTACACCGCGCGCACCGCCAACGGTGATCTCAAGTCGTCCACCATCGACGCCAGCTCACGTGATGACGCCGTCAATCAACTGCGTCGCCAACGGCTGACCATCGTCAAGGTCGACGAAAACAGGCCCGTCAAGGCGCGCGGCTCCATCGGCATGCGCGATGTCGTGATTTTCACGCGTCAGTTCTCCACGATGATCAACGCCGGTTTGCCGCTCGTGCAGGCGCTCGACATTCTCGCCAGGCAGAGCGAGAACAAGGCGCTGGCGCAAACCGTGCGCGAAGTGGTATTCGAAGTGGAGAGCGGTCACACCGTGGCCGATGCCATGCGCAAGTATCCCAAGGCCTTCAGCGAACTGTACACCAACATGGTGGACGCTGGCGAAAAGGGTGGTATCCTGGATACCATCCTTGGCCGTCTCGCCGTATTCCTTGAAAAGAACGACGCGCTGGTGCGCAAGGTGAAGGGCGCGATGATTTACCCGTCCGTCATCATGGGCGTGGCCGTGATCGCGATTGTTGTGCTGCTCTGGAAGGTGATTCCCGTGTTCCAGAACATGTTCGCCAGCGTGAACATGGAACTGCCAGGCCCCACCAAGTTCGTGATTTTCCTGTCCTCGTTCCTGAACAACTATTGGTGGGCGCTGATCGCGGGCATTGCCGCCTGCGCGTGGGGCATCAAAACAGCGTACGGTACGCCCACCGGCCAGCTCGTGATCGACCGTTTTCTGTTGCGTGTACCCGTGCTTGGCGATGTGATTCGCAAATCGTCGGTATCGCGGTTCACGCGCACGCTCGGCACGCTGATTTCATCCGGCGTGAGCATCCTTGATGGTCTCGAGATCACTGCGAAAACGTCCGGCAACCGCGTGATTCAGGATGCCATCATGGAGTCACGCGCCAGCATCGCCGGTGGTGAGAGCATCGCCGCACCGCTGCAGAAGAGCAAGGTATTTCCGCCCATGGTGATCAGCATGATCTCCGTTGGTGAGCAGACCGGCGGGCTCGATGAAATGCTTACGAAGATCGCCGATTTTTATGACGACGAGGTGGACGCGGCCGTGAGCGGTTTGTTGAGCTTGCTCGAGCCGATCATGATCGTGTTCCTGGGTGTGGTGGTGGGTGGCATGATCGTCGCGATGTACTTGCCGATCTTCGACATGGTGAATGCGGTGCAGTAAGCGGGGTGAGAGGCGCCACGTCGGCGTGGATGCTCTCTCGAAAATCGGCAGTCCGCTCTCCCGTAGTTTGCCGACGGTGCGACGGTGACGGCAATGGCACGGCGATCGTCGAGGCGCGCCATGACGACGTCGAACCCTTTCTCGGGCTGCACTATCCGGCGGCCGACATTCCGGCGCAGGCGCGGGAATTATACCGGCGTGTCAGAGTGCGAGCGCTCGTCAATGTGGATGGTACGCCGGTCCCACTGGTGGCGGCCAGCGCGGCGACCGCAGCGCATCCGTTGGACCTCAGCTTCGCCGTGCTGCGCAGCATCTCACCCGTGCATCTGCAGTACATGCGCAACATGAAGGTCACAGCCACTCTCGTGGTGTCCATCATCATTGATGGCGACCTCTGGGGGTTGATCGCGTGCCAACACCGCACTCCCAAGTGGCCCTCGTACGCCATGCGGGCGGCAAGCGACATGCTGTCGCAGCTCGTGTCGGTCCAGCTAACGGTGCAGCAGAACCTCATTCGCGCGTCTGCACGGGCTCGCGCCGCAAGCGCCAAGCAGTCGGTCATTCAGCGGTTGATGCGTTCTGGTGGCCAACTCGAAGAAGTTGCGGGGCAGTTGCAGGAGATCATTCCCCGCGAAGGACTTGCCGTGGTGACCGAAAACGGCATCTACTACCGCGGGGAAGACGCCTTCGACAGACGTCGTGCGTGCGTTGGTAACCTGGCTGCAGCAGCTCGGCGAGGAAAACGTGGTCGCGTTTGATGGCCTTGGGCTCGTTAATGCGGCGTTTGCCGATGTCACCCCTGTGGCCAGCGGTCTGCTCGCGCTCGACCTCGGTGGTGACCGGCTGGGGTTCGTGCTCTGGGTCCGTCCTGGGGAATCCCGAACCGTGCGGTGGGCGGGTGCTCCAACGAAGGCTCAGGTGGACGATGGGGGAATCGCCCGACGCTCGCCCCGGGGCTCGTTCAAGGAATGGCGCGAGCTCCGGCGCGGGCGCGCTCGTCCATGGAGCCGTGAAGAACTCCTGATCGCCGAGGATGTACGGGGGGGAGTCCTTGTCCAGATTGTGCTTGACCTCCTGCCGCCGCTTGAGCGCATGACGCGCATGCATTTCGCGCGTATCCGTGCCGCCGTGGACGCGGCAAGCGACGCAATCATCATGACCGACGATTTCGGGCGGACCGTGTACGGAAACCAGGCATTTCTGGAACTCACGGGTGCCACAGCTGATCAGCTGCCAGCAGCGGAGGCAGTGTTCGGCGTGGCGCCGCTGACGGTGACCAACCACGAAGAACGGCGGGTCGGCGAGAATGGCCCCGCACGCGAACGCATCGAGGTCGAAGCGGAAGTGGCGAATGGTAGCGCCATTCCGGTTTCGCTCCTGATTGACCCCATCACGGACACTGACGGACGCCTGATTGGCACGCTCTATATCGCCACCGACATCCGGGCTCGCCGATCCCTCGAAGAGGAGCGCCTTCGGCTCGAGCAGAACCTGATGCAGCACCAGAAGCTCGAGAGCATCGGCGTGTTGGCCGGCGGCATTGCACGCGACTTCAACAATCTCCTCACGACCATTGTGGCGAACGCCACCCTGGCGGTGGATTCGCTGCCATCGAATGCCGGTGAAGTGGGATACATTTCCGCGATCAATACTGCGGCAGAACACGCTGCGGCATTATGCCGCGAGCTGCTCGCGTACGCCGGCCGTGGACAGTTCATCATCCAGCCGATTTCCGTGTCGGAGCTCCTGCATGAAATGGGGACGCTGCTTCGCGTGGCAACCGGTTCCCTGACAACCGTCGCGTATCGACTGGCGGCCGACCTTCCGGCGATCGACGCCGACGAGGCGCAACTCCGTCAGGTATTCATGAATCTGTTGGTCAATGCGGCCGAGGCTGTCGACGAGACGGGCGGCGAAATCACCGTCACGACGGGCCGGCGCTCGGCCAAGCGCCAGTTTCTCGACAGCTTTCGGGGTGGGGATGGGCTAGCCCCTGGCGGTTTTATCGAGGTGGTGATTGCGGATACCGGTCACGGGATGACCAAGGAGACGCTCGATCTCGTTTTCGACCCGTTCTACACCGCCAAGCTGACCGGCCGAGGTCTCGGTCTCGCCGCGGTGCTCGGAATCAGCAGCGGACACCGCGGCGCGATTCGTGTGGAGAGCACCCCAGGAGCGGGCACCACTTTCTCGCTGATTTTCCACCCGAGCGCGATGCCGGTGGCACCTCGCGCGGCGGCTCCGAGAGCGGCGCCGTCGATTATCGGAGGTGGACGGGCGGTGCTGCTCATTGACGACGAAGCCGGCGTCCGAAAGGCCTCCCGCCGAATCCTAGAGCGCATGGGCTTCGTCGTGCACACAGCCGATGACGGACGGGCCGGTCTGGCCCTGTTCCGTAGTTTGACCGATAAGGTGGCGCTGGTGGTACGCGACGTCTCGATGCCCGAACCCAGCGGCACCTCAATCCTCAAACAGATTCGTGAGGAAGGCCATTCGACTCCCGTCTTGCTCATGAGCGGGTACGCGGAAAACGAGTCGCAGTCATTCATCGCCAATGATCGGCACGCGGCATTCATCCAGAAGCCGTACAATGTGTCGGATCTTCTGGCGACGGTCGGACACCTGCTGTCGGTGTAGTGAGCGCGCCGCCAGCGTCGCCAGCGTCTTTACGTCCACGCGCGCCAGCCTACCGTGTGTCAGTGCTCGCGTGGAAGTCCCCACCGGGCGTGCAGCGCACCCCGAGGGCTGGGCAGCTGGTGGGGAGTGGTTGATGCCAGCCGGTCTTGCTTGGCATCCGATGCCGCGAAGCAAGACTCCGCGGCACTGGCGACGACGAGATGCCGCCCACCGTCGCCGCTGGACGCGGTGGCACGACGCACGATATAATTCAGGGATGGATCGTCCTCTCTGGTCCCGCGCAGCCGTGCTCCTCATTGCGCTGCTCGCCAGCCTTGTCAGCCCCGGCCTCGCCGTGGCCCATGGGCTCGCGCACGCGCATATGGCCGAGGGGCATGGACAGCCAGCGCAGCCGGTGGCGGAGTACCACCAGCATCCGGACGGTGACGATCACGACGACGTCCCGCGCCACACTCCACCCGGCCCCGCGCAACCGAAGTACCCGGGCGCGCACGAGCGTGACCACGGCCACGGGCATGAACACGCCACCGTCGCGGCGGCACTCCCGAGCCGGGTCGATATCCGCACGGCCGTAGACGCCCCAGAAGTCGCCATTCCGGTGACGGCGACGTTGGCGCAGCCTGATCACTCGGCGCGCCCTGCCGCCTCCTGGGATCGCGCCGCCCTCGCGCGGCCTGCGCCACACTCGGGCCCACCGCCCGCACTCCGAGCGCCACCCGCGCGCTGACGTCGTTCGTCAGCGTCTGTCGCGTCGTGTCCAGCACACGGCCGCTCTCCCTGACGACAGGCCATCGCGTGTGCTCACCGCGATGGCGCCCGCAGCGCGCGGCGTCGACACTCCCGTCGACGAGTTGATGCCACGCGGGAACGTCAGCTGGTATTCCTGTGGTCTTGAATTTCTCATCGCGTCCGCGCGTCGCGCCTTGGCAACGCGTGCGGTGCGCCATTATGCGGCCGGCGACGTGCGTGGCAGTGGCGGCCCTGCTGTCAGTCCTTGCGCGCCCCGAGCCCTCCCTGTCGGCTCAGGAAACTCCACTTGCGGCGACGGATGCGCGCACGCCGATCAGCCTGCTCGAGGCTCAGACGGCGGCGCATCGTGCGGACGCAGGGATTCGTGCGGCACGTGACGCGCTCGACGCCGCCCGTGCCCGCGAACGTCAGGCACT
>JBBRFQ010000039.1:0-24165 GCA_038224035.1 Gemmatimonadales bacterium
GTGATTGGTCGGTCGGAAATAGTGCCTGCCTCTTGTACTTAAGCAAGTCGCATGCCAGCTGAGGTCGTGATGTAGCATGTCCGCCTGGGGCATGGCCATGCGTCACCGCACTCGGCATCGTCTCCCGGCGTGCTGCGATCAGGGTGGTTCGGGAATCGTCAAATACGACGCCAACGCGTCGCAGGCGTTCCGTGCCGGCGATCGGTCTCGCACACTGTCGTCGGCTTGCGGAACAGCGGGGCGCCTCGTGTTGATTTGGAACAGGTACGTATGAGGCTCGAATGCCGCCACCAACCTGAGATCGTTGCAACGTTTCGTCAAGAACGGCGCGAGTCTTCTCCGCTCATTGAATTGAAGTGCTGACAGGAGCACGTGTCCGATGCGATGGTGCTCGATCGTATTCCAAAAGACCGCACTGTCACTGTTCGCGATCGCCGCCAACGGGAAGGTGATCCGACCGGAGTAATACGAAATCGTCTCCGACTTGGCCGACAGAATGATGTCACCTTTGGGGACGGAATCTTCGATAAAGCGAAGAGCCTCGAAGAAGGCAGCCTCCTCCATTGAGACGCACTTTGCATCCGGGTAGGTCCCGCCGCGTTCACACGTGATCGCCATCCGCAGCGTACCCGCAGTGCGATGGAAGCCAGCACCTGCCAGAGCGATCACGAACACTGACACCAGTGCGATCGATGTGCGGCGGCCGAAACGTGATCCCGCAGCCATGAGACCAACAACAAGCATTGGCACCAGCAGGACAAGTTGTGGAACGATGAATCGAGTGAGCGCGAATCGCCATACAATGAGCGGGGCGACGGACATCCCCAGCACGTACACGGCCACGGGTTGCCTGCGAGCCGTAACCGCAAGCCCGGCAACGAGCGCAACGGTCAGGATCAGGACGATGAGGACATTGTCAACGATCGTCCCTTTGATCGTCGGGGCTTGCAAGATCGACGGAAGGCCCTGCGTCGCATAATAGCGGACGCTCGCCAGTACCCGCTGGCTCAACACCCCAAGCATCGACTCGCTCGAACCACCAGCGACCGAGAAGTCGGCGGCGTAGGAAGAGCCGACTACCATGCTCGTATCGGTCAGCGTCCAGTACAGTAGCGGACCCACCACCAAAGCCGTCGCGAGGGCGGCTCTGGCGGCGGCATTGAAGCGCCTTGCTGACAGATGGTAGAGCACGAGTGCCACTGGCACCCCAACAGCGGCGGTCCGCAAGAGCGGGGCGGCCAGCGCAGCGCCGAGCATCAGGTATTCTCGGCGTGAGCTGCCCGGAAGACATGTGGCGCCGTAGACCAAAAGCATCAGGCAGAATGCCAACGCCGTTTCCGGTCGAATCTGGCTCGACCAGAATATCAACTCAGGGTTGACCGCCAGCACCAACATCGACGCCATGACGGCGCCAGCCGAGAAGACCCGACGCATCGAGAGAAAAACCATCACCATCGTGCCGGTCGACAGCGCCACGCCGAGCAAAACGAGCCATTCGAATCGATCTCCTCCAAACGCAGACCAGAGCGCCACGAGGGCTGGGTAGCCCGGAGGATACATGTGGTGGAGCGGGGAATCCGGCCACATCAGGTCGCGATACTGGAGCTGACCCAGCGACTGCGCCAGCAGCAGGTACCTGGCGTCATCCTGACCCGTGAGAATGCCCGACGGCCGGGACAGCCAGGCCAACATCGCATGAAGCACGGGCAGCAGGATCGGCAACCCGTACCAGGATCTCCAGCCCATCGAAGGTTGACGCAGATAAGTCGACTCACCCGCGTCCATCGCGAGTCGTATCTGGCGCGCCATCGCGTTGCGTACCGTCGTCAAGGAACTTCCTCCAGCACTTTCATGGTTCAGACGACGCCGGTGTGATGTCGTGAAACACCGACGCCGCGGCTCGACTTGAACCGCGGCGTCATGTTGTTGCACTTCAGGAACAATGCGGCGGATTACTTCCCGGTCGGATTGGTGCAGATTCGACCGTCGACATCAGTCAGCGCCTCGAACGCATTCTTCAGCGCGCTCTGGTCAGCCGACGATCCGGGCACGACGGCATTGAATGCGCTCACCACGCCACTCGCGGTGTAATCGAAGTCCGCGTAGACTGTCGCATTAAAAAATGCCGAGACCGTCTGGCGCCCGAGGGCTGCGAGGCCGCCACCACCGGTCTTCAGGACGGTGAGCAGGGTCGCGCTGCCGTACACATTATTGCCGAAGACCGACGCAAACGTCGTTGTCGACGTGTAACCGGCGGGGAACTTGTGGTTCTTCCAGTAGCCCGGTGAGCAGCCGTTGTTGCCCGACGGCGGTGGTGGGGGCTCGACGAAGTTGTTGTACGTGATCGTGAAGCCATGGAATGAATTGACGAACAGCGTGCCGCCGTTGGTGAACGACTCGTTCGCAATTCCTCCGGGAGCGGTGATGCGCTGACCAGTCACCGAGACCAACCCGGCCGAGGTTTCGGTGATGGTGACGAATGAACCGACACCGTTCGGTCCGTCATCTTCCGCAACGACGGTGCAGTTGCTCGGATCAATCGTCGCGTTGGTTAATGCGGACCCGGTGCTGGCGCCTTGAGCGCGCCGACTGAAGCTGAAGCTGCCGCTGACGTTGCTGGACGACGATTTGCAAACCTTGATCTTACCGAGCTCAGGCATTGAGCCGGTCGCATCGCCGATCTGAAACGAAACCGGCATGAGTGGGGAGTTCAGGGCGGAGGGCGCTTCGCTTTGGCAGGCCACCAGTCCAAGGAAGATTGCCGCCGCTGCGACGGGCCGTAACGAGCACAACGTGACAGTTGACATCATGGGGGCTCCGTGAGGTGAGGGGTGAGTTCACACCCTCATGCAAATCGTGCACCTGATCTGAGCGATGCTAACTGCTTTGCGTAGAACAGCTTAAACACGCAGGCTACCGGCTGGCTGTAGCTCGCCCTCAACAAAAGCGATGCGGCAACGCAACAGGCGTGTGTGCAGCGTGCGTTCATTCCGTGCGAACAAAATAATTGTAGACGCTGCCGACGAGTCGACCAAGCGCGTAGCCTATCACAAACAGATAGACAAACCCCACCAGGGCGCCGCCATACGAAACGCTGTATCCCGGCAAAAACACGGACAGCAGTCCAAGGTGTGCACCGACCGTGGGTCCGCCTTTGATCACCAGGATCAGGGTTGCCACGCTCAGGCCAACCCCGCAGAGCAGGCCGAACGCCACGCCCCAGGCCCGGGCTTTCAAGCGCGCCAGTTTGACTCTGGCTGCTGGCGGGATTGAGCCACCCGCGGGGGCAGGCGATGAAAACGGAGATGATTGAGTCATGAAAATCAGATGTGATCGAGAAAACCACGAGCGGCCACTTGATCGCTTCGAACACGGACCACCATCAGCCACAGTGCCAGTATGAAGTTTCGGCAGATTGCCAGGAACCAACCCCAGACAAACCCGGTGAAAAATGCCCACGCTGCGCCGACGAGGAGTCCGACAGCCGAGACCGAATACCCGTAGAAATACTGGCCAAGCAACGCCAGTGGAAACTCCCCATTGGGATCAAGCAGCATCGATGTCAGCGTCACGATCGAGAGCAACAGGGCACCCACCATGCCCATGGCCAGTCCCAAGGCGCGTTTGTCGAGCGGCGCGAACACTTGCGTCAACTCCGCTTCCAGCTGCGCGTCGACGTTTGTCATGTGAAGGAGCTCCCGGTCGACGTGGAAGACGATGTTCCGAGGGTTGGTGACGGGCGTCGGCTGCGAAACTCCGGCATCCATCGGTGCGTGGTCAGTGCCCAGCCGGCACCGAGAACACACGTGGCATAGTACAGCAGGCGCATGGGAATGACGGCCAAGGCAAACGGAACGCCACGAACTCTGGCAAACCACCTGAACAGCGGCAGATTGCCCACGAGAATAGCCGCCACACCCGCAACACTGATCCACAACCAGATCAGGTTCCCGGTGAGGGCAAATACCAGCAGAGACAGGAGGGCAACGCCCAGACTGGCCGTCATGACCTTTTCAGCCACCTGCAGATTGAGCGGACCGTCGTTCGCCACATGCTTCCGGTCGATCAACAGGTGCATCCACGGGATGGCGCGGTCCAGCAGATCAGTCCGACTGACGCCGCGCAAGGTCCAGCGCTTCAAATGCCGGCCTTGAATGGTGGGGTCGAGAAGGATGCGCAGCCCATGGTCCACCAGCCGATATCCCAGTTCAATATCCTCGATCTGCGGGCGAGGAAATCGCTCGGCATCGAAGCCGCCAACAGCCAGAAACGCCTCACGGCGAACCGCGCCACAGCCTGCCCAGAACGTGGTGCTTTCACCGGCGTGGTTGGTGTGCACCCAATGATGCAACAGGTTGCGATATTGCGAGATAAAACCGGGCTCGCCCGGCTGGTCGTCGTAGGCACCGTGGATCGCCGCCACATCCGCGTTGGACGCGAACGCGGTCTTGAATTGTGCCAGTGTCACTGGTGCCACCAGCACATCTGCGTCCACAAAAACCAGGACATTGCCGGTGGCGTGCATGGCACCCAGATTGCGCGCGAATCCCGGTCCACGTGGACCCGCCGGCGTCACCAGGACAAGATCGGCAATACCATCGGGCACGCGCGTCGTGTCGTCGCCACTGCTGTCATCCACCACGATCAGCTCCCAATCGCTGCGACTCAGCGTGCTCGCCGACAATGCCGCCAGGCAACGACGCAGCATGGCGGCGCAACGAAACGCGGGCACAACCACCGAGAGCGACCTGGGTGCGATGGCCGTGGTATTCACGGAGACGCCTTCATGCCGCAGCAAGCTTGGCATCCACATCGACGGCGATCGTCCCGTCGGATGCGACACGCTGCTCCTCATGATACTCATAATCAGTATTCACGGCCCAGACGTCGTGCTGCGCCAGGCCGAGCATGTTATCGAGTGACAACATGGCGGTGTACATGGAGTGATCCTGATTGTTGTACTTGTGCATGCCGTTGCGACCAACCGTGTGCAAGTTGGGCACACGATCGATCATGCTCCTGACGCGATCGAGATGTCGACGATAGTCGGCGTCGTAAATTGGGTAGGCTTTGCGCATGCGGACCACGGTGCCATCGACGACGTCCACATTCTGGATCAACTTCAGTTCGCCCAGTTCGCGCGTGGCGAGCGCGAGCAACTCGTCATCGGTGCTCGTCCAGAGACCGTCGCCTTCGAAGCAAAAATACTCGAGCCCCAGACAGGTGTGTCCCGCCTCCGGCACCATCGCCGCACTCCAATTATTGAAGTTCTGAATGCGACCAACGCGTACGCCGGGCGTGTGGACGTAGATCCAGTTGTCGGGAAAGAGGTTCTCGTTCTTGAGCACAAGGGCAACCACCAGGAAATCGCGATAGCGGAGCCCCTCGGCCGCTTCCTGAACGGGTGACGGCGCGGCGTCGCCGAGCGCGCGAACCAGCGCACGAATGTCGGTCGTGGAGATGACATGCTCCGCTTCCACCCGAAACGGACCGACAGAGGACACTCCGGCAACTGCCACCGCACTCCCATCGACCATCTCCACGCGTTCCACGGTGTGCTCCATCAGCACATCGCCACCCAGGGCCTTGATGGAGTCCCGCGCGGCTTCCCACATCTGCCCCGGACCTAGCCGTGGATACTTGAAGGTGTGGATGAGCGTTTTGATGGACGAGTCGCGTTTCGTGAGCGCCGTAGCCGACAGGATCGCGCGAGCCAGCGACAATCCCTGAATTCGTTGCGCAGCCCATTCGGCACGAATTTCGGTGCACGGGATGCCCCACACCTTCTCCGTGTAGGTCTTGAAAAAGATCTCGTAGAGCCGCCTGCCAAAACGATTCACGACCCACTGTTCAAAGGTCTCCTCAACAGGCGACGGGTACATTTTTGCCTTGAAGTAGCTCAACAAAATGCGTGTGGCGTTGATGATGCCCAAACCGGCCAGCGCGTTGAACGCCTTGAGCGGATAATGAAAAAACTTGCCGCCGTAGTGAATGCGGGACAATCGTGGCACGTCGATGAACTCGTCACCCAACAGTTCTTCCCACAGTGCCTGTACGGGCGCAATTTTTGTGAAAAACCGGTGCCCGCCGATGTCAAAACGGTAGCCTTTGTATCTCGCCGTTTGCGATATACCACCCACCATGTCGCTGCCTTCGAGGACCGTGACCTGGTATCCGCGTTTCGCCAGCAAATAGGCCGAGGTCAGGCCCGCTGGCCCGCCTCCAATAATGGCGATCCGGTCACCAGGGCTCAGGACTCTGACGTCTCGAACTGAAGGCGGCGTGAGATCGCTGCCGTCGTTTGGGTTGACGTCCAGCTTGACGCTCATAGCAGATATTTGGGGGGAAGTGGCATCGGCCAACTAAATGAGGAAGAGACTTTCGCGCCCAAGGACGAACTGCACGTATGACGAAGCGCTGTTGCGAAGGGTCACGGTCAGGCACCGTGCTGACACACGGCTGGCCCGCGTCACCGTGCGCTATCGGCCAGGCGCGCGGTGCGAATCTGGTCCGTCGCGCGAGCGATTGCTTCGATTTCGTGCGGTGAAATGGGTGCCGGCTGACCGTCACGTACCGCCGAGTATGTTGCGGCGATGAGCTCCCACAACCCGGGATAGGCCCATTCCCGAAACCGGAATCGACGGCTCAGGTTGGAGGCGGCGGCGGTCAGCGTCAAGGACGCCTCCCGAAACGGTTGCAGTAGTTTTTGCCTCCGTGATCCGCCAACGCCTCGGTCAACAGTATGGAATCCGTGAAAAAGATCAACCATCATTGTGCCACCTTCAGCAATGAGCCGCAAGTGATTGATCGGTGGTCTTCCGGTGTTGGATATCAACACACCGTATGTCACAGCGCCATCAGAGGTGATGGCCCGGATTTCGCCGGGCGCCGTGTTGGCAAGCTGCCATGTGCAGTTTCCCAGGGTGCCACCGCGAATTCGCTCGAACAAGCTCAACGGATGGGGAAGGATGTCCAAGGCCACATCCTCGCGTCGATCGGCGCCGTGTCCCTTCGCGCCTACGGTACAGGCCACCGTATCCACATGCAGCAGCGCACCCAGAGTGGGTAGGGTGCGCAGCGCACGCACGAATCCCCGTTGAAATACGAACTGGTGTGTCGGCATGAGCATCAGCCCACGGTGCGTCGCGTCCTCCAATAATGTAACGGTCTGGTCGTAACGATCAGTCAACGGCTTCTCGCAGATGACCGACCGGCCATGCGCCAACGCCAACTGTACCAGCGCAAAATGCGTGGAACGCGGTGTGCAAATATGGACGATGTCACACTGGTTCATCCCCTGTTCGGGGTCAGTAGTCGCCAGTGCACCAAATTGACGAGCCAGTACGGTCGCGCGCTCCCGTTGGCTGTCCACCACACAGGTGATGACCGCGTTGGCGCGTCGCGCCGCCTCCGCGTGCCAGCGACCCATCAGGCCGGCCCCCACAATGCAGACGCGCAGTGGACCGCCTGGATGGTTCCCCGCTAGCGGCTCGCCAGACCAGCCATCACGCGTGTTCATGGCCAAGCTGCACATCAACGAGTGATTGCAATCGCTCCGCCGTCAAGTCCACTCTGGTCCCCGTGCGTGACGAGGCGTAGCAGGCGACGGTCACCGCGAGTATATCGCGGGCGCGCTGGGCGCTCGTGAGCGGTTCCGTTCCGTCCCGGAACGCCCGCATGGTGTGTTCGAGGACCGCGCGGGTTGCGAGCATGCCGGGATCCTTGGGATTTCGCGCCACGACGGTGCGCTTGTCGCCAACCTCCCGCCATGCCATCCCGGAAACTCCGTATTCGACACGCACCCGTGGCGTCGTACTGCGATGCAACCCCGCCGTAATGCGAGCCCGGCCCCCGAACGACGCGCGCCACGATGCCTCGGCGGTCTCCACGCGAACTTCAAAATACTGTCGCGCGCCTTTGGAGATCCGACTTTGCACCAGCTGCGCCACGCGTCCGCCGGAAAACATCAGCGTCACGAGCACGACCGCATCGGACGCATTACCGTCAGCGCCTGCATGCGTGGTCGTCGCGCTGACGGAATGCGGAAGTTCGCCATACAATGCAATCACGAAGTCCAACAAATGGACGCCGGCCTCGAACAACGTGCGATGGCTCATCGAACCGCGCCACCCGACTTCGCGCGAGGTGGGGAGATCGACCAGCTGCCAGACTTGTGTGAACAAGACATCCTCGCAGGCCACATGTTCTCGCAGCGCCTTGAACACCGGCATTTCGCGAAACTCATGATTGAGCGCCACTTGTCGCTGTGCGGTTGCTGCCGCGAAAATTACGCGATCCGCTTCGACCAGACTCGTGACGAACGGCTTCTCGCAAATGACGTGTGCCCCGGCACCCAGTGCGCTGATGCATTGCTCCGCGTGCAGTGACGGTGGTGTCGCGACGATAACGACATCAGGTGCCACCTGCCGCAGCATTTCGTCCATATCCACAAAGCCGGGGACGTGATACTGCGAGCTGACGAATGTCCGCTGTCGTTCCACGGGGTCGGCCACACCCACGATGGAGACCCCGGCCATTCCGGCCAAGGCAGGCAGGTGTAGTGTGGTTCCGGCACTCCCAAGGCCGACGACCGCCACCCGTTGGTTAGCCGTGTCACCGGCGTGTGAACCGGGCATTCTATGACTTGGCGTGGAAAGGCGAACGTCGATAACGGATCACGATGCGTCAATCAAAAGGGGCGGACGATAACGCTGGCTAATGTCGCGTGCGAACGAAGGACTCGCAACCGGTGCTTCATGTGCGTTACCTTTGGGCACGTGAACATACATCGTCGACCACTGCTGTTGCTGTTCGCCGTGCTGCTCTCCTGTAGCACATCCGGCAGCCCGCCGTCGGTGCTCGAACCACCGGTCGAGCCGCCGGCTGAGCCGCCGGCTGTGGCAACGGACTCGGTCAACATTGT
This sequence comes from Gemmatimonadales bacterium, assembly GCA_038224035.1. Taxonomy (GTDB): domain Bacteria; phylum Gemmatimonadota; class Gemmatimonadetes; order Gemmatimonadales; family Gemmatimonadaceae; genus JAABRT01. The sequence goes on from JBBRFQ010000039.1 coordinate 8,924, forward strand.
CGTTGATAACTCCCGGCCCGACCAGCGCATTGACGGGTTTGGCGGCACCATGCAATCACTGGTGTTCCCGGATGGTGATCACTTGGGGCCATTTCGGACTGCCGCGCTGGCCGCGGCATTTGATTCCGTTGGCATTTCACGAGGGATCATCAGCATCGGTGTGGTGGAAACCCGCGCGACGACCAATGATGTTGGGGGTCAACGGCAGAATGACAACCCTGACGCCATGACAATCGATCCCACGGGATTCAATTTCGCCAATTTCAGTGTGCTCAATGCCACCGTATTGACACCCGCGCGTGCGAACGGATTTTTCGGCACTGAGTTTGGACCGTTGCTGGACTATCGGTACCAGTTGGATTGGCTGCGCGTAATCCGGGGGCAGGACTATGAACGGTATCTGAATGAGGCCGCCGAGAATGTGTTGGCGATCGTGCAGCATTGGCAGTCGGTGAATGGACAGGCACCAAGGCTGGTGCATCTGTTCAACGAACCAACATCCGGGAACACCGAGATCTTCAGTAGCGCGACGCAGGAAGTGGTGGATCTGGTTGCCCGTGTTGGCACCCGTCTTCGTGCTGCCGGCATCATGGAAACCAGATTTATCGTGCCGAATGAAGAAACCATGGCACGCTCGATTGCCGTTGCCTCGGCGATCCTGGCCAATCCTGTTGCCGGCCCGTTTGTAGGCGCGATCGGGTTTCACCAGTATCCATATGGTTCGGCATCGGTCAGTCCACGACGCGTGTTGAGTACCTCCGGTGCCGGCTTGCCGGATCCGGCCACCCGCCAGGAGTTGACCCAGCTGCGTGCCCTCGGTACCCGCTATGGCGTGCCTGTTTGGATGACCGAGGTGTCGGAAGGGCCAGGCAATGCGGACTATCCATTTGGCGCCATTGAACATGTGATGGCGCGGGCCGTGCATATCCATGACGTGCTGGTTTACGGCGGTGCCAGTGCATTTTTCGGCATGAATACGATCTGGGATGCCGTAACACACGACCAGCATTTCGCCGGTCGCTCGGTGCCTTTTCTGGCCGACGAGATGGCGATCGTTCTGGTCGACCAGCCGCAAAATCGTATTCGCATCACGGGCGCGGGTTATGCCATCGGGCACTACGCCAGATGGGTGGATTCCACCGCCGTACGGGTAGAAAGCACGAGCGGGAATGATCGCGTCATTGTGACGGCATTCCGCGATCCCAGACAGCCGCGCCTCGTCGTCGTGATCACGAATACCAACGATAAACCCCGGCGTGTCAGTATTGCGTTGCGCGGCGCGACGGCGTCCGGGACTGCGGTGGGCGAAACGTCATTTGGCACTGTCCGTTGGCAGGCATTTCAGCCAGCGGTTCGCAGCGACGGGACCGTGTCGTACACAGTTGCCGCGTCGAGCGTTGCCACAGTCGCCATTCCCATTCGCTGACCGCCACGTTGCCTGCAACATTGCTCCCGGCATTTGTCTGTCCGAAGTGTCACGGCGCATTGCAATCCGACAGTGACGCGTACCTGTGCCGCCAGTGTCAGAAATCGTATCCAGTCATACTGGGTATACCCGATTTCCGGCTCGCACCCGACCCGTGGATCGGAATTGACGAAGACCGCGAAAAGGCCCGACGACTGGCACCGCTGATAGCGAGCCAGACCTTCGCCGAAGCCGTTCAGACGTATTGGGATATCACACCGACCACATCATCGACACTCGCCAGGCGATACATCCAGCATGTCGTCGACGCGGAGCACCGCGCGGAGCAATGGCTCGACGCGCACGCTGACCATGTGGCCACCGGCGGCTGCTGGTTGGATCTGGGCTGCGGTACCGCCGAGTTGGTATCGGTGGGGGCGACGCGGGGCGTGACCGTCGTGGGTGTGGACATCGCGCTGCGCTGGCTGGTCGTGGCGTCGCGTCGCGCACATCTGATGGAACGCGCACCACAACTGGTGTGTGCGAACGCCGAGTTTCTGCCGTTCGCGGAAAAGTCATTCGTGCGTGCGGTCTCGCTCGGCCTGCTGGAGCATTGCCAGGATGCCTCGCACGTCGTCAATGAGGCACGCCGAGTGTTGCGCCCTCCCGGACTGCTGCTCATGCGCACGGTCAACCGCTTTTCGCTGCTCCCGGAGCCACACGTGCACGTGTGGGGTGTTGGATTCGTGCCGCGAAGATGGGCGGATCGTTATGTGCACTGGCGTGCCGGACTCCGCTATCAGCATCATCGACCATTGTCGGCGCGGGAGTTGCGACAGGGATTCGAACAGGCGCGCTTCGCTGATGTGCACGTCGAGGCAGCCGCCCTGTTACCACTGGACCGCGACAGAATACCGCGTTGGGCGCGGCGCGTGGCCACGCTGTACAATTGGGCGGCTCGCGCACCGATCTTCCGGGACGTGCTCCAATGGATCGCCCCGATCCTGCAAGTGCGGGGCCGAGTCACGTGACCATATCCAACGCCACCAGCCGTGCCGCGATCGGCACGTCTTCACCGCGGATATCGATCGTGGTCATTGGCTACGCGCCGCCCGGGCTGCTGGCCGAGTGCCTGGACGCGCTCCGCAAGCAAACGCAGACGAACGTGAACACGCCCCTGCACGAGGTCATCGAGGTACTCGTCGTCGCGCCCGCCACGCACATGGGTGAAGCACTCGGCGACGTACAATTTCGCGTGCCGGAGTTCACGTGGATCGATGCGCCGGCGGGTTACAATGTTGCCCATATGCGCGGCTTGGGGATTGCCAGGAGTTCCGCGCCGATCGTGGCCTTGATCGAGGGTGATTGCCGGCCGGCCGACAATTATGTCGAGCAACTGATGGCCCTTACCCCGACGGCGGCGACAGGAGGGGCCGTCGAACCGTGCAACTTCACGCGGTCCATCGATTGGGCGGCGTATTTCTGTGAGTTTGCAAAGTTTCTCACACCACTCCCGGCACGGGTTGATCAACTACCAGGGGCCAACGTGGTCTATCAACGGGCTGCACTGCCAGATGCCGCGCAGCTCGAACGGGACGGCCTCTATGAAACGTTTGTCAATGCCGCTCTCGGCGACCGTCATGTTCGCGCGTATGACTCGCAACTGGTGGTGGTGCATCAACGAACCTGGCGCATCGGTGACGCGATTCGCGCCCGGTATCATCACGGCCGGGGATTCGCCGCGTTGCGCGTGCAGGCGCGCTCTACGGCACAACGGCTGCCATTCATGGGATTGGCGTTGGTGCTGCCCGTGGTGCTCATCACACGCGTGCTGTCCGAGCCCTGGCGGCGGCGGCGTTTCGTTGGACGTTCTTTGGTCGTCTCGCCTTGGATTGCTGTGCTTTCGTGCAGTTGGGCAGTGGGCGAGTTCATGGGCTATGCCGCTGGGCCCGGTTCCAGCCTGGATAACTGGCGCTAAGGAAACGACATGCGAATAGGGATCGATGCCAGCTGCTGGGTGAACAGACGCGGGTACGGGCGGTATACGCGCGAGCTCGTCAACGCCATGCTGGACGTCGATCCGTCACACGAGTACATATTGTTTCTGGATGCCGCTTCGGCGATCGAGGCGCAGGATTTGCCGTCCACGTCGCGCGCGCAGCTCGTGACCATCAGGACCGGCGTGTCTGCAGCCCGTGCGGCGGCGGCCGATGGCAGTCGTTCACTGGCCGACCTGTGGCGGATGCGAGCCGCGGTCAAAGCGTGGAACGGCCGGCTCGACGTGCTCTATTTTCCGGCGGACTACTCATATTTTCCTGTCAGCACGAGCGCCAAGGTCGTGGTCACCAAACACGATATGATTGATCGGCGCGTGCCGGAACTGTTGTTCCCGTCATGGCGCAGCCGGTTGTTGTGGGAGGCAAAGGTGCAGTTGGCCATGCGACGCGCTGATTTGGTGTTCACCGTCTCGGAAACCTCGCGACGTGACATCATGAACGCATTTGCGTTTGGACCGCAGCGGGTGCGCGTGATATCCGACGCCGTCGATCCCGCGTTTACACCAACCGCGAATGATGCTCGTCGGGCCGATGTGTTGGCGCGATTCGGCATTGCCGCCGACGAACGCTTTGTGTTGTATGTCGGCGGGATCAGTCCGCACAAGAACCTGATCACCCTGGTGCAGGCCTACCGGCAATGGGCTCAGCGCGACGCCGGGCGGCACGATGTGTCATTGGTGCTCGTGGGTGACTACGAGTCCGACGTCTTTCATTCCAGCTATCAGTCCCTCAAGGCCGTCGTCGATGACGCGCATCTCGCATCGCGCATCCGGTTTGCCGGATTTGTGCCGGATGCCGATTTGGGCGATTTGTATTCCGCGGCCGACGTCCTGGTGCTGCCATCGTTGTACGAGGGTTTTGGGCTGCCAGTGCTGGAGTCGATGGCGTGTGGCACGCCGGTCATCGCGAGCAATGCCGGCGCGCTACCGGAAGTGGTGGGCGATGCGGGCGTGTTGTTCGATCCGCATCGCCCTGATCAGCTGGCGGATGCGTTGGAACGCGTACTCTCCGACGAAGGCTTGAGAAAAGATCTCGCCCGTCGGGGATTGCGACGGGCGGCGGACTTCTCCTGGAAAGCGTCAGCGCGGGCCGCGCTGGCGGCATTTCGCGAGATTGCTCCGTGAGTCACCGCCCGTTGCGCTTTTGTCTGGTGACCACGTTTTATCCGCCCTATAGTTTTGGCGGCGATGGCATTCTCGTGGAACGTCTCGCCGTGGAATTGGTTGCGCAGGGACACCATGTGGAAGTGGTTCATTGTGGTGACGCGTACAATTCCTTGCGCTCTTCAACCACTCCCGCGCGCGACGGGTATCAGGATCATCCCGCCATCGTACATCACCGGTTGGAGAGTGGTGTTGGTTTCCTGTCGCCTTTGTTGACCCAGCAAACGGGGCGACCGGTCTTCAAGACGCGTGCGCTGCAACGCATCCTCGATACGTCGGCGTTTGATGTCGTGCACTTTCACAACATGTCGTTGATTGGGTTGACCGCCCTGCGTTTCAGTCGCGCCATCACCTTGTACACGATGCACGAGCATTGGCTGGTATGTCCAACGCACGTCTTGTGGCGTTTCAACCGCGAACCGTGTGAGCGTCAACGGTGCACGGCCTGTCAACTGCATGCGCGTCGGCCTCCACAGGTCTGGCGGCACACCGGTTTGCTGAAACGCGAACTGCAACGGGTGCATGCCTTTATCGCGCCGAGCGAGTTTACCCGCACCAAGCATCTGGAGATGGGACTCCGGGTCTCGTCGCCGATCGTGCACATACCCAATTTCATGCCGCTGCCGCAAGCGGTTCCAGTACCGGATCCGGCCCCCCATGTGTCGCCGTATTTCCTGTATGTCGGCCGATTGGAGCGTATCAAAGGCGTCCATGTGGCGGTCGATGCATTCAAACGTTTCACGAAGGCCGCGCTGCTGGTCGTTGGAGATGGCAGTGAAATGGCTGCCCTCAAAGCCCAGGCCGGCGGTCAGTCGCATATTCACTTTGTTGGCCGGTTGCCATTTGCCGACGTTGAGCGCCATATGCGCCATGCGCTCGCCGTGATCGTGCCGTCCGTTGGTTTTGAGACATTCGGCAACATCATTGCCGAGGCCAATGCGTGGGGCACGCCGGTCATTGCACACCGGCTCGGGCCCTTTCCCGAAATGATCGACGGCCGTGGCGGGATGACGTATGGCAGTGAGCAGGAGTTGCAGGATGTCCTCAATCGGCTCTATCAGGATTCGGCGTATCGGTCGATACTTGGTGAGCGCGCACGCGACGCCTATCTGGCGCGCTGGACGCCGCAGCGCCATCTCAGTCAGTACCACGAGTTGATCACGACGCTTCAACCGGAGAACCGCACATTCGCATCGCACTCCTAGGACTTGGGAACGCAGGATATACCCTGCATATGCCGGCGTTGAGCGCGATGTCGTCGGTGGAGGTGGCGGGCGCCTGTGACCTGGATGCGTCTCGACGTGAGCGTGCCCAGGCACGATGGCCGGTGCCGGTGTTCAGCCGGTTTGATGAGATGCTCGAGCAGGCAAAGCCAGACGTGGTCATCGTCGCCACGCCGCCAGAACACCATGTAGACGCCTGTCTCCAGGCACTGGCGGCTGGGGCGCATGTGGTGTGCGAGAAGCCCTTCGCCACCACGATCGCCGATGGGCGGCGCATTCTGGACGCCGCAACCGCGGCGAATCGTCGCGTGGCGCTGAATCACGAGTTCCGGGAGATGCGGATTGGTGCCGCGATCCGGGAACGCATCGGCGCTCCCGGCATCGGGCCGTTGCACTTTGCGCACATCTGGCAGGCGATGGATCTCCCGCCTTGGAAAGAACCGGGCTGGCGCGGCACGTGGTCACGTGGTGTGCTCTTTGAGGCGGGAATTCACTTGATGGATTATGCCCTGGCGTTGTACAACGACCGGCCGCTGTCCGTGTCGGCCACGATGTCCACGTGTGGTGTGCGTGACGAACACACCGATTCGGTGGCGTTGGTGACGTTGGAGTTTTCGCGCGGTCGGATCGCGCAGGTCATGCAGAATCGCTTGAGCGCCGGCGACACGCGCTATTTTGAGGTGAGTGCGGATTGCGCCGAAGCCACGTTGCGCGGTTCGTTTGGCGGACGCGCCAGAATTTCAGCAGGCTTGGTGCGCAGTACCGTGCCTCACGTGCGCATGGAGTATGGCGCGGCCGGTATTGCCTGGGAAGAACGCGGTCCGAAGCGACGAACGATTTGTCAGAATCCGAAAGAGCCCGGCATGGAAGCCACGAGTCAGTTGTTGGCCAAGACGTTTGCCGGGTTTGCCAACGGCGGTGACGTCCCGGCCAGCGGTGCCGTGGGATTGATGGGATTGGAAGTTCTGGCGGCATGCTATTTATCGGCCGAGACTGGACAGCGTGTGCGACTTGACGCTGAATCGCTGGCGCCACTGTTGCACGTGCCCATCGGGCGCTAGCCGCGTGCGGGCAATACTCACGTATCATTCTGTCGACAACAGCGGGTCGGTCATTTCGGTATCGCCGACGCGGTTTGCCGACGATATGCGTGGCCTGGCGGCCAGCGGGGTTGCGGTTGTGTCCGTGGACGCGCTGGTGAACGGTGACGGTCCAACATCAGCGGTCGCCATCACCTTCGATGATGCGTTTACCAATTTTGCCACGGACGCGTGGCCCATTCTGCGCGACCTTGGGTGGCCAGTCACGCTGTTTGTGCCGTCGGGCCATGTCGGCAAAACGAATGCGTGGGAGGTGTTGCGCGGTACATCATCGCCCGCCCTGCCGATACTGTCATGGGACAACCTGGCGCAGCTGGCTGCCGATGGCGTCACCATCGGCGCGCACTCGCGCAGTCACCCCGACTTGCGCACGCTCGCACCAACCGCACTCGCTGAAGAGATCGATGGTGTCGCGCATGATGTGCAGCAGGCACTCGGCGTCCAGCCCACCGGTTTTGCCTATCCGTACGGTCAGTACAATGCGGCGGTGATGCACGCGGTGCAACGCCGGTACGCATGGGCGGTTACGACGGTGCTTGGTCCGTTGTCTCAACCCGTCAACCCGTTCCAACTGCCGCGCCTCGATGCATATTTTCTTCGCGGTCCGGCCGCGACCACTCGCTATGGCAGTCTCCTGTTTCAAGGCTACCTGGCAATGCGCGCGGCCCTTCGCGCCCTGAAGTCACCATGACACCCGTGACAGGACACACCTCGCAAACGATGACACCGGAGTTGTCGGTGGTGATACCGGCCGTGAACGGTTGGGCAGATATCAACCGGTGTCTCACGGCGCTGGAATCCGAACGCGAACAGCTGTCATTGGAAGTCATCGTCCCAGAGCGAAGCGGTCCATCGGTGCGTCAGCACATCGCCGAACGGTTTCCGTGGGTCACCGTGTTGCCAGTAACCGTGTCCACGTCCATACCGGCCATGCGCGCCAAGGGCATACGCACGGCTACCGCACCAACGGTGGCGGTGATCGAGGACCACGTGATCGTGCAATCGGGCTGGGCCTGTGCTATCGCGGCCGCACGCACGTCAACATCCCGGGTGGTCGGTGGTCATCTGGTGAATACGGCCACGGACAAACTGGTGGACTGGGCCGCGTGGTTGTGCGAGTATCATCATCTGGCCAACCCCATGCCCGCGGGCATCGTAACCGGCTTGCATGGCAATCACACGGCGTATGATCGCGAACTGCTTGGTGCGTATCAGCACGTGCTTGACGCCGAGCAATGGGAGGACGCGTTGCATGGCGCGTTGCAGGCTGACGGCGTCGCGCTGTGGAGCCGACCGGATATTGTCGCCGGGCATTGCAAATACTATTCTGTGCGGGAATACACGTCGCAGCGATTTTTGTATTCGCGCGCGTATGCGGCCATGCGCGGCGCTTCCATGACGGCACCCAGGCGACTCGCGTATGGTGTGATGACCGTGCTGTTGCCTCCCGTGTTGCTGTGGCGCATTGTGCGTCAGGTCCGCGCCAGCGAAACCAATCGTCAACATTTGCTCCCATCCCTGCCGCTGCTCGTTCTGTTTGCTGCATCGTGGGGCGTCGGTGAAATGGTTGGCGCGTGGTTCGGCGATGGCGGGGCGTTGGCCAAAGTGAAATGATGCTGGACACCGCTCCTCCTGTGCGGTCGGTACCGGAGCTGACCGTGGTCCTCGCGTCCGACGGCGATGGAGGCGATCTCTCGGCGGCCCTGGCGGCCGTAGCCACGTCGTGCCGGGGCCTGCGTGTACAGCTCGTTGTCGCACATCAGGCCAGTGAGGCCGTGCCGGTGTCGGCGGCGGAAGCGGTGGACGTCAGCAGTGTTGCGGTTGACAGTGCATTGGTCCCGGTCTTGTGGGGGCATGGGATGATGGCCGCGACCGGTACAATTGTCGCACTCACCACATCGCAGTTCCGGGTATCCGAGTGTTGGGCCCGGGAATTGCTTACCGCGTTTCCGACTGAGACGGTGTGCGCCGTGGGTGGGCGGCTGGCCATCGCACCCGCGGCGTCGTTGCTCACGCGCGCCGTTTTCTTCATTCGCTATTCCGAACACATGGGCGCGGCGGATGTGTTCGATCCACGGGAAATTGCCGGCGACAATGCAGCCTATCGGCGCGCTGACGTGCTGCGGGCGTCGTCAGCGTTGGAGCACGGGTTCTGGGAAGTCGTGGTGCACCGCACGCTGCGGTCACTGGGGCACACGCTCCGCTGGGCACCGTTGGCGGTGTCGTATTTTGTGGCGCGGCCCGCGTGGTCGCGGGTCCTCGTCAATCGCTTTGTGCATGGCACGCATTACGGCGAGTATCGCGTGCGCGAACTCGGGTGGCCGCGGTGGCGGGCACTCGTCGTCGCACCCGCGGTCCCGTTTGTCCTCCTGTGGCGGATCATCAGGCGCATTCGTCGGTCGGAGTATGCGCTGCATTCGAATCTGTTGGTGCTGCCGGTCATGTTGGTCGTACTCATGGCGTGGGCGGCGGGTGAAGCGCGCGGAGCGTGGCGCGTACGCACGGGCCACCCCGCATGACCGACCATCCCGAACTCTCCATTGTGATCGGTGCAGTTCGGCCCGGTCTGATCATCCGTGAGTGCCTGGCGGCGCTCGATCGGCAACGGCATGCGGGTGTTGAAGTCATCGTGGTCGCGGGTGATCACGACGGTACCGCTGCGCTGGTACGAGAAGAGTTTCCCTGGGTGGGCGTCATCGAATCTGACCACGCGTCCCTGCCGCAGCTGCGCGGCATTGGCATTGCCGAATCCAGGGCGCCTCTCGTCGGAATACTGGACGCGTGGTGTATTGTGAGTGACCAGTGGATACAGAACGCGGTGCGCGCGCACAACACGCATTCGGAGCCGGCGATTGGTGGAGGCGTGAATCTGTCCGCCGCTGACCAGAGGCGTTGGCGTGTGTGGGTCACGTATCTGTATGACTACTGGGAATATGTGCCGCCGTTTGCGACCGGGCACGTCAACGCGCTTCCCGGAAACAGCATCGTGTACAAGCGGCACGCGTTCCCGGATGCCGTCGAACTCCGGACGCGCGGTTTTTGGAAGGCGTTTGCCAACAAGGCCCTGACGCATCAGGGCGAGCGGTTGGTCTCGAGCGCCGGATTGACGGTGACATTGCGCCGCAGTCTGCCGCTGGGACGGTTTTTCCTCAGCCGATTTGACCACGGGCGCGCATACAGCAGCATGCGTGTCGAGCAGGACCCGTTCGTCAAGCGGTTGGCGTGGGCGGTGGGGACGCCGCTCTTGCCGGTGGTGTTTTTGGCGCGTCAACTGCGTGGACTGTTCAACAAACCGCGTGCCCGATGGTGGTTCATTGCCTGCCTGCCAGCGCTATTGGTCCTGCATGTCAGCTGGGCATGCGGCGAAACCATCGGGTATCTGTTTGGCGCGGGCAGCAGTCAGGATCGCATGCATTCGTAACTGCGGCACGCGGCGAAGCGGGTGGTCTCATGTGCGCTTCGGTTTTCGTGCCGTGATATACAAGGCGGCATGGGAGTACACCAGTTCACCACCACGCTGTTGAACCGAATGGCACCGGTCGAGGAAGGCACGCCGAAGGGTGTCCACCTGGTCACGCGTCACCGTCGCCAGGCGTTTGCGCGCGGTACTCGAATACACCCGCTGCAACTCCCAGAATTCGTCGGGCGTCCGAATCACTTCACGCGCGCCAATCCAATCGGTGGCAATGGCTTCAAAGCCTGTGCGCCGCACCATCGCCGGCACGGTTCCCGGAGCCTTCCATCCGCGCGCCGCCAGATCGGTGAGTTCGTCCGGCCGATTGTCAGGAAAGTGCGTGTTGACCAGTTCGTCGATGAACTGCGGAGCGCGCAACAGCCGACCGGCGTAGCGCAACACCAAATCACGCACCTGACGACCGGCATCGACAATGCCAATCCACGTGGCGCGGCTGGGGCCACTGCCCACGCCAATGCTCACGATGCCACCGGGACGCAGCACACGGTACATCTCACTCAGCGCGCGTTCGGGATTGGGGAAATGGTGCAATGCAAACATGGAAACAACCACATCAAACGACGCATCGGGAAACTCCAGCTGCTCGGCGTCCATCGCGCGAAACTCCACGCGGTCAGCCAGGTTGCGATCCAACGCCTTTCCACGCGCAATCGTCAGCATGCCCTCAGACAGGTCCACCGCCATGACTTTACGACTGGTGTTCATCAACGCGGCGGCTTTGAGCGCTACAATACCCGTGCCGGTTCCCACATCCAGCACGTCGGTACCGGACGTCACGCGTGCCAGGGCCAGCGGATGCGCGGCCATGGCCGATGAAAAACGCTCAATGAATCCGTCGTACTCCGCGGCGACCGGATCGTAGCTCGTTGCGTCACGACTCTTGAAATCGTCAGTGGTCATACTCTCGGGATGCACGGGCCCTCGTTCAGTTGCGGAATTGGAGATAACTTATCGATTGCACACCGACTCAGACACCATACAATGGACGATAGATGAGCGGAGAAGTCATTTTGAGGCGGCGGCGTCCGCGACGGGCGCGACGGGTGCGACACAACCTGCTCCTTGGGATCGCGGCGACGGTGATCGTGCTGGCCGTGGTGTATCTGGTGCCGGAGCGCCGCTCGGTTGAAGCCTTCAGTCTTGGCACAGCGTACGCGTCCTTGTTTTTCCTGGCCGTGTGTTTGTCCGTGGGGCCAATCAAGGTGTTGCGCGGCGAAGCTGGTCCGGCGTCTTCGGACTTGCGACGGGATCTTGGCATCGGCGCCGCCTTGCTGGGCACTCTGCACACCGTGCTCGGTCTGCAGGTGCATATGAAGCACCGATGGGAGTATTTTCTGCAGCCGAGTCCAAATGGCACGGTGCAGGGCCTGCGCCTTGATGCGTTTGGTTTTGCCAATTATGGAGGCGTGTTGGCACTCCTGGTCTCACTCGGTCTCTGGGCCATTTCCAGTGACCGGGCCTTGGCATGGCTTGGCCGTCCGGCCTGGAAACGCTGGCAACGTACGAGCTATATCGCGGCGCTGCTGGTTGTGGGGCACGGGTTCGTGTACCAGCGATTGGAGCACCGCGCGGTGAGCGCGGTAGCGGTGATGGGCGTGACGACGCTCGTGGTGCTCACGTTGCAACTCCTGGGACGTCGCCGGTGGATTGCATCGCGCCAGCAGAGCGCGATGCATTCGCCATCACGTTGATGCGCCGGCAATGAAACAATGATGATCCGTTCCTCAATCCAATTTCGGTACGGGATGCTGGCCGCAGCGAATTTTTCTGCGGCGGTCTTGGGGTTCCTCACAACCACGATCATTGGTTCGCACTTTGGTCCAAGCGGCCTGGGCGACGTCGCTCTGGCCACATCGGTGCTCGCCTATGCGCTGATCATTTCCACCGGGGGCACCGAACTCTACGCCATTCAGAAAGTGGCAGCGGCACCCGAGACATTGGGGCGCATGATATCCAGTGTCATGGTTGTGAGGCTTGGCCTCGGGGCGATGTGCTACACGGCGCTGGTGATTGTTGCAGCGCTCGTGTATCCGGATCGATGGGCGTTGATCGCACTGTTCGGCCTCTCCCTGTTGCCTGCCGCCCTCAACACATCCTGGGTGCCACAGGCGCTGCATGAAAGCGGGATGTTCGCCTTGGCCAGTGTACTCACGCAGACCGTCTCCATATCGCTGCTTTGGCTCATCGTGAATGCCGATGGAGGACTGCCCGCCGTGGCCGGATCGAAGATTCTTGCCGAGTTGCTGATAGCCGGCGGACTGCTCGTCTGGCTGCGCCGAACCGGCAGGAAGCTCGAACGACCGATGATATGGCGAGATCTACGCATTTTGGCCCGGACCTGCATGCCAATCGCCGGCACCCAACTGGTGCGCGGAGTCGCTCTCGGGACGGATCTGGTCATTCTCGCGTTTTTCGTCAGTCGTGATGAGACGGGGTACTTTGCAGCGGCGTTCAAGATTTTTGGGTTCCTGCTCGGGTTGGGCACGGCGTACTTCGTGATCTTGCTGCCAAGGATCGCGCAACAACCGGACAATGTTTCCATGGAGCACGAACTCAATGCTTCCATGAAACTCGTCTTGCCGGTGGCATTCGTGGCGGCCGGTGGAATCGCGCTGGCGGCCGACCCGATCCTTCGCCTGCTATTTGGGCCCGTGTTTGCGGCCGCAGCGCCGGCACTGCAGGTGCTGTGTTTTGCCTGGTTGGCGAACGTCATGGGCCGGCACTATCGCCAGGTCCTGCTCGCGCGCGAGCTTCGGGGCAGTGATTTCCGGCAATCCCTTGCCAGCGGCGGTGTACATCTCGCGGCGAGATTCCTGCTGATCCCGTCGCTCGGGATCACAGGGGCAGCGATCGGCATGCTGCTTGGTGAGGTATATCTGCTCATCGCCCAACGGCATGTATGCCGACGTGAACTGGCGCGACCTGCCAGCACGACACTGGCCTCTTCCGTCACCCGCTGACCCGCTCGATGAACGTTTTTTTCTACGTCAACGGGGTACCCCGGCTCATCATGGCCTGTGCCATCGCCGACGAATACTATCCGAACTGCCGCAAGTATCTGATCCTCCTGCATCAGTTCGGATATGAATACGATGCCGTGCTTCCGGCGGTGCGCGACAAATTCGTCGCCATCCTCGACCTGCGTATCGGCACGCGAAAGTATTCAGACGTTTATCAGTTCGTCAACACGTACTTGAATCCGTATCTGTCGCTGCGCCGCTTTTTTACCGGCAAATCGGAGGTGGTGCTTTTTGACATCAGCTCACCAGTGCAAAAATTCATTGTGCGGCACAACAAGGCCCTTGGAAACGCCGTGAAAGTGTACGCCGAAAGCCTCGCCATCGATCGGATTTTCGCACCGTCGAAGCGGAACGGATTGTTGCCACGAATCGGCCGACGGCTGTTCGCCCGCGCGTTCGCGTATCAGCACGACTACGACGTGTTACATGTCCATATCAAGGGCATCTACCAAGACTCTCCGCATATCGGAAAACTCAAGCCGATCACGGATCTCTACCGCAGCGAAAGCTTCGCCCATTACGCCAGGTTGCTGACGGCGCATTTGCCCATGGATGAACTGGTGGATTATGACACGATATTCTTCGGGCAACCGCTCTCCAACTTCGACGACATCATGAGCCGCGACGACGAAGAACGCATGCTGCACGACATTCTGGGCGAACGCAAGACACTCATCCTGCCCCACCCCAATGAAATTCTCGGCGAGGACAACAAATACACGCGGTTCAAGCACGCGCGGGTCTTTCGGAGCGGCATTCCGAACGAGCTGCTGCTGTTGAGACTGCGGCCCAAGGTCACGATGACATATTTTTCAACCATCGGCATCAACTACGCCGTCGCCAACGCCGAGTCGATGAACTACTTCTATCCCATCGATGCGCCGCGACTCCAGATGTTGCAGCGATACGCGCGGCATCTGCCAAACATTACGGTCGATCAACGATTCGTCCCCCGATAGCGGGAGTCGACGTGTCCGCGCACGAGCGCAGGCGCGAACCGCCTACTGCTTTTTCCCGATGACTTGAAAGAACGGTCCGATGTTCAGGAACACCAATCGCGTCCAACGATGTGCCACCAATCGATTGTAGAGTGTTGCCAAGCGTGCCTTGATCGGCGAAAAGTGGGAAATTTCCTCGGCCGATACCCGTGGAATCAGGATGGAAGATTTACAGTGCGTGTGGCGGCGCAGCAGGGCAGACATCTCGCGCGTGCTGATCAACCGAACAAAATCGTAGTCTTTTCCACGAAACTCGACATAGGGCTTCTGGAGCGCGCGTGGCAACCATCCCACGCCCCAGATTCCCACATGCGGCTCCGGAGTCAGACTAAACCGATTGGGCGTGGCCAACGCGATGTAACCGTCTGAGCGAACTACGCGATCAATCTCGCGTAGATACGGCCCCGGATCGGCCACATGTTCGATGACATCCAGTGAAATTACGCTGCCGACGGCGCCGTCGGCCAACGGCAACGACTCGGCCAGCGCCGCGGCCAACAACGGCCGGCCTCCGTAGTCCGCAATCAACCGCCGGGCCACCATCAGCCACGTCAGGGACACATCGATGCCAATGCCCTGGTAGCCTTTCGCGGCAGCCGCTGCGAGCAGCATACCGGGACCGCAACCCAGATCCAGGAAGAGTTGATCGGTGCTGAAACACGGGTGGAGCCAGCCCTGAATGTCACTGTGTAACGAGGTCGGTGCCGCCACCACTTGTCGAGTGCGTCGATTGATACGTTCGTCATCCCAGTGTTCCCTGGAGGCATAGACATGACGTACGACTTGTTCGGTCGAGAAGCC
>JBBRFQ010000040.1:0-23611 GCA_038224035.1 Gemmatimonadales bacterium
TCGGGTCACAGTGGTAGCCTTGAGGGAAGACCCGGTGCGGCACGTAGTAGCCGATCATGCCGTACTGCATGCCTTCTTCCAGCTGCGGATCCATGTTGGCCAGAATCGTGGCGCGCACCGCGTCGAGCGCGGCGCGGCGGTCGGGCGGCAGTTCGTCGAGATACTGTGAGACGGACGTGGCTTTGCTCTGCATGATCGATCCTCCACAAGTAGGTGGTGACACGAGGCACACCGAACTCGAGAACATAGCGCGCGCGCGCGCGAAACACCCGCCCGGTCACGCCGCGTAGTGCAGGAGGTATCGCACGGCGTGGTTAGCTTACGCATCTCCTCCCCTTCATCCCACTGGCATGAGTGAACCCGCAGTCAGCATTCGCCAAGTCGTCAAACGTTACGATGGCCACCTCGCCGTGCGCGAGCTTTCGCTCACGGTTCCCAAAGGCACCGTCTACGGATTGCTCGGCCCCAACGGCGCCGGCAAGACGACCTCGATCCGTATGTTGCTTAACATCATCGCGCCCGACTCCGGCGAAATCCGTGTGCTCGGCGCCGCGCATGACGATCCGCGCATTGTCGACCGCGTGGGCTACCTGCCGGAGGAACGTGGACTGTATCGCAAGATGCAGGTGCGGCGTGTGCTGCGATTCCTTGGTGAACTCAAGGGACTCTCGGGCAAGGAGGCCGACCGGCGCATCGATTTGTGGCTTGAGCGACTCGGGCTCAAGAACGGCTCCGAAGACTGGAGCCACGCCAAGGTTGATGAGCTCTCGCGCGGCATGCAGCAGAAAGTCCAGTTCATCGGTTCTCTGCTGCACGAACCCGAGCTCGTCGTGCTCGACGAACCGTTCAGCGGTCTCGACCCGATCAATGCGCAGGCGCTCAAGGACACCGTGGTTGATCTGCGCAAGCAGGGACGCACAGTGATCTTTTCCACGCACATCATGGACAACGCCGAACGCATGTGCGACGCGGTGTGCATCATTGCGCGCGGTGAGGTGGTGCTGGACGGCAAAGTCTCCGAGGTGCGCGACAGTCACTCGGCGCGACTGGTATCGATCAGCTTCACCGAGGCGCCGAGCACGGCGGTGCATGCGGTCCTGCGTGATCCCACGATCGTCACACGACTCGACGACTCCCATCAGGTGGTGGAAGCCGAACTGGCGGCGCACGCCAGCGCGCCGGCACTGCTCACGCGCCTGATTTCGGCGGGCGCGAGTATCGAACGTTTTGAGTTGGTTCGTCCGTCACTGCACCGGATTTTTCTCGAACGTGTTGGCGCCACCGATGTCGAAGTGGGGATGACTGGCCATGGATAAGCTGATGGCGGTGATTCGCCGCGAGTACTTCGAGCGGGTTCGCTCGCGCTGGTTTGTGATTGCCACGCTGTTTGGTCCGATACTTTTTGGCGCATTGATGTTCCTGCCGAGCATTCTCACGGCGCGCGATCAGGCCAAGGGTCCGGCCGACGTGGCTCGTATCGTGATTCTTGACGCGAGCGGTTCAGCACTCGGCGAGCGTGTGGCAGCCGCGCTGAGCGGCGGTGTCAGTGCGAGCGGAAAGTCGGCCGCGGTGCGGCCGGTGACGTCGGCCACGCTCGCGTCGGAGGAAGAAGCGGCCACGAGTCTGGTCATCGCCGATTCGGTGCGCGGCTATCTCGTGCTCGATTCCGCGTCGCTCGCCGGCCGGACGGCGCGCTACGCCGGTTCGAACACCACAGCCATGCTCGACATGTCAACACTGGAGCGCGCGGTGCAGCGCTCCGTGCAGCTCATGCGCATGGAAGCGGCGGGACTCGATCAGGCGACGAGTGCGCAGCTCACGGCGGTGAACGTGTCGATGGTGACGGAGCGCCTGTCCGAGCGCGGGCGCACGGACGGCAACGCGTTCTCAGGGTTTCTGTTCGGTATTGGCGTGGCGATGCTGCTGTACATGACGATCTTCATTTACGGTCTCAACGTCATGCGCGGCGTCCTTGAAGAAAAACAATCTCGCGTGGCCGAGGTTGTGGTCGCGAGCATTTCGCCATCAAAGTTGTTGATCGGCAAGGTGGTTGGCGTGGGCAGCGTCGGGCTCACGCAATTGACGATCTGGATCGGACTCGGCTGGGTGATGTACTCGCTGCGCGACAAGGTGCTGTCTCGCTTTGACGCGGGCGGGTTACCGTTCGCGATTCCGGACATCGGCGTGCTGGGCGGCGTATTCATTCTGTTGTTCTTTGTGTTCGGCTTTCTCTTCTATGCGGGGCTCTTTGCCGCCGTTGGCGCCACGGTCAACAGCGAACAGGAAGCGCAACAGGCGCAGATGCCGGTGGTATTGTTACTGCTCGTGAGCGTGATGTTCCTGCAGAACATTCTCATGCAGCCCGACGGCACGCTCGCGGTGCTGCTGAGTATCCTGCCATTCAGCGCGCCGATCGTGATGCCGATGCGACTGTCCATGACCGACGTGCCGATGACGCAGTTGCTTGGCTCGCTCGCGTCGGTGATCGTGGGCGCGGTCGCGGCCACCTGGCTTGCGTCGCGGATCTATCGCGTGGGGCTGCTCATGTACGGCAAGCGGCCAACCGTGCGCGAACTCGCCAAGTGGGTCTCGCGGCGCTGAGACGTGGTGCTGAGGCGTGGTGCGTGAAGTCACTCGGAGCTCACGCGCGCCCCTCAGCCGCCATGCGCGCGTCAGCCGGAATCGCGCGCCAGTCGCAGCCCACCGCAGGTGACGGCTCTTGTGAACCGTGACCGCGGCTTCACCACAATGCCATCGACGCGCTGCGTGTCACGCGTGTCGAGCGCGCTGTTGTACTGCTTGAGACACGGCTCGAACTCGGCGTCGGCCATGGCCGTGGCGACAGGCCTGGGCAATCCGGTGAACAACCACGCCGTCATGACCAGCGCGATGGTGACCAACGCAGCCGTGGCTGCGCGGATCACCAGTCGCTGGCGCGGTGACCGAGCCAGAGTGCGACTACGCCTCGGCTTCGGCCTTCGCGCAGTACTTCTCGAACGCTGAGGACATGTCGGCCGCGATGTCCTGCGCGGTGCGGCCTTCAATCTGCCAGCGCTCGAGCATGAACACGACGTCGCCGTCCTTGAGCAAACCAATGGACGGTGAACTCGGCGCGTAGCCCGTGAAGTAGCTGCGGGCCAGCTGCGTGGCATCCCCGTCCTGGCCGGCAAACACGGTGTAGCTCGCATCGGGCTTGTGCTGGCCCGACAGTGCCATAGCGACGGCCGGACGGGCGTTGCGCGCGGCACAACCGCAGACGCTGTTCACCACCACCAACTGTGTACCGCTGGCCTGCGCCAGCTTGTCACGCACCGCATCGGCCGTGCGCAGTTCTTCAACACCAAGGCGGGTCAGTTCTTCACGCATCGGGGCAACGATCTGTTCTGGATACATCATGTCGAGATTCTCCTCGGGAAGGTCAGGACCACATTGGCGAATGGCCAATCAGAAATCGAACGACTCGGGTTCCACGGCATCGTGTCCTTCCCGCACGAGCGCGAGAATCGCCGCCTGTGGTACCACGAGATACTGCTCGTTGTCGAACGTGATTTCGACAGCGGCCTTCTTGAAGAAAATCGCGTAGTCTCCAACGCGCGCCTGCATCGGTACGTAGCGCGCCTCGCGCCCGGAGCCGCCCGCGGTTCGCCACGGTTCGTCGGAATGATCACCCAGATCTGGCAGCGCCAGCCCGGGACCTGTATTCACGATCGAGCCGCCCTGCACCGCCTGACTGTCCACGGCGGTGGCGGGCAGGTACAGGCCCACCTTGCTGCGCTGCTCGCCCTCTTCGGGTTTGATCAACACACGGTCACCAACAACCAGCAGACGTTTCTTGCGGGACATATCTCTCGGGTGTGCGGACTCGGCCCGCCACTGGGGCCACTGTGCAATCTAGCACCGGGCGGGCGCGGGTTGTTCCGCAGGGCAGCCGCGCGCGTTTTTTACGGCGGCCCCGCCGTCGCCCGCCGTACGATGCCCCGGGCCCGCAGCGCGTCGACACGGCGGTCGGCAACATCGTCGCCATAGCCGAGTGAGAGGATCGCGTAGTGCGCCATGCCCAAGGCCAGTTCGCGCTCACCCATCACCACTCGTCCCACGCCGAGCCGCTCGAAGTAGGCCTGCTCGGCCGTGGTGTGCGTGCGCACGACAATATCGATATCCGGATTGGCCTCGCGCGCCAGCTCAACCACCCGCCGCGCCTGAAACGGATCGGGGGTCGCCACCACGAGCAAGCGGGCCGTCGCTGGCGACGCCTGCGCCAGAATGCCGGGTCTGGCGGCGTCACCGTACACGGACGAGATGCCGCGCTCACGCAGGCGGTCGACCAGCACGCGATCCTGTTCAACCACCGCAAATCGCACGTCACACGCATTCAAGGCATCGCCGATGGTGCTGCCGACGCGACCGTAGCCCACGATAATGGCATGTTCCTGCATGTCGAGCCCGGTGGTGACCGGCGTGTCGCTGTTTTCTTCGATGGCATTGAGCAGACGCCAGCGCCTGTGCAACCAGCCCTCGATGCGCGGTTGTGCGAGAAAGAGCACCGGATTGAACGATATCGAGATCAGCGCCGCCGCGAGAATCAGACTGCGCCCGTCGGCATCGAGCAGTCCGAGCGAAATCGCCAGTCCCGCCAGAATGAAACTGAACTCACCGATCTCGCCGAGGCTTGCACCAACGCTCACGGCGCTATGCGCGGGCTTGCGCAGTCGCAGCAGCACCAGCGTGGACACGATCGGTTTAATGAGCATCACGAGCGCCACAATCGCCAACACCTTGAGTGGCGCGCGCAGCAGAATACCGGGGTCGAACAACATGCCCACGGAAACGAAGAAGAGCACGGCGAATGCGTCCCTGAGCGGCAGGGCATCGGCCGCCGCCTGATGGCTGAGATCCGATTCACTGATCACCACGCCGGCAAAGAACGCGCCCAGCGCGAATGACACACCGAAGAGCGCCGCGGCTCCCACCGCGATGCCCAGTGCCGCCGCCAGCACCGACAACGTAAAAAGCTCGCGGGAGCCGGTGCGCGCGACTTGCCACAGCAGCCACGGAATGCTGCGGCGCCCCACGAAATACATGATCGCCGAGAAGGCGATCACCTTGGCGAGCGTGATTCCCAGTGCGAGCCAGAGCGGCTGTGCGGGATCGGCGCCGGCCCTGGTGCCACCCATCATGGGCGCGAGCGCGGGCAACATCACCAGCGCCACGACCATGACGAGATCTTCCACGATCATCCAGCCGACGGCGAGTTTGCCCGGACCGCTGTCGAGCGCGTTGCGCTGCTCGAACGAGCGAATCACCACCACGGTACTGGAAATGCAGATACACAGACCGAAGGTGATGGCCGAACCCATCGACCAGCCCCACGACATCGCGAGTCCGGTGCCGGCCAGCGTCATCGCCGTCATGCCCAGCAGGGCACCGGGCACAACCACGCGCCGCACGTTCATCAAGTCGCGCAGCGAGAAGTGCAACCCCACGCCGAACATGAGCAAGATCACACCGATTTCCGCGAGCTGTGCCGCCAAATCGGCATCGGCGGTGAAGCCCGGGCTGTACGGACCGACCGCAATACCGGCGAGCAGATAGCCCACGAGCGCGGGCAGTCGAACACGCGTGGCGATGTAACCGAAAACGAACGCGAGTCCGAGACCGACTGCGATGGTGGCGATCAGTGCCGTTTCGTGCGGCACGATCAGCGAACCACGTGGAACTCCGTCTGTCGTCCGCGTGCCCATCGCACACGGCCATCGGCACCAATGATCACGTCTTCTTCCTGAGCCGAACGCACGCGCTGCCCGTTCCACAGCGGCACCGCAGCCGTCGCCTGCAGTTCGATGGAGTACCACATGCCGGCAATCACCGGAAAGTCGCCGCGATCAGGCACGCCGTCCTGGTAGTCCCACAGTCCGATCATTGTACCCGCGCCATGTCCGTGCGCGCCGATCGGATGTGAATAAATCGTGCCTTCGATGTTTTCGGCGCGCATGCGCGCGAGCGACGCCGCGAGAATCTGATTGCCGGTGCGTCCGGGTTTGAGCTCGTCAACCACGATGTCCTGCATGCGATTGGACGCACGCAGCACCGCCTTGAGCTCCGTCGGCACATCGGTTTCGCCGTCGCGCAAGACGTATCCCATGTGCTGCGTGTCGGTGTTGAGACCCAAGGCCTTGATGCCAAAGTCGCAGTGCAACAAATCGCCGCGCTGAATGATCGGATTCGGTCCCACCAACTCGGTGCTGCCGAAGTTGCGCTGCACTTCCACGCTGGGTTGGAACCACGTCTCCAGACCGAGGTCATTCAGGCGCTGACGCATCCACCAGATCACATCTTCGGTACGCGTCTGGCCGGGCGTAATCACGCGCTCACTGAACGCTTCTTCGATGATGTTCCAGGCCAGGGCGTTGAGTTGTTCGAACACGGCCTCTTCTTCGGACAAGCGCGCCGCGATGAAATCCACCGCCAGCCCTTCGGCGGGAACCAGTCGCGCGGCGAACGCCGGACCGAGCGCTTCAGTCATGCCCTCGTATTCACCGTGTGTGAGTCCATCGGCAAAGTGCCAGGTGCGCGACGCGTTGATGGCAATGCGCTTGGGCTGCCGTTCTTCGACCGCCGTTTTGAGCACCTGCCACTGTTCGTCGCCCCAGAGCTCCGCCGTGCGATCGTTGCCGCGACTGCCGGCCGCCGGCGCATCCACCGCTTTCGTGGAACGAATCGCCTTGTACACACCGCCCTGATTGGTGCCGCCGAACGCGATGCGTTCTATGCCGTCGGCGCCGCGATCAAAGAACACGTAGATCGTGCGGCGGCGCGCGGCGAACGTGGTGGGCGAGACGAGCGAGCGGAAGATGGGATCTTCGTTGTACTCGCGCATCGGAATCACCCACATGTCCACGTTGTACTTCCGCATCAGCGCGGGCAGCACCGTGTTCATCCGCTGCTCAAGCCACTGTTGTCGAATCAGCGCCTGCTCTCGCAGCGAGCCGAAGGGGCGCAGTGAATCGCGTGTGGCGAGCGTGCGCCACGCGGGCGCGGCGACAGCGGCGGCCGTGGCACGCGGCGCGATGGGTGGCGCGCCCTGGGCGCCGAGCGGGGCGGCAGCGAGGAGTACGAGCAGCAGCGGCGTACGCGAGCGCGCGGCCGGCATCAGACGACGAGGGGTGAGGGGCATGTGCGGACGGTAACGCCGATTCGCGTCGGCGTGAAGTCGTGATCGGCCAGCGATGTGTTTACGGCTCGATACGGGAGCGCCGCGTGACGACCCACATCGCGCCCGCGAGCAGCGCGGCGTAGGCCCCCATCACGAGCCCACGCTCGAGGAGCGTCTGGCCGGCCAGCGGCCACCAGTCGGCCCACGTGGCCAACCCCGAGCCAAGCGGCTCGCGACGCAGCGCAATGAGTACCGAGCTCATACCGAACTCCGCCGCCACTTCCACACCGAGGAACAGCGCCACGCGCAGCGGCCAGCGGCGGATCGGGAAGTTGCTCAGGTGCCACGTCAGCACGCCGCACACGAAGATCACCGCGACGATCAGCCCTCCAATAAGCGCCGTCCAGCTGGAAAACGCATCACTCCCCAACACGGCCGCGCGATACAGCCGAACAATCACGCCGGTGAGTCCAGCCAGCTCCAGCGTCGAGCGCGACATGGCCCGCCACACGCTGGTGCGTGCGTGCGGCACCGCCGGAAGACCCGATGGGCTACTGGGGATCATCAGGACACGGTTAGCGGCTGTCGGGCGAAGTGGGGCCGGCCACCTGCGCCAGCAACCAGGTCAGACTGTGCGGAAGTTGCGCTCGCCAGTAGTTCCAATCGTGTCCCCCAGCGGGTTCGTGGTACCGGTACGACAATCCGAGTGATCGAAGCGTTGCAACGAACGCGCGATTCTGATCGAGAAACACGTCGCTGACGCCACAATCCACCCAGATCGACGGGACCGAAGTGCCGGCGGTCACTAATCGGGTGGCCAGCCGACCGGGATCGCGCGCGTACCAGCCGATGGTGTCGGTGCCGAACACCGGAGCGAACCAGACATATCGACGTCCGGAGGCTTCGCGCAACTCGGCGGGTGTGCGCGCCCAGATCGCCGGCTCGCGGAACGGACGCGGACCGAGCAGGGCGGGCGCGAGCACACCCGAATGACTGGCCGCGGCGGAGAACACGTCGGGATAGCGAAGCGCCAGCGTGACCGCACCAAATCCGCCCATGCTGAGGCCGGCGATGCCGCGATGCTTCGCCTCGGCGCGTGTGCGGTACGTGCGATCAACATGGGCCACCAGATCACGCGCGATGTAGTCGTCGTAATGCGGCCACGGCACGCAGAAGGAGGCGCCGGCTTCGCGTCGTGTGGTATCGCGTTGGCATGCGGCGGTATTGGGCAACGTCGCCCACGTGGTGAACCAGGAATCGTCGCCGTCGGGCATCGCGATGATCGCTTCCGGTGCGCCCTCCGTAATCAGCGAGTCCATCACGCGGTCAAGGCGCGCCAGCTGCAACCAGTTGTCTTCGGCGCCGCCGAGGCCGTGCAGGTAGAACAGCACCGGAAAGCGTGCGGTGCTGTCGGCCTGATACGACGGCGGAAGATACACGAGCAGCCGCTTGCGGATGCCGAGGGACTGCGACCAGACCGTATCGGCGCGAAGTGCCCCCCTTGCCGGCGCGGTCTCAGCGCGTGATGCAGACGCCGGAGTCTGGGCACTCGCGCGGTGCGCCGGCAGCGTCAGGAGCGAAACGAGCGACAGTGCCAGCACCGCCTGGCCCGTTCGGATCGCCATCATGGGCGAAAACCGTGCACCAGCGTGTGAGCAATCATCGGCGAGAGGGGGAAGACGGAAACAACACTCGCGCGCAGACCGCACGCAGGGAACGGACTCAGCGAATCACGGTGCCGATGCGTCCCCAACGAATGTCGGTGATGAACGGCAGCGCGCGATCGCTTTCGTTGGCCCGATAGGAGTAATACACGAACGACGGGCGACCGCGCACATTGTCGCGGGGCACGATGCCCCAGTACCGACCGTCTTTGGAATCGTAACGATTGTCGCCGAGCATGAAGAGATAGCCGGCGGGCACGACGAGCGGACCCCAATCGTCCAGCGTTGACATCGCCGGCGGATCGCCGATGCGAGAGCCACGGATTTCATGCTGTTTCTGCCACTGAAAGAGCGGATCACCAAATGATCCGTCGCGCCGGGGATTCTCGCGCATCGCATCCGGCTGCGGCTGCGGGACACCGTTGAGGTGAAACAGTCCGCCGCGCATGTGCACCGTGTCACCGGCCACCGCGACCAGTCGCTTCACGAGCGTGGGGTTCGGATCCCACGGCTGATCGAGTTGCGGCGGCGATTTGAACACCACGACATCGCCGCGTTTGGGCTCGGTGTAGCCCGGCAGATTGATGTCGGTGAACGGAATATTGGGACCGTACGCGAGCTTGTTGACGAACAGCCAGTCACCGACGAGCAGCGTGGGAATCATGCTCCCCGAGGGAATGCGATACGCCTCGAAGAGGAAGGTGCGGATGAGCAGGAAGATGCCGAGCGTCCACAGAATCGCTTTGACGTTTTCCCAGGCGGAGCTTCGCGGCGCCGGCGCGCTGGACTTGCCGCCGCGAAGGGCGGCGACAGAACTCACCGGCGCGTCAGGCTTGGGCTTTTGTGAACGGGCCACGGCAGAATGGAGATCGGGGAGAGAGGAAACGACGAGGGGGCGCGCCCGTGTGGGTCACGCCCCCTCATCACGCGTCCTGAAAGATGGTCAGGAGAGGTGCTTGCTGACCAGCGAGGTCATTTCGAACATCGACACGGTCTTCTTGCCAGCGAACACAGCCTTGAGTTTATCGTCGGCGTTGATGTTGCGCTTGTTCTTGCTGTCCTGCAGGCCGTTCTTCTTGATGTATTCCCACAGCTTCTTGACCACTTCCGTACGCGGAAGCGGCTTGGAGCCAACGACGGCGGCCAACTCAGGCGACGGCGTAAGCGCCTTCATGAACGACGCGTTCGGGGTGCGCTTCTTGGCCGCCTTCTTGGGGGCAGCCGCTTTCTTCGGAGCTGCTGTCTTGGCAGCGGCCTTCGTCGGAGCCGCCTTCTTGGCGGCAGCCTTCTTCGGCGCCGCCTTCTTCGCGGCGGGCTTCTTCACAGCGGCTTTCTTCGCCGCTTTCTTTGCAGACTTCTTCGCAGGGGCCATGGAATCTCCTGAGGGGGGTGCCGGTCCGTGTCGCGCACACAATGCGTGACGCGCCACAAGCTATAGGACGCGGCACAGTGCGCAATAGGGGATTTAGTGTTTTCCCCTCGACGAATCGTCAGCGCGCCCTCTGGGAATGCATGGCGCGCCCTCTGGGAATCGCATCGGAGCCACGGAAAATCGTCGTCGCGCCCTCTGAAAACCACTTGCGCCGCGCGTTGTGTGTGTTACTCGCTGTCCTCGAAACGCGCGAACAACAACGCCACGATCGAGCCGGGCGCTCGTTCCGTCTTGGCGCGTGACGGGAGCGCGCGATAGCCACGCCGATCGCCACTGCCGTCGGCGACGAGTCAATGTTCACGCCCGTGAAGACGCACGACGTGCACCGCACGCACGCTGCCGCGCCTCAACAGCGCCGCCACCCTACGCCGCGTCGGACTCCGCCAGCGCGTGAAGACGCGCGAGGTCCTCGACGTCCCACGCGTCGGGTGTGTCATCGTCCTCGGCCACGTCCGGCGCCGCCTGCGGCGTCTCCATCACGCACGGAATACCCCGGGCGCGGCGATCCTGCAACAACCATCCGAAGGCGGCCGCGCCAATGGCGCCATGTCCGATGCGTGCATGACGATCCTTGTTGGAGCCGAGGGCGCCTTCGCTATCGTTCAGATGCAGAAACGATGGCGGCTCCCCGGTTGCCGCTTCGAACGCATCGAGCACGCGCGTCAGTTCGGCGCGCGACGCGGCAAGATCGTACCCCGACGCGTAGAGGTGGCACGTATCGAGCCCGTAGCCCGCTCGCGCGCGCAACTGGGCCGGCAGCGCGGCCAGCATCGTGCCGACTTCTTCCGGCGTGCGACCCACGGTGGTGCCGGCGCCCGCCGTGTTTTCGATGAGCAGTCGTGTGGTGCCGTTGGGCACGGCCAGCAGCGCGCGGCGCATCGCTTCCGAGACGCGCGCCAGCGCGGCGTCGCGGTCGCCGTCGGTTGCCGCACCCGGATGAAAACACACGCCGCCGACCCCCAGCGAGGTGCTGCGCTCCAGCTCCTTGGCGAGCGCGACGGACGCACGCTCCCACTTGGTATCATCGGGCGTTGCGCAGTTGAGCACATACCCCGCATGCACGATGACATGCTGCGGATCGATATCCGCCTCCTTCAGCGCCTCGCGGAATCGCGCGATCCGATCGGGCTTCACCGATACCTTGTCGTTGTAGAACTTCGGGATCGCGCTGAAGATCTGCAGCGCCCGCATGCCACCACGGCCGGCGCGTCGCGCGGACATGGGAATGCCGCCG
The DNA here is from genome assembly GCA_038224035.1 of Gemmatimonadales bacterium. GTDB lineage: Bacteria > Gemmatimonadota > Gemmatimonadetes > Gemmatimonadales > Gemmatimonadaceae > JAABRT01. The sequence goes on from JBBRFQ010000040.1 coordinate 11,484, forward strand.
TTGTCGATACAGTGCGCGCCAAGCAGCAGAGCGGGACGTGTCATGGCCGGAATGCTCGGGAGGTTGGATTGATGGTCAACGTGCCACCGCGCGTCGATAGAGAAACGTGGTGTCCCCACCGGCCGGCGGTGCTTCGTGCCATCCGACCACGATGGCGCGCCCCATGGCCTGCACAAACGGATTGGCCGCCGGATTCAGGCCGGCATTCACGGTGAGTCGTCCTTCGAACAGATGGCCCGCGGTGCGGGATACCGCCAGCGCAATGCGTGGCCGTGATCCGCTGTTCGGATCTTCGTACGCTACCGCCACCAGATCGCCGTCGGACCCCACGCGCGCCGCGCCGAGCCGCTCGCCGTACACAATCGGTATCGGCGGCTCGAAGGCCGCGCGCGGGTCCATCTGATGCGCGTAAAAAATGCCGGGTCCTTCGGGACCCACGAGGGCGTAACTCACGTGCACGTAGCCGTTGACGCCGTCCACACTCAATCCGGCCGCGGGTCGCTGACACCCGACGGCACCGCCTTCGGCGACATCGCGCGCGTCGGTGGAGCCTTGATCGAGCGTATCGACGAGAATCGGGCCACGCCAGGTATTTTGGCCGGCATCACGCCACGCCGACAGCAGATGCACGCGTCCCCCTGAACGCGCCGACCACCAGAGCGCCACGTCGCCGCGAGTGGTGCGTTGCAGGCGCAGTGAGCGCTCGCAGCGCTGCGAATCGAGCGGTTCGACGCCGTCACCGAGTGCGGCGTTCGGCGCCGGCGGCATTTCGATCACCGGAAGCGCCACCGGCTCCGCGAGCGAGTCCCTCGATTGTGGCATGGCGGCCAGCAGTTCGCGCAGCGTTTCGCTTCGTGTGCTGTCAGTGGCCATGGTGTGCGCCGCGAGTGGGATCGCGTCGGTATCCGCCCAGTCGAGCGAGCGGCCGGAGTCGAGACATGCCGAAGCGACGGCAATGAGCAGCAACGCGCAACCGTGCGTCGGCCTGACAGCAAAAATGGTGTTCACACACGTAATCTGACGGGCGAGCGCGCTCGGGGCACCTTTCTCTCGCAACGAAACGAGCGACGGGTCGGCAGATCCCTCGACACGCTCTTGCTCGGCTGGGTGCCCTCTGGTGATGCTTCCCCGATGCACGTCGGCATCGTGGGACTCGGCTCAGTGGGACAGGCGCTTGCCCGGGCGCTGGCCGCGTCGACGGCGACCGCCGGCGCGCACCCACGTGCCGACGCCGGTGTCCGGCTCGTGGCCGTGTCCAGTCGCCGTCCTGAAACCGCCCGTCAACTCGCCCACGAGCTGACCGGTGTCAGTGCGGTAACGACGCAGGCGCTCGCGGCGCATGCCGATCTGGTGGTGCTCGCCGCCCGCGACCGCGAACTCAGCGAGCTCGCGAATGATGACGCGTGGCGCGAGGGCATCACGCTGGTGCACACCAGCGGCGCACTCGATCTCTCGCCTCTGGCCACGGCGGCCGCACACGGCGCACGAGTTGGCAGCTTTCATCCAATGGTATCGTTGCCCTCGGCGCTGGCCCTGTCCTCGCGTGATCAGGCGCGCCGGTTCGAGGGCGCGGTCGCGGCGATTGACGGCAACGACGCGGTGCGCGCGCAGCTCGCAACACTCGCCGGTGCGCTGGGCATGACATCGGTTGTGGTGCCCGCCGAATGGCGCACGCGTTGGCACGCCGCCGCCACCCTCGTCGGCAACGCGAGCGCCGCGCTGGCCGCGCTTGCGGAAGGCATGATCGCCGAGCTACCCGCAACATCACGCGTGAAACGCGACGCCCTGACCGGACTGCTCGGCAGCGTGGCTCACAATCTCCGGAATCTTCCCGACAGCACGCCGGCACGAGACGTCATCTCGGGTCCGATTATGCGCGGTGACCTCGACACCGTCTCGCGGCATCTGCACGCGTTCGTGTCGCCATCGCGCGACACCGGTCATCTTTCACTCGAGGCGTATCGACAGGCCGCCGCACTCGTGCTGCTGGCCACGCGTGATGCACTGCCCCCCGAGACTCGCGTCGCGATGACGACGCTGCTCACCACTTCGACCACTCCCTGATGCCCCGCCCTACGATTCCGGAATTGCAGGCCCGCACCTCACGCGGCGAGCCGCTCGTGATGCTCACGGCGTACGATTCCACGTTTGCGCGACTCGCCGAAGCGGCCGGCATCGACTTTCTCCTCGTGGGCGACAGCGTGGGCATGACGCTGCTCGGTCATTCGTCGACCGTGCCGGTGACGATGGACGACATGCTGCATCACACCCGAGCCGTTGTTCGTGCGACGCAAAACGCGCACGTCATTTGCGACCTGCCGTTCATGTCATACCACTGCGGCGAAGACGATGCCGTACGAAATGCCGGACGCGCGATGCAGGAAGCGGGCGCCCAGTCCGTGAAATTTGAGGGTGGCGCACGATGGGCGTCGTTTGTCACGCGTTGCACCGATGCGGGCATTCCCGTGATGGCCCACATCGGCCTGCGCCCGCAGCAGAGTTCGTTGCTCGGCGGATATCCTGCACAGGGACGTACGGCCGAAGCAGCGCAACGCATTCTCGACGATGCACTCGCGCTCGAAGCGGCCGGTGCGTGGGCGCTGTTGCTCGAGAAGATGCCGCTTGAAGTGGCGCAGGCGATCACGGAACGTGTGAACATTCCCACGATCGGTATCGGGTCAGGGCCACACTGCAGCGGACAGGTGCAGGTCATGCACGACGTACTCGGCCTCGATGAACACTTTCGTCCGCGTCACTCGGCCCGTTACGCTGATCTCGCCGCGGCGGTTCGCGATGCGTTCGCGGCGTATGCCAACGATGTGCGCGCCGCGCAGTTTCCCACCGACGCGCAGTCGGTGCGCGGTGGCGAGCGGCTCGGCGGATTCCCGGAACGCAGTTCGTGAGCGCAGTGGTGAGTGCAGTGCCGGCCGTTGCGTCCTCAGTCACGCCGCTGGTCGTGCGTGATCTCGAGGTTTTGCGCTCGGCGATTGCTGACGCCCGTCGCGCGCTCGGTGATCGCGTGGGCTTCGTGCCTACCATGGGCTCGCTGCACGACGGTCATCGCAGGCTCGTGCGGCATTGTCGCGCCGGGAATGACGTAACCGTGGTGAGCATTTTTGTGAACCCGGCGCAGTTCAACGATCCCGGCGATCTTGCGGCGTATCCACGCGATGAAGCACGCGATGTTGCGCTGCTCGCGGCCGAGGGCGTGCAGATCGTGTTCGCGCCATCGCCGGAGGTGATGTACCCGCCCGGTTTCAGCACCTGGGTGACGGTCGACGGCATCAGCGAGGTGCTCGAGGGCGAGTTCCGCCCCGGTCACTTTCGCGGCGTGGCCACGGTGGTGACGCGACTGCTGCGCGCCGTGCGTCCCGACCGTGCGTACTTTGGCGAGAAGGACTGGCAGCAGCTGCTGGTGGTACGTCAGCTCGTACGCGACCTGCTGCTCGATGTCGAGATCATCGGAGTGCCCACTGTGCGAGAGGCAGACGGACTGGCGATGTCGAGCCGCAATGCGCGCCTCAGCGACGCAGCGCGAACCGGTGCGCTCGCGATCTCGGCGGCCATTCGACACGCGCAGGAAGCGTTTGCGGAGGGCTTCACCGAGATCGACGATCTCGAGCGGCGGTTGCACGCCGCGCTGCGGCGCGAGTCGGCGCTGACGGTAGAGTACGCCGTGGTGGTGGACGCCGAAACACTGCGCCCGATCACACGTGTCGCGCGACCGGCGCGGGCGCTGGTGGCCGTGCATGTCGGCGGTGTCCGGCTCATCGACAACGGCGCGATAGGGTAGGCGGCCAGTGGGCTTCGGGTCCACTCGTTACTTTGTCCCTACGCGCGCGGTCGCGACTGCGCACCGTCCGTTCGACTGTTCCCCGAATGATTCCCCCGGAGACGTTTCATGTCTTTTGCCGCCTTCGACGGTACGCGCCGTGTGCCGCCCGCCGTCAACGAGCCGATTCGTGCGTACGCGCCGGACTCCGCCGAGCGCGCCTCGCTCAAAGCACGCCTCGCCAGCATGGCCTCCGAACAGCCCGAGATTCCGGTTGTGTTGGGCGGCAAGCGCATTCACACGGGCGATCTCGGGCAGGCCACGATGCCGTGTGCGCACCAGCACGTGCTGGCCACGTATCACAAGGCACGCGTTGAAGATGTGAGCGCCGCGATTACGGCTGCTGCCGACGCGCAGAAGGACTGGGCCAACTGGCGTTGGGAAGATCGCGCGGCGGTGTTTCTGCGGGCCGCCGAGTTGCTGACGACCACGCATCGCGACACGCTGAATGCGGCCACAATGCTGGGACAGGCGAAGACGGTCTACCAGTCCGAAATCGACGCCGCGTGCGAGATGATCGACTTCTGGCGCTTCAACGTGGGGTTCGCACAGGACCTGTACGCCGAACAGCCGCTGTCGAACAACACGATGTGGAATCAGCTCGACTACCGTCCGCTCGAAGGGTTTGTGTACGCGGTGACGCCGTTCAACTTCACGGCGATTGGCGGCAACCTGCCCACGGCTCCCGCGCTCATGGGCAACACGGTGCTGTGGAAGCCCGCGTCGTCGGCGATGCTCTCGGCGTGGTACACCATGCAGCTGCTCGAAGCCGCCGGCTTGCCGCCCGGTGTCATCAACTTTTTGCCCGGCGATCCGGTCGCGATTTCTGATCGGGCGCTCGCTGATCCCGCGCTCGCCGGCGTGCACTTCACCGGCTCGACGGGCGTGTTCAACAGCATGTGGGAAACGATCGGTCGCAACATGGGAAATTATCGCGGCTATCCGCGCATCGTCGGCGAAACGGGCGGCAAGGACTTTATTCTGTTGCATCCGTCGGCCGACCCGCAGGTGGCTGCGGTGGCGCTCGTGCGTGGTGCGTTTGAGTATCAGGGACAGAAGTGTTCGGCGGCCAGCCGCGCGTACATTCCGCGGTCGCTCTGGAACGACGTGCGCGACCGTGTGGTGGCGATGATGGCCGACATGTCGATGGGTGACGTGCGGGACTTCCGCAACTTCACGGGCGCGGTGATCGATGAAAAATCATTCGCACGCAACGAAAAATATCTCGCGCTCGCGAAGTCGTCGGCCTCGGTCATTGCCGGTGGTAACACCGATCGCAGCACCGGCTGGTTCGTGGAGAACACGCTGGTGGAAGCCACCGATCCGTCGCACACACTGCTCTGCGAAGAAATCTTTGGCCCGATTCTCACCTGCCATGTGTACGACGACGCGAAGTGGCAGGAAACGCTCACGCTCGTGGACAGCACCTCGCCGTATGCCCTCACCGGCGCCATCATCGCGCAGGACCGCGCGGCGCTGCACGAAGCGTCAACGGCGCTGCGTCAGGCCGCGGGCAACCTGTATCTCAACGACAAGTGCACGGGCGCCGTGGTGGGACAGCAGCCGTTCGGCGGCGCCCGCGGCTCGGGCACCAACGACAAGGCGGGCTCCAAGCTCAATCTGGTGCGCTGGGTGAGTGCGCGGAACATCAAGGAAACGTTCAGCCCGCCCACCGACTGGCGTTATCCGTTCCTCGGCGCGGAGTAACTCGCGCCGATGCGCACGCTGCGATTTGTCACATGTGATGTGTTCACCGATACGCCACTCGCGGGCAATCAGCTCGCGGTGGTCTTCGGTGCCGAGGGACTAAGCGCGGAGACGCTGCTCGCGATTACGCGCGAGTTCAACTTCTCAGAAACCACATTCGTGTTCGCCGCCGAGCGTGAGGATACCACGCATCGCGTGCGCATCTTTACGCCGGGCGGCGAGGTGCCGTTTGCCGGACATCCCACGCTCGGTACGGCGCACGTACTCGTGGCCAGCGGCAGCGTTGCCATTACTGGCGACCGCGTGCAGTTGGTGCTCGGCGAGAATGTGGGACCCGTGCCCGTGACGGTGCGGTGCGAAGGTGGCGCACCGGTGTGGGCGCAGCTCACCACGGCGCAACTGCCCGAGGAGCGCACCAGCGGAGTGCCGTCCATCAACGAACTCGCCGAGGTGCTGAGCCTCGCTCCTGACGATTTCGTGGGTGGCACGCATAGTCCGGCAGGTGTGTCGTGCGGATTGCCATTTCTCGTAGTGCCATTGGCATCGGTCAGCGCAGTACGACGCGCACGCGTCCACATGGGCGCGTGGGATCAGTTCCTGCGCGGCACGTGGGCGGCGGAGCCGATGGTGTTCGCCGTGGTGCGTGATGACAACGATCGCGCCGATGCGCCGGTCTCGCTTCGTGATGTTGATCTGCGCGCGCGGGTGTTTGTGCCGGGACTATCCGTGCCCGAAGATCCTGCGACCGGCTCGGCCAACGCGTGTCTGGCCGGCTATCTGGCGGCTCGCACGCCGCGCGATGGCACGTTGGCGTGGCGCGTGGCGCAGGGCATTGAGATGCAGCGCCCCTCGCGGCTCGACATCGAAGCGGACAAGCGGCACGGCGCCGTCACCGCGGTGCGCGTGGGCGGCGCGTCAGTGATCGTTACCGACGGGACGTTCCGACTCCCATAGAGCGGCGAGGCGGTTCCATTGACGATGGAGCGCGGGGATCTTCGCTGTCCCCGCCCCCGCCTTCCGCGTTCACCGCCGGCTGTCCCACGCGCAGCGCGGCCAGTCCTTGCGACCACACCACCACGCGATTGCGCCCGCTGCGCTTGGCCGCGTAGAGTGCCTCATCGGCGCGCGCCAGCAGATCCTGCGCAATGCCCTCGTCGGTGACCGTGTCGGCCACCACGCCAACGGATGCCGTCACGGAAATGCGCAACGCGTCACCAAACTCGCGCCGACGGAACGCCTCAACGATGCGCAGCGCGAGATGCTGCGCACCCGCCAGACCGCTGCCCGGAGCGAGGATCGAAAACTCCTCGCCACCGGTGCGTGCGACGACGTCGCCAACGCGTGCGTTCGCGCGGAGCAACTCACCAGCCTCCGCGATCACCCGATCGCCGGCCAGATGGCCGTACGTATCGTTGATCTGCTTGAAGTGATCGAGGTCGATATCGATGATGGCAAGTTCCGTTTGCGCACGCGCGGCGCGTGAGAGTTCACGCCGGAACTGCTGTTCGAATCCACGACGATTGAGACACCCGCTCAGCGGATCGGTCTCCACGATATCGGCCAGATGCGCGCGCATGCGATTGTACGCGCGACCCACGTGCGTGATCGCGTCCGGACGCACGTCGGCGGAGACATCGTAGGACGCGCTGAAGTCTCCATCCTCGGCGCGCGCGAACATGTCGAGCAGGCGCGCCAGGCGTTCGTGCATGTGGCTCTGCACCAGCGTGACCAGGCCGGCACCCACACCGAATATGGCCAGCGTCACCAGCGACTCCGGCCACGACAGGTCCGCCGAGTGGCGCACGCCGATGTCCACCAGCAGCAGGTAGCCGGCGGCCGTTGTCCCGAGCATGAGCAGCGCCGGCCCCCGGCCGAAATACACATGGGTGAGTTGCAGTGCGAACAGCGCGACGAGCAGCGCGCGGTCATAGTCGCGGGCGGGCGCCAGTACAAACACCATCACGAAGACGAGCAGCAGGTCACACACCATCATGAACGTCGCCAGCGCCCGACCGGCGCGCCGCAGTCGTTCCACGCGTCGGTGCAGCGCAATCACCACGACCACATACACCGTGGCGGAGAGGCCGATCAGCCAGTCGGCAGCGTCGGCGCCAAGCAATGATGAGGCGACCGGCGACACGTTGAGCCAGCCCACCGTGCGCAGCAACACCGCGACACCGGCGGCGAGCAGCGCCAGCGCAACGCGGTAGCGCGTCTGCCACAGCAGCACGTCCGCGTTGCTCTGTTCATACCGCGAATGATCGGGGCCGAGTGAGTCGGTCACTGGGTGCGCGAGGCGTCGGGGAACGGACGGATGCGCCGTCCGGGGCGTACTACGCCGCTTACGCGCAAGTATATCACTCAAGCCGAGAACGTGCAGGCTGGGCGGACCCAGGCATGGGCCACCACCACTGAATACGCAACGATCAAGGCGTGTCGCTGGTCACCAGGGAGTCGAGCGAGGGCTCGCGAAGGGCTCGCAGCAGATCGATGAAGTCGTCGGACCAGGCGCGCCCCGGCGGCACGCTCGGCACGCGCCAATGGGCGCCGAGACCGAGCGTTTCCATCGCGGCCTCGTTGCGCGTCACCAGCACCGCCGACGCCGACGTGCTTTCGAGGTATCCGGTCCCGGCCGTGGTTCGGGGTCGTGACCGCCAGAATCGAATTGCCAGCCCTTCGGCCGCGGCCACCCGCACCGCCTCGTTCGCGATCGCCAGATGTCGATTGGAGACGTGCAACACGAGCACGCCATCGGGGCGCAGCGCGCGCATGTACACTCGGATCGCCTCACGGGTCAGCAAGTGCGCGGGAATCGCGTCGGACGAAAACGCATCGGCGAGGATCACGTCGAGCGAGGCCGCGGGGAGACGGTCCATCACAATGCGGCCATCCCCGAGAAGCACGCGCGTGTTGCGCGGGCACGCCGAGAGATACGTGAAGTAGCGCGGGTCACTCGCCAGCGCCGCGATTGCCGGATCGATTTCAATGAACGTCGCGGAATCGCCGTCGCGCAGCACACAGGCCATGGCACCCGTGCCGAGTCCGATGAATGCCGCCTGCGCCGAGCGTGATACGGGCAGCGCGGCCATCACGGCTTCGTGCAATGCCGAGCCCTCGGCGTAGTAGGTGACGGACGCGTGCGCGCGTGCGGTATCTCGCCACTGTGCGCCATGCATCGTGCTGCCATGTAGCAGCATGTGCATCGTACCGAGCGGACGCACGACCTCGATCACGCGATACGAGCCAAAGAAGGTGCGATCACGCGTGAGCAGTGTGCCGCTGGAAACGCGCGTGACGGCCAGCACCATGATACCGATCACGAGCGGTGCGACCGCCAGCGGACGCGTTCGATTGAGTAATACCGCGGTGCCGATCACGCCAAGCAATGCGCGATCCATCGGGAGCCACTGGAAGAGTGCAATGACAAGCACACCTCCGCCGGCCAGCAACATGGTATCGGCGGCGGGCTTCCACCGGATGCTCACTCGCGGGCCAAAGAAAAAGGTGGCCGCGAGCAACAGCGGGTACTCAATGATCGCGTTGAAGACGATTGGCGCCACGAGAGCGGTGGCCGCACCACCGACCACGCCGCCGAGCGACACATAGGTGTAGAACTCGGTCAGGCGGGACGTGTGAGGACGCGCCGCCGCGAGCGCTCGATGACAGACCAGTCCCGACGTGAAGAGCGTGAGCAATCGGAGCGCCACGTCGATCTCCATGGAGTCGGAGCGCGGCAGCACGATCACGCACGCCACCGTGGCCGCGTGCACGAAGAAGAGCAGCGGACCGGCTGCCTGTGCACCAGTGCGGAACGCGAATACGAACGTGAGCAGATAAAGCACCAGCGGCGGCACCCACAGAAAGGGCGCCGATGCCACGTCGGTCACGATGTGCTGGGTGACCGCAATGAGCAGTCCCGATGGCACCGCCGCAGCCAGTACCCAGTGGAGGCGTTTTCCCCAACGATTGGTGTGGTCAGAAGTCGAAAACACTGGCGCGGCGTCGTCGGCCGGGTCGTTGTGGGGCGCCACCTCCGCCCCGGAGCCGGGCGCGACGTATGTGACGACAGGCACCGGCGCACGCTCACGCAGCCGCCGCGCCGCCACCAATCCGCACACCACCACCAGCATCGCCACGCCGCCGTACGCCCACGACCAACCCACCGCTTGCGCACGCGCGCCAACGCTGGGCTCGACCAGGAGCGGATACGCCAGCAAGCCGAGCAGGCTGCCGAGATTGCTCGCGCCGTACAGGAAGTACGGATCGGACGCATCGGGTTGATCGGTGCGGGCGTACCACGCTTGCAGCAGGGGCGCCGTCGCCGACGCGGCCATGTACGGCGCGCCCACCGAGAGCGCCAGCACGCCGAGCAACCAGCGCGCCGGCCGTTCAACATCAGGCGTGCCCATCAACGTGGACGGCGCGAGTGGAAGCACCACCGCCGCCAGCGCGAGCACCGCGAGGTGCAGCCATACTTGCCGGCGCACCGAGCGCACACGCTGCAGCAGGTGCGCGTAGAAATATCCGCCGAGCAGCGCCGCTTGAAAGAACACCATCGCAGTGTTCCACACCGATGATGAGCCGCCGAGCAGCGGGGTCACCAAGCGGGCGAACAGCGGTTGCAGCATGAAGATCAGAGCGGCGCTGCAGAAGAGCGCGACCACGAACAGCGAGACAGTGCTGAACCGTGCGACGGGCCTCCCAGCGGTCCCGTCGGTCGCAGATGGTGCCAAAGTATTCCTAGATCGGAGCCTCAAAATACAGATCGGTGCGCCAGCCACCGCGCCGCGCGAGGTTACGCGCGACATCGAGCCGGAAGATGCCGTCGAGGAACGACATCCCGCCACCCGCGCCGCGCAACATGCGGCCCTGACCAAAGGCCTCACGATTGCCGGCCCATCCCGCGTCGTAGAACACGACCGGTCGCACGAAGCCGAACTTCGTGCCCATTTCCGCGCGGCCGAACCAGAACGCATTGCCAAACGCGCTGCCGGGCGGACTACCACGCACGGTGCGCAAACCACCAAGGAACCAGCCGCGCTGCGGCGGCAAGTCGCCCACACTCGTGCCCGCGCTGCCGGTGAGCGCGGCGGTCACCCGACGCAGCGGACGTGTGGCCTGCAGTTCAATCGCCGAACGCCCATAGGTTACCGTGCCGGTGCCCCCTTCAGCACGCAGCGTGGAGATCAGGCGCAGTCCCTGTGGATCGCTGCCGAACGCGCGCGACCACGACGCACCCAGTCCGGTCACGGAAATGCGCGACGCGTCGAAGTTGGTGCGGAACTGCCCGATGCCGAGCGTGCGCCCGATCGACCACGTGTCGACGACGGTACTGTCACCAGCCGTGCGCTGCTGCTCGGTAAAGAGTCGCCATTCGAACGCGCCCTGGCGCATCACGCGGCGCTCGCCGACTTCCACGCCCACGGTCCGATAGTAGAACCCTTCATCTCGTGAGTAGAGAATCGCCGGGATCGACGGGCCGAACGACAACGGGTTGCCCCACTCGGGCGCCGTCGCGGTGAGCCGGCGGTATACGCCGCCGAATGCGGTGTGTCGTCCGTTGCTGCGCTCCACGCCAAGCTCACCGTTGAACTCGAGATCGGCGTGCCCGAGGCGTGCCGCGGCGCGCGCCGTGTATCCCGCGCCCAGCACCTGTTGCGCCAGCAGCCCCACGCTCAAGCCCTCGACGCGATTGTAGCGAAGCTGATCGAGACCCGTGCGAATCGTGGGACGCATCGGTCCCCAGCCGGGTTGGAGTGACAGACCCAGCGCGTCGAGCAACTGGTCACGTGAGCTGATATCGAACAGGTCCTCAGTCGATACATCAGCAGCCGGCAGGGCGTCGCTCGTGCGGAGCTTGTTGCGATCACAGGGCATGGTGTACGCCACGCGCAACGCACCACCATATCGCGATTCGGTGCGCACATACGTGCTGTCACCAGCACGACACCGAGCGGCGCGATACACCGAATCCGCGACGGCCACTCGCAGGCTATCATCGCCGCCGATTCCGATGCTGACACTGACCGAGCCTCCGGTCTCGCGCACCCGCTGCAGCGAATCACCCGCCACACTGTCAGCAAGCGCGGCCCGCTGCGCGGCCGTCAACGCCGCCGGCACCGGCGGCGTGCGATAGTCGCCGTTCACTTCGTCGTAGGTAAACTTTTCATCGAGCGTAAACGGCGTACGCAGCGGTCCTATTTGCGCACTGAACGTTGCGCTATTGGCCCGCGGCAACCAGAACTGCCCGCCGTACAATCCGTATTCAATCGTGACCGCATCGAGTGAGCCACGGGCCGGCTGAAACGCGGCCTTGACCCAGCCCGGGGCACCGTCGTCACTGGTCGATCGCGACGCGCGCACCGTGGAATCACGCACGTACTGATCGCGCGGCAAGCGTTCGCGCGCAATGGAGTCACGCGCCCGCTCGATCGCATCGTACCGCTCCACATCATTCTCCACCTCTTCGCTGGCCACGTCCCATATTTCAATCGGCACCGCGAGTCGATACGCGGCTTTCACGAGTTGTCCACTCGCCTGGTCAAACCAGAACGATCCCACGAACAATTTCCACTGCGGACGACGGGCC
>JBBRFQ010000041.1:0-23565 GCA_038224035.1 Gemmatimonadales bacterium
CCCACGGATGCGCGAGCAACACGGCGTGCGCCGACAGAGCACGCGTGCGCATCTCGGCCTTCCAGTCGCCACCCGGCGTTGGCAGTGTGATTTCGCCGATCACGAGATCGACCATACCGTCCAGCACATCATCCTTGTTGGTGACGTGATTGTACAGCGACATCGCTTCGACTTTCAGCGTGGCGGCCAGACGCCGCATCGAGAGCGCCTCGAGTCCGTGTTTGTCGGCCAGCCGCACGGCGGCGCGCAGCACGCGCTCGCGGGTGAGCGGAGACCGTCGGGGTGTGGGCATGCAAATGAGATAACGCAAAGTGGGGCCGAACGGCAACCGTCCCAGGCCACTTGTCAACGGGCATACTTACGGTGTAGGCTAAAACATACAGCGTAAGTGCTGCTTTCCATCAACTCAGGATTCTTGCCATGCGATCACTGGCCTCCGCCATCTCCCCGCTGATCTGGTCCATCGGCACAGCCTTCGTGCTGCTGGCCAGCACTTCGGGGGCACAGGAACTCACCGTCGTGCCCGCCGACAGCGGAACGCCCTCGATACCGCGTTGGTACGCGGGCGTCGCCGCAGATATGGGTCGCCCGACCGGAGCCTTCCGGCAGAATGTGGCCAATGCCGGCGGTGTGCACGCGCACCTCCGCCTCCGGCTCGACCGATTTGGGCTGGTGTCGCTCCGGCTCGAGGGCGCCTACCTCAACTACGGGCACGAGAGCCAACGAACGTGTCTCGCTACCACGCCGGGCTGTCGTGTGGCCGTCAACGTCACGACCGCGAACGGGATTCTCTCCGCTGGGATCGGTCCCGAGTTCTCCTGGCCGTTGGGACCTGTGCGTGCATACGGGCACGGTCTCATCGGTGTGAGTCGACTGGCCACCGTATCCGGGCTCGGTGGCGGACTCTGGCCCGATGTGGTCGCGGCGGACGAACACTTCGGCGATAGTGGATTGGCGTGGAGTACTGGCGCCGGTCTGTCGCTGCCCATTCGCTCGGGTGTGGCGGTGGATCTCGGGGTGTCGTACCAGGGACACGGCCAGCGCAACTACCTCATCAAGGGCGGTGTCACCGACAATCCTGACGGCACACTCGACCTCGATGTAAAGCGCTCCGCCGCGAACATGTTCTCAGTGCGCCTCGGCGTGACTACGTCACTGACGCGCAAGCCGAAGCGATGAAAGCCGCCGTGTACCGCCGTTACGGGCCACCAGGGGTAGTTACCGTGGAACCGGTACCACTGCCGGCACCCGGCCCGCACGATGTGCTCATTCGGGTGCGCGCTACAACGGTCTCGTCGGCCGATTGGCGTATACGCAGTTTGACCATGCCGCACGGCTTTGGTGTGTTTGGGCGGTTCGCTTTCGGGCTGAGCGCGCCACGTCAACCGATTCTTGGCAGCGAGCTGTCAGGCGACGTCATCGCGGTGGGCAGCGCTGTGCGCACGTTTGGTTTTGGTGACGCTGTGATTGCGTTTCCAGGGAGCAAACTCGGTGCGCACGCTGAATATTGCTGTCTGCCCGAGCAGAGCCTCATCGTGCACAAGCCCCCCAACCTCTCCTACGAGTCGGCCGCGGCGCTTGCGTTCGGCGGCACAACGGCACTGGACTTCTTCCGGCGTGCGAAGCTTCGCGCGGGCGAGCAGGTATTGATCAACGGTGCATCGGGTACCGTCGGTTCGGCCATGCTGCAACTCGCGGTCGACGCTGGCGCCAACGTGACCGCTGTGTGCAGTGCCGCCAACGCGGCGCTCATGTCGCGGTTGGGCGCGTCGCGCGTGCTTGACTACGGCAAGGTTGACTTCGCCGCGGAAGGCATTCGTTATGACGTGATCGTGGATACGGTGGGCAACGCGCCGTACGCACGGGTCACGCACGCGCTTCGCGCAAACGGACGCTTGCTGCTCGTACTGGCAACGCTTCCGGAGTTGCTACGAGCGCCGTGGGTGACACTCCGTTCCCGGCAACGCATCATCGCCGGACCCGCGGCCGAGCGGATTGCCGATCTACGCACGATTGTGCAGATGGCTGCGGCCGGTCGCTTCACGCCGCTGATCGATTGCTGCCTGCCGATCGGAGAGATTGCGCAAGCGCACGCGCGAGTGGAGAGCGGAAGGAAACGCGGGAGTGTCGTGGTGCATTTTGATACTCCGTGGACGGTGACGGCACGGAGAGCTTAGCTCCTGAGCACCCGCATCGCCCGTTCCCAACGCACGAGTTCGCCGAGCAGCGATGTTGCCGCCTTGTCCTGCACCTCACCGGGGGTAAAGTGTGCGTTCTCGGAGTCAACCAACTTGCCCGCAAAGGGAATCGACACGGCGCCGGGCAACGGCATCATGCTGTTGGCGGTGGCAATGATCCGCAGTGTACTCGCCGAGCGCAGTCCGGCCGATACGCCGCCGTAGCTCACGAGTCCGAGTGGTTTGTACATCCACTCCTTTGCGAGACACTGAATCGCGTTCAGCAGCGAGGCCGGCGGCGAAAAATCGTACTCGGGTGTCACGAATACGTACGCGTCGCCGCGAGTGATCGTGGCGCTCCATCGCTTCGTATGCTCGTGCTCGTACATCTGTTTCATGGGATGGTAAGGCTCGTCGATCAGCGGCAGCGCGATTTCTCGCAGGTCCACGCGTTCCACGGCAAAGCCGGCGTGCGATTCGGCGATTGGAATGAACCAGTCGGCGACTGCGCCGCCGATGCGAGTGGGGCGGACGCTCGCGACAATGACTTGCAGGATGGGTTTGATCATCGGTGTTAAACCACGGCAACACCGCAGGAGTTCCGCGTGAGCACGCGCTGTGCTCGCTGCCCACATTGAACAGAGACGCAGGAGCGGTTCCTCCTGATGCCGCGGCGCAGCGCTCCGCTCAGTAGCGCCAGCTCAGCGTGTCCGCTCCGCTGGGTGCGCGCGCACGCATACGATCGAGAATGCGTGGGATGTACATCTGGTGGTATCGCAACCGAGAGTAGGCGTTGCTTCGCGTCGGATCACCGTTCCAGCAGTGCTCGGCGCGATCACCGTAGGTGATTTCACCCGTCCAGCGCGGATTGGCCGTGCTTTTGAGAAAATCCTCAACGAGATAGACCGCGTTGTTGAGGTAGTAGTTGTCCATGTCGCCCACGTAGATGTTCAGCTTGTCATAGACCTTGGGCCCGAGCGTCGACCAGTCACGTCGCAGGATGTACGAAAGGTCGTAGTGCTCACGCCAGTAGGCGGCGACCTTCTTGTCGATCACGCCCGTGTGTTTGTCCCAGATCGGTTTGGGGTATCCGTCATCGCCCATGGGCGAGTACGTGGCCTGCCAGATATCCCACTGATCGCCGCTGCGTCCCTTGCTGCCGAGCGCGGCCTCGCGGCGGTTGGTTTCGGCCATCGTCGCCTGCACCTGTCCGAGGTAGTTGCGGCGTGCGGGCCGTGGCGTGCGCTTCCAGGGGCTGTCGAGAAAGTACGCGTTCGTGTCGTCGTACAGATTGAACACGGTGTTCGCACGGAAATCGATGGGATCCGGACAGGCGACGTAGGCGCCGTTGAACTCATCAGGATAGAACATCTGCACCGCCATGGCTTCCCAGCCCCCGGTGCTACCGCCGTACGTGATGCGCGCCCATCCCTGTCCAATCCCACGAAAACGCTTTTCCACTTCGGGGATGAGTTCGTACATGATTGCGTCGCCCCACGGTCCCTGTGACGCCGAGTTCACCGCATAGGAATCGTCGTAGTAGGGTGTGGCGTGACGCACCTCCATGAGCAGCACGCGCGGAAATCCCGGCGCCGTCCAATCCTTGTACAACTGGTGCTGCAGCTCCTGCTGAATGCGATTGTAGCCCGCGAGATTGAAGCGTGCCGAGAAGTCAGGAGTGAGATTCGGGTCGGGCGGTGTCTCGCGAAAGCCTTCGAAGGTGGCCGGAAAATGTCCGTGGTACACCACCAGCGGATAGCGCGCGTTCGGATGCTCATTGAACCCGGCGGGCAGCAGCACGTTGGCGCCGATGTACATATCGCGCCCCCAGAACTTCGACAGGCGCTCACTGCGAATTGTGATGTGTTTGATCCACTTCGTATCTGTTGGCGGCGCGATCGCCGGAATCGCTCTGTCCAGTGATACGGTGGGCACGTTGCGCTGCCGCGCGTCGAGAGTGATCCACTGCGGCGTGCTGTACAGATTGCCCGGCTTGCGACTCCACTGCTGCCCCTCACCCTTGTCGGGCGGCAGCTTCACCGAGTGTCCGGTGCTCAGCGTGAACGTTTCGTAGCGATTGAGCAGTGCCTGCACCCAATACCGCCCACGCGGCAAGTCCCGCAGCGACGCCAGCGGATAGGCATCCGCCTGCTCCGTCACCGCGCGCGTCGACCCGGGTAACCAGTTCTCGATGTCCGTACCGAACACCAGCTGCGATTCGGCGCCGTCGCTGATCTGGAAGCGTGGCTCGCGCGTACTGTCGGTGGACACGAGCAGGAGTAGTCGCCCGTCGAGCGGCGTACTGGCTTGGGCTTTCGGAAGCGCTACCTGAACACGTACCGACGGCTGTGGTTGCGCGCCGATCGGTAGCGCGAGCAGCAGGGGCACCAACAATGCAGCATGCGTGCAGTGGCGAAGCATGGGGTATCCGGCAAGGAGGGAAGGGCACCTTCCGCCAAACATACGCTCGAGGGTCGCGCGTCGCAGCATCGGTCCCGCGTGCCGATCGTATCCGGCGCAGGTGCGATGAGCGAAGCCGCAGCGCATACTTCTGGCGTGGGCACCCCATCTCTCTTTTCCAGCTCCCTCATGCCACGAACCACGCTGGTATCCGCACTCGTACTGTCGACGGCGCTCGTCGCATCGCTACTGTCCGCGCAGGAAGCGAACTTCGGCCGCGCGCTGGCCATGACGGAGATGGAACTGCTCGTGGGCCAGCCGCTCAACTGGTACGGCCCGGGCGCGGTGTACACCTATCGACTCGATGCGGCAGGACGGTGGCAAGAACAGATGCGTCTGACCGCCTCCGACACACTGCGCATGGACAGCTTCGGCCAGACGCTCGCGCTCGATGGCAACACGCTGCTCGTGGGCGCGCCGCGAAAGGGCGCGATCGCGGGTGTGGTGTACGCGTTCACGCGCGAGTCGACGCGCGCTGTGTGGCGGCAGAGCGAACGAATCGCGGCGCCGAGTGCCGGGCAGTTTGGGCAGGCCATAGTGCTCGCTGGCAACGAGGCGTTTGTCGGTGCCCCGAGGGTGACTGGCGGCGGCGCGGTGTATCATTATCGGCGGCGAGGCGACTCGTGGCAGATGCAGGCGGTGCTCAAACCCGCCTCGCTCGATAGTCTGGCCGCATTCGGCCACAGTCTCAGCCTGCAAGGCACCCAACTGCTCATCGGCGCACCGAACGACAAGGGTGGTGTTGGCCAGGCGTTTGTGTCCACGCGTTCGGACGATGGGCGTTGGAGCGCCCCGACCGCGGTGAATATTCCGCAACCGGGCGCCGAACGGGCCGGTGTGGGTGCGAGCGTGTTGCTCGACGGTGCGCGCGCGTTTGTCGGCGCACCCGGTGCGATGCTGGTGCATGTGCTGACGCGCAGTGCGAATGCACCGTGGTCGGTGTCTGGCGAACTGCGTGCGTATGACGGCGGACGGGGCACACAGTTCGGCGCCGCGATATCGACTGTCGGGCGCGATGTGTGGGTTGGTGCGCCTGGCGCCAACGGGCGCGTCTATCGTTTTCTTGCCGACAGTGCCCGTGGATGGCGCGGCGTGGCGAGCCTGATCGCCGACTCGAGTCAAGGCACCTCGTGGCCATTCTCGTTCGGCTTCGCGATGGCAAGTAGGGGTGAGCGCGCCGCGATCTCGATGCCGACGCGCGATTTTGGGGAGGGACGGGTGCTCGCCGCCACGAGACGCGGCGACGAGTGGGAGCACACACAACTGCTCACTGGTACGATCGCGTCGATCGCTGACGGCGCCACGCCCGCCGCGTCCTGTACCGCCGGCAAGGTGGGCGTGTACACGTGCAACAACGTCGATCTGGTCTCCCACATGCCCGTGAGCGCACTCGGCGGTGAACGCGGCGTGTGGCTGAACGATGTGTGGGGATGGACCGACCCGCAAACACAGCGTGACTACGCGCTCGTGGCGCGACGTGATGGCGCGAGTTTTGTCGATGTCACGGATCCATCACATCCGCAACTCGTGGGCACACTGCCGCGCACACGCGGCGCGCCACCGTCCGTGTGGCGCGACATCAAGGTGATCGGCAATCACGCGTACATCGTGGCCGACGGCGCCGGTGCGCACGGCGTGCAGGTGTTCGACCTCACGCGACTGCGTGCGGCGCGCAACGCGCCGACCTTTGCGCCCGATACCACCTATCGCAACATCGCCAGCGCGCACAACATCGTCGCCGATACTGCGAGTCGGTTCCTGTACGTGGTGGGCGCGAACGGCGGCGGCGAAACGTGCGGCGGCGGATTACACATCATCGACGCGCGCTCGCCCACGGCACTCAAGTTCGTGGGCTGCTATAACGATCGCAGTGGCAGCAATCCGCGCGGCTACACGCACGATGCCCAATGCGTGGTCTACAATGGGCCCGATGCGAAATACCGGGGACGGGAGATCTGTGTTGGGTCGAACGAGAAGGAGATCAACATCGCCGACGTCACCGACAAATCCAAACCCGTGACGATCGGTCGCAACAGCTATCCGAATGTGTCGTACGCGCATCAGGGGTGGTTTGACGCGGAGCACCGTTACTTCTACATGAACGACGAAGGCGATGAGATGGACGGCCTGGTGGAAGGCACCCGAACGATCGTATGGGATCTCACCGATCTCGCCGATCCGGTCGTCGCGAAGATGTACTACGGGCCCGTGAAGTCGTCCGACCACAATCTCTATGTGGTGGGCAACCGCGTGTACGAATCCAACTACGGCAGCGGGCTGCGTGTGCTCGATATCAGTGATCGCGCATCGCCGCGCGAAATGGGCTTCTTCGACAGCGCGCCGTTCAACGACGATGGGCCCGGCTTCAGCGCCGTGCAAAGTGGGGCGTGGAGCAACTACCCGTTCTTCAAGAGTGGCGTGGTGATTTTCACGAGCGTGCGTGAAGGGCTGTTCATCGTGCGTGTGCGGGAGTTTGTGCCGTAGCGGTGCGGCGGCGAGTGTGTTACCGTAATTGGCAGCAAGAGAGACTGATCTTGGAACACGGACTGCAGATCGCGCGAGGGTGTGAGTGCTTCAAGCCGGCAACACCGAACTGCTGATCACAGAACGGGGGCGCCACTCCGGGGATACCCCGGGGATACGTGGGAAGCTGGGATTCCGTCGCCTGAGCGGCGCTGCAGGCGGTCGCCGGCAGAGATGCTCACGCAAAGTCAGACTCGTTGAAGCACTCCGCCGCGTCGTTCATGCGTGATTCACCTCTCGCCCATGCACTCGTCAACGCCTGTCTGGCGGGCGAGCAGTCCGCCGACGCCATTCTCGCCCGTGTTTCCATCGTCGCCCGCGGCCCGCGACGCGTGCTGCAGCGTCTTGTGGCTGAGTATCTGACGCTGTGCACCAACGGCGTGCGGCCGCGACGGCGTGAGGTGCTGAAGTTGCTACGCCGCGATGGTGATGATGTGCTGCAGGTGCTGCGCCGCGACGGTGATGATGGCGACGAGCAGCAGCCGTACGCGGCGCTGCGGCCACGGAGCGCCAGCCGGGTCGCGTTGTTCGAACCATCAACCATGCAGCCCGCGGTACGTGATGCCTCGTGGGGGCTGCCTGCCATCGTCACTGTTCGCGAGTTGGCAGACTGGTTGGGGCTCACCATCGGGGAGCTCGAATGGTTCAGCGACTGCCGGGATCTGAACCGACGTGCCGCCTCACCACGTCTTGGTCACTATCACTACACCGTGCTGACCAAGCGGCACGGCGGCGTGCGTTTGATCGAGGCACCGCAGGCGCGACTTAAATCGCTGCAGCGTCAGATCCTTTCGCAGATCCTCGATCATGTGCCACCCTATTACACGGCCGCACACGGTTTTGTGAAGGGACGCTCCGTGCACACATTCGCCGCGCAGCACGTGGGCAGTGCGATGCTGTTGCGCATGGACCTCGCCGACTTTTTCCCGTGCGTGAGCGGCGCACGCGTGCAATCGGTGTTCCGTACGCTCGGCTACCCGGAGCCCGTCGCAGACTTGCTCGGCGGCATATGCACCACCACCACGCCGCGCCGCGTGTTTGCGTCGGCGCCGTTTGAAAAGGGCGTACTGGCCGAAGCAGCGCGGGTGAACTTCCGGCCGCACTTGCCACAGGGCGCACCCACCTCGCCCGCGCTCGCCAATCTGTGCGCCTTCCGCCTGGATTGCCGGTTGACGGGACTCGCCGACTGGCTCGGGGCGACCTACTCGCGCTACGCCGACGATCTCGCGTTCTCCGGCGGTGCAGAGTTTGCGCGGCGCGCCGAGTACGTGAGCGCGCAGGTCGCGTCGATCGCGCTGGACGAAGGCTGGCGTGTGCAGCATCAGAAGACGCGGCTGATGCGACAGGGGGTGCGACAGCAACTCGCCGGGCTCACCGTCAACGCGCGCGTGAACATTTCACGCGACGCGTATGACCGGCTCAAAGCGACGCTCACCAACTGCGTGCGACGGGGACCGGCCACTCAGAACAACGACGCAATTCCGGATTTCCGCGCGCATCTAACGGGTCGCGTGGCCTGGGTGACGTCGGTGAATCCGGAGCGTGGTCGGCGATTGCGAGCGCTGCTGGAGCAGATCGCGTGGGAGTAACACGCCGCGCATACACACCGAGTACGAGTAATGCGCTGCCATGGGGCGGATACATCGAGGGCTCGGGCGCGACTCGCGTTGTGACGTGCGGCCGTGTCTGGCGAACGATCCACCGGCGGCGCAATCGGCGAATACCATAGCCCGTTTATGCGAGCATTCATCAAGGAGCCCGCACGGCGTCGGGTGAACGACGATTGGCTGACCGGCGACACAGCATCTTCGACCGCGATGCGATGCTGGCGCAGATCTGTCGCCAACGTGCGGGCGCCAGAGCGGCTGCACAGTTTGCTCCACTACGACGCGCGAGGTCTCTAGCGCATCGCGGCCCACGCTGCATATTGGGGGAAACCACCCTCAAGCTCGCCTTCGACCAGAAGCCTGATGAAGGTGCATGCACTCACCTTGCACATCGCGCACCAGGAACGGGAAAGCCAGATGACGATGGAACGCATTTCGACGCATACCGCCGCCATGGGGATTGTCTCGATCGCACCCGATGGGCAATGTCTGGTAAATCTGCCCTGCGTAAGCGACGGACTGCGCTACGCCCGCGAGTACTGGTCCACCACCATTCGCAATCTCACCACCACGCATCGGCTGCAAACGGCGCGCGTCAAGTCGTACGCCGCACCGGTGCACATCTCGCCGGCCCTTCGCGCCAAGTGGCACACGCTATTCGGCTCGGTCACGGCCGACGGGCAGCCCGACACCGCCGTCCCCTATCTCTATAATCAGAGCGTTGGGACGCTGTTGTACACCCGCATCTTTCGTGATCTCGGCATCAATTTCCGTCATCTGCTACACCTGCAGCATCAGACCACGCACTACGCGAAAGTGCTCGACTGGATTGCGGCCGATGATCAGGAACTGCACGCCAGCTTGCAGGAGGCGTGGCGCCTGGGTGACGGCAAGGCGATGATCGCGCTGCGCATCGCCATTCATCGCCCTCGCGAACAGGGTGGCGAACTGCTCGGTACCGTGAACGATCGATTCATGATTCGCGCTGTTCCGGCCGACGATCTCGCCGCGCTGACAAGTGGGCGTTCGCTGATTCGGAGCATTGCAGGGCTCCGGAAACGGGAACCGCAGCTGGATGTGAGCGCGCCGGGCACACAGGTCGTGCCCATCGCGATCGCAGCCAACATGGGACGTCGATTCGGAGCCGTCTCCGGAGATTTCAACCCCGTTCATACGACGAAGCTTGCGGCGAAGTTGTTTGGCATGAAGCGCCCCTTTCTGCAAGGACTTGGTCTGCGCAATGCCATGTTGCGCGAGCTGGTGCGCGCCGGTTTTCCGCTCACGCGATTCCAGATGTCCTTCGCCAACCCCGCCTATCTTGGGCAGACACTGCAATTCGTCATGCAAGACCACGCCTTTGAAGTCATTGATGAGCAGCGGCACGTTATCGCGTTCGGTTCGGCCGCGGAAGCGACCTGAGAGGCTGTGGTCAACACCGGTGGCATATTAGTTGAAGGGCACTCACCGAACTTTCCCGGACATCAACTATGCCGACAATATCACACGCCGGAGTCTACGCGCGCCCTGCCGACGACGAGCTCGACATGTTCGGCCTCACGCACCCTGGACTCAAGCGCGCGCAGAACCAGGATCATTTCATGCTCGCGACGGTGCACGCGCAAATCGTGGTGCACGGCTCGAGTCTGGACTGGAGCACCGAACTGCCGCTGCGTGGCGCGCGGTTGGGCACGATTCTGCTGGTCGCCGATGGCGTAGGTGGTTCGAGTGATGGTGCCGCCGCTGCTCAGCTCGCGACACAAACCGTTACGCAATACGTCGCGTCGAGCCTGCGCTGCTACCAGGAAATCGGCAGTGGGCAAGATCCGGAGTTTCTCACCGCCCTGCACGAAGCGGCGATGCGCGCGCATGACGCCGTACGCGCCGAGGCGGCCACACGTTCGAACAAGAGCAGACTCGCGACCACACTGACGCTGGGGATCGGCGTGTGGCCGTGGCTGTATGTGGTGCAGGTGGGGGACAGTCGCGCCTACATCCATGCGCAGGGACAACTCCGCCAGATCACGCGCGACCAGACAATCGCGCAGGCTCTGCTCGACGTCGGCGCGCTGAAGCCCGAACAGCTGCACCAATCACCGCTCAGTCACGTTCTGGCCAGCGCGATCGGTGGCGATGAGGCCACGCCCGTGGTGTCGCGCGTGAATGTGTCGGAGCGCGGGTGCATTTTGATCTTCTGCACCGATGGGCTCACGAAACATGTGTCCGATGAGGAGATCGCCGCACTTTGCGTCAGCGGCCTGGCCGCTGAGCCACTCGCTCGCCGACTGCTCGAAATGGCGCTCGAACGAGGAGGATCAGACAACATCACGATCGTGATCGCGCGCGCGCCGGAGACACAACGGGATCTCAACGACTCACCTGCTGAGAAATAGCGCGACCTCGAAACGCCCGCTGGTACGGTTGAGCTTGACTCGTTTGCCGCGACCTATAAGATGAAGGGGACACGTGCGTCTCTCCCATACATTTAGAGGTGAGTATGCGCAGTATCCGCGTCATGATCTTCGCAGCGATAGGCCTGCTTGCTCCGCGCGTCTCGTCGGCGCAGCCGTTTCCCATCGCACCGCCCGGCACCGAAGGCTTAGGCGTCTTCGTCACCGGCATCGATCCGATCGTTGCCACCTATCTCGGGAACTCGGCGGCGTTCAGCAACGACCTGTTCCTGCTGCTCGACGCCGGCGGCAATCCCGGCGACGACGGCAATCTTGCCAATGACCTGTTCATCTTCAACAATCAAACCTCGATCGTCGGGAGCACGTTGAACCTCGGCTCGTTCGGCGTCGGCACCGAGCTGATCTTTCGATTGTTCGTGCAGAATACCGGGCAGAACTTTTTTACCGGTCCCGGCGCACGCAACCCGGACGGCTTGCCGCACGCACGCGTTCAGGCCGGTTGGCAGCCGCAAACGACACTGGTGAGTTTCGAGGACTTACTGAACCTCCCCGAGGGCGCCAACGGCTACAACGACCTCAGCTTTTCATTCACGAATACCGCCACAGCTGTGGTGCCGGAGCCGGCGTCGGTCGCGCTCGTTGCCGTCGGGCTACTCGGACTCGGTGCCGTTCGGCGGCGGCGTGGAGCCGTGCTCAGCACGTAGGTGTTGCACCGTGTGTCGGTGTGAACCGTCGTTAACGAGGGAACCGGTAAAGCGGGCTCGAACGCCTCATCGTTCGAGCCCGCCCGTGCTCGTGAGATTGCGGTGCTCGATTCGATGAACTCCCAGGAACCTGTGCCTCAACGCGACGATCCGGGCGTGTACGTCCAAGAGGCGCCCGGCGGTGTGCGCTCCATTGCTGGCGTCGCAACATCGATCACCGCGTTCGTCGGACGCGCCGTGGCTGGTGCAACCGACGATCCCGTGGAGCTCACGAGGTTCGCCGAGTTCGAGCGTCTTTTCGGCGGGCTCGATCTGGCGAGCCCGATGAGCTACGCAGTGCGCGACTATTTCATGAACGGCGGCCGTGTCGCCCTCGTCGTGCGCGTGCAGAGCAGGACGGGCCGCGCGGACATTGATGACGATGACGTGATCGGCGATCAAGCGCAGCAGACCGGCCTCTACGCGCTCAATCGTGCGAAGCTGTTCAACCTGCTATGCATTCCTCCACGTAGCCGAGACGCTCGCACACTGCCATCGACCTACATCGCGACTTCGGCGAACGTATATCGCGCGGCGCTGGAGTTGTGCGTGAGTCAGCGAGCCATGCTTATTGTTGATCCCGATCCGTCGTGGGCGACGCCGCCCGCGCGCGCCGTTGCTCACGTGATCGACGGACGTCAGGCACTTGGCTTCAGCACGCAGGCCGCGCAAAACGCGGCGTTGTATTTCCCGTGCGTGCGGCAGGTTGACCCACTGCGCGCGAGTCAAGTCGACACGTTCGTACCCAGCGGCGCGATCGCTGGAGTCATTGCACGGACCGATGCGCAGCGCGGCGTCTGGAAGGCACCGGCCGGGCTCGACGCGACGCTCACCGGAGTGGAAGAGCTGCAGGTCAAAGTGAACGACGCCCAGAACGGTCTGCTCAACCCACTGGGCATCAATTGTTTGCGCTCCATGGGCGCCAAAGGCCGCGTGGTCTGGGGCGCTCGCACGCTCGCTGGTGCGGACGGCAGTGGCGACGAATACAAGTACGTGTCGGTGCGCCGGCTCGCGCTGTTCCTCGAAGCGAGTATATACCGCGGCACGCAGTGGGTGGTGTTCGAGCCTCACGACGAGCCGCTGTGGGCGCAGGTGCGGCAAAATGTCGATGCGTTCATGCTCGGCCTCTTCCGCCAGGGCGCGTTTCAGGGGGCGACGCCGCGTGAGTCGTACTTTGTGAAGTGCGATCGCGACACGATGACAGAGAGCGACCGCTCGTTGGGGATCGTGAACGTCGTCGTCGGATTCGCGCCGCTCAGGCCGGCGGAGTTTGTGGTGCTTACGATCCGGCAGCGGGCTGCTCAGACCACGCTGTAATTCCGGTGCGCTTCATCCTCACGCGGTACTACACCCGTCGCCTTCGTGATCAGGCGTTCGAAGCGGGGAAAGAACTGGGTGCGCACCAACCTGCCGTTGCACCAGCCGACTGCGATACAGTAGTTCGACATGTACGGCGGGGCGTGATGTTTGGCGTGTTGACAGTGGCTGAACAGCACTCCGGAACGCTGCAGCACACGCACGATCGCGGCGGCGACGCCCTGTGCGCCCGTTGATGCACTTGGTTGGCGGGCAGCGTTGTCAGCGGAACGTCGCCACTCAATATTGGCCATTGCCGGCAAAAATCAGTTCCTCATCTGCAGATTTTCGCGTGGCTTCTCGCAGCTGCGCCGTATCCCACGACTTCTCGGCAGGAGCTTGTTGATCGACGCGCACGTCACGGAGTTGTCCGGCCCGCCGTACGCGGTTGTTACCTACGCCACCCTTGTTTCTGAGCGGCGATGACAACTGTTTGAAGCCGTACGACTGGCAGTTCAGGGCACCGTCCCGTCTGCGTCCCCGGTCCTCCTTTAAACTCCGAGCGCATCATCGTGCGACCGCGCGTGTCACGCTGGCTAGAATCATCCGTTTCCGTCCTGCTGCTGACGTTTGTCATTGGATCGCAAGTCCACTCGCAACAACCGGAACGTGAGCGAAGCACCAGCTCCAACTCGATATCGTTTGGAGTGACCGGTGCCGCCAACATGGCGGCGTTCCGTACCAAAGGCGCCGCCTCGTACGAACAGGCGGTGGACTGGGCTGCCGGCGCCTGGATGAACGTTCCCTTGGTGCGGTTTCTGTCGCTGGAATCGCATCTGCAGTACAGCCGAGTAGCGTCGAAGCAGGCGACGGGAGACGTCGCGGCGCCGTTTCTCAACGACGTGTCGGTGAACTCCATCTCGCTGCCGCTGCTGCTCAAGTTACACCTGCGTTGGATCGCGCTGACGGCTGGCGGACAGCTCGACATCCCCATCTCCATTGCCGACGATCCAAACGTTTACACACTCGACGACGTGGCATCGGTCTCGGTCGGCGTAACCGGTGGTCTCGACCTGTTTCCGCGAAGCCGCGTCTCGCTGTATGGCCGCTACATGTTCGGATTCACAAACGTCGATGGACGCCCCGTTCCTGATTCGACGAACACCCTCTACAACCAGGTGGCGCAAATCGGCCTGCGCGTGCGGTTGTTCGGCGGCCAACGGTCCGCTGTGCGTGCTGCGGCGCCTGCCCCGGCAATGATCGCCTCTCCAGCGGTTGCCCCTCCAGTGATTCCCCCTGCAGTGGTTTCCCAAGCGGCTGTGAAACCCGTCGGGGTCGACCCCTGTGCCGCAACAACGGGCGCCGCACGGCCGGCCTCATGTCCGGTGCTCGACTCCGACGGGGACGGCCTGACAGACCGCATCGACAAGTGCCCGCTCGTCGCCGGCTCCGCGAGGTTCGACGGTTGCCCGCCCCTGGATACCGACAGTGATGGTGTGCTCGATGACGTGGACGCCTGTGCGAGCGTGCCCGGACTCGCGAAGTACAACGGCTGCCCACCGCCCGATCAGGATCGGGATGGCATCATCGACGAAGAAGATCGCTGTCCCACCGTGATGGGTGCGCGAGAGACGATGGGGTGTCCGCGACTGACGTCGTTCATGGCCGAAGCCGTGACGTTCGCCTACGGCCGTGCGACGCTCACGCCGAGCGGTCGCGCGGAGCTCGACAAGGTGGTTGCGTACATGCAGATGTACACGGATGTGCGGATTCGTTTGTCTGGACACACGGACAACTCGAGCAGCGACGCGACCAACAACCCGCTCTCCGAGCAGCGCGCCAACGCCGCGATGGAGTACCTGCGTAGCCGCGAAATTGACGCCTCACGCATGACGGCTGAGGGACATGGATCGGCCCAACCGACAACGGGCAATGGTACGGCCGCCGGTCGTGCGAAAAACCGGCGGGTGGAAGTGATTATTCGCTGACGATCGGCTGAATAGCAGCCTGCCGCTCGTTCAGGGCACGCAGGGGAAGTTGCCGTTTGCCTTGGTCTGCACCAGTGCTCCGTTGTAAAGCAGTCGTACAGTTGCGATGCCCACCGTGTCGAAGAACGTTTCGCTGAAGCCACTGCCCATCGGGCGCGCGGGTAGAATTAGCGAGCCCGACTCTCCGCTGCCCGCGGTATTCCACTCCACCGTCACGACAGCATCGTTCGGGTTGCGCACCCGGAAAGTTTTCCCGCACATGTAGGTCAGCACCATGCCCGCCGTCGTAATCACCGGAGGAGCGCAGTCGACGGCAATGTCGAGCGTGCTCGTGAGGCCGGCGCTTACCGCGACGCCTGCCGCGACTGGCAGTGTGCATCCGGTCGGCGCGGTCGTGAGCGACACCGAGCTCGCGCCGGCCAGCACCCCAGCGATCGTGTAGCTGCCGTCGGCACCGGTCAGCGTACTCACGCCGCCCGCCTCGACTCGCGCGCCGTTGAGCGCGCCGCGCGTGGCCGACGTGACCGTACCAGCGACTGAACCGAAGGCGTTCACATTCTCAACCAGTCCGCCTACCGTCCAGCCGGCGTGCCACGGAACGTTTGCGCCCTGAATTATCTCGCGCTCTACAGCGCCTACATACGCGCTGGGCAGAAAGAACCCATTGTCAGGTGGGAGAATGGCGGCGGCGAGAAAGAGCGGCGAGGTGGTGCGAAAGTCGGCCAGCGTGGCCGAGAATCCGGCCTTCTGCAATCCGTCGATCGCTGCGGGATCGGATACCCGCGTCAGCGTTGCATCCGAGAGGTGAAGGTCTTCGGTCGCGGCTCCGCCGGCGCAGGCTCCGTCCGCATCAGGATCACCGATCAAGCCAGTAGTCGCGAGCACGCCATGGCGCACGGAGAGCTGTGTGTCGACCAGGCTGCACGATTCGGCGCCGTCGATGTCAAGCGTGACGTCGAAGCCGGCGAGCAGTACGTTCCGGACTGTCGCGGCGGTGCCGTCACGCAGGCGCAGGCCCGTGGATGATGGCGCACCGTCGGCGGGCAGTCGCACGAGCGACAGATTGAACAGCTCTGGTGAAGAGCGCGGCGCCAACGACGGCGATGCCTGATCGTTGCTGCCTTCCACAGCCGTTCCACCCTCGGCTGGCATCTGCACGATGGCGTGCTGCAGCCGACCAGTCCAGCCACCGCGCCACGCGATGCCCGTGGGACCGCTGCTGGTAATGAGCAGGTGCCGAACGTCCACCGTTCCCCCGCGAAGCGTGATTCCACCCGCTCCGGCTGCATGCACCTGCACGAATTCGATTTGCGTACCGCGGCCCACGCCGAGCAGTTGCAGGCCCCGCGTACCATTCTGCACGCGCACATAGCGCAGCACCCCCGAGTTGTCCTCTAAGTCGCATCCTCCGAAAGGACCAGCCAGTGCATCGTCCGTGCGCTCGGCACAGCCGGCCGCACCAACACCGCGCGCCGCCGGGCTGTTCAACAGGCCCCCATTCACGGGCGCATTGCCGGCGATGATCAATCCGCCCCAGCAGTCGCGAACCTCCATGGTGCCGGCGGCGCATGACAGCACGACCGGCTGGAGTTGCGTACCTGTGACCTCGATGCGCCCAGAGCGCGCTACGACGATGGCTGCACCGGACAACCCCTCGATACGCGTGCCCGGCAAGACGCGCAGTACACCGCCGTCGGCGATTCGCACAACGCCCGTGATGCGGTGCACGCGATCCGAACTCCATACCGTGGTGCCGCGCAACGTCGACGCTTCCACGATGTGCACAGGCAGCGAGGCAGGTTCGTCCGCGAACGCTCGTTCGTCTGAAATCAGCGGCGGAAACATCAGCAGCGCGGCGACGATTGCTCGGCGCATCCATCGTTCAATGCGAGGAAAGTGGGCTCGTGGAGTCATCGCGGGAAACCGGTTAGAGGGAGAAGTCACACGGTACGTGCGTCGTGTCACATTGATGGCCGTGCAGAGTCCGACGCCTGTATCGCGGCTGTAACGTCGGTTCCGGGCCGACCCTGTCACCTTACGGAACGCGTCGACTAAAGAGCCGGCTTCGTCGCGACTGCGACACGAAAATCCGTCATCGTGTCCGAACGTGTCACGTTTGTAAAACAGAACGGTCTCTGATGCTTCTGCGCGACGAGCGCGTGAGGCTTTATTGATTGTCCGCGTGCTGCCGCTGTATTGCGCGGGTGCCTTGAGTAGTTCCGCACTCGTGTTGGCAGCTGAGCATCGATTCGCATCCAATCGTTCGGTGGTGTACCTCGTGCGTTCCCGTACCTCGTCGTTGCTGTGCGCTCTCATTGCACTGATGCTCGCCGCGTGCTCCACGCGCGACTCGGCCAATCCGTCGAATGACGGACCGGCTCCCGACGCCAACGCGCTGCACCTGGTGTCCGTCGTGGCCGGCAACATGTTCACCTGCGCCATCGATCGTGCGGGTGAGGTCTGGTGCTGGGGCAGCAATGATTTCGCGCAACTCGCGCGCAGTGATCGTGAAGATCGACGACGTCCCGTGCACGTGGCGCTGCCGACGCCCACCGTTCGCCTCACCGCCGGTGAGGCGCGCGTCTGCGCCGTGGACTCGTTGCGCACGCTGCGCTGCTGGGGAGACAACGTCGCATGGGCGCTCGCCGACTCCACGGTGACCCTGCTGGCCGAGCCTCGGGTGATGCCGGTTGGTGAGGTGCAGAATGTCGCTGCCGGATCTCGCTTCACCTGCGCCACGAACCTGCAAGAGGAGGCGTACTGCTGGGGTGGAGACAGGCTTGGCGAACTCGGCGATGGCGGCGACAGTCTGCCGGCTCGGGTAACGCCTGGGCCGGTAGCCGTATCAGTGACCTTCGATACATTGGTGGCCGGGCGCACACATGCCTGTGGACTGACGCCGCAGGGAGACGCGTGGTGCTGGGGAGATAAAGCGCTCTCGGGCGACGGGTCGCGAGAAAAGCGCACGGCGCCAGTGGCGGTCGCTGGCAATCATCGCTTCCTCTCACTCACCGCAGGAGAGAGCGTGACGTGTGGCGTCGATCTCGAGAGCGCGGCGTGGTGCTGGGGCGTCGCCTACGACGGACAGCTGGGTTTTGCCCAGGGAACGGAGAATTCCTTCCTGCCCATGGCCGTGGCCGGTGGTCATCGTTTCGTCCAGTTGGCTGCTGGCTACCACCGTGTGTGCGGACTCGACACCGACGGACTCGCGTGGTGCTGGGGATCCAACTACCGCGGCACGCTCGGCGACACGGGCCGTGTGTCGTCGCTGACACCCGTACCCGTGCAGGGCGCTCGCCGCTACGTGTCGATCGCCTCTGGAGACTCACATGCGTGCGCGCTCGACACCGACGGGCGCGCGTGGTGCTGGGGGAGAAACGTGATCGGGCAGGGCGGAGGCGCGCTTGGTGACGGTACGGTGGAAAGCCGCTCCTTCCCCGTGGCCGTCATCGCGCCGGACGCTACGGAGGCGGCCACGCGTGACTCCCTGGTGTCCAGAAAATCGCCATCCAATCAGTAGCGAACTGAAACGGAGCGAGCGAGTCCGGGCGGACGAAGGTCGGCGGCGACCAGCAGTTTGATCCGGAGTTCGCGCACCGTCGGGTCGACAAAAAATCCCACTCGACGCGGCGCCGACGCGGCCCCTGCGCCGATGACGCCGTACGGCTCATAGCGGAAGCAGTCAGTCGAGGTGGCGCCGCATCCGCGGTCGTTGAAAAAACTGTGCGGCTCGCCATCCCAATCGTTGCTGACAGTCGCGGCGCCGTCGCTGGGCGTGGTCACCAGCACCTCGTTGCCTCCAGAGCTCACGCCGCCGCTGTTTGTGATCACCGACAGTTCGAAGGGGAACGCCTGCACACCGGAGACGCCAGCCGGTGGCAGCGGGAACGTTGGCGTGCCCAGTTCCACACTGTGCAGCCGATTCACGAGCGAGAGGTCAAAAGTGAGCAG
Organism: Gemmatimonadales bacterium; assembly: GCA_038224035.1. Lineage (GTDB taxonomy): Bacteria > Gemmatimonadota > Gemmatimonadetes > Gemmatimonadales > Gemmatimonadaceae > JAABRT01. Next base: position 19,154 of record JBBRFQ010000041.1, read on the forward strand.
GATCTTGCCCGGCACCACCGCGCCGATGGCACCGGCGGCATAGTTCGAGATGCGCATCTCGATGGCGTCCGCGCCAAGTAGCGAGAACCGCACACCCGGGGCGACAACACCATCAGCGGACGACGCGGTCCACGAGGCGCTTGGCGGTGAAACTTGCACGGTGCGGCGCACGGTGTTCACGTCCACGAGAAACGCCGTGCTCCGAAACGCCGACCAGGGGGACGTGGATTCCGATACGGGCGCGGCGATTGTCGGGGCATCGCTGCTGCACGCGCCAAGCGACAGGCACAGCACAGTAGCGCAACGCGCGAACGGCGCGACAAGGCGATGAGAGCGACGCATGGCGAAAGCAGAATGGTGTGTGACGAAGATCGACGGAGCGTCGATTCACACGCCAAACGAATCACCTTCGCGCTTCGCAACGTCACGATATGTAGCGGCCGCGCGCGATGTCACGTGCGCGGCGCGCAACATCACACGCCGCGCAACATCACGCACTTCGCAACATCCATCAAAACGGTCCGCGAATACGCACCTGCACGGGAACGTTCGACGACAGCAGGTTGCCCGTCCCGAGCTGCCCGGCGGTGCCGGCGCCCCAGCACCACGCCGCTCCATTCTGCGTGACTGCGCACGCGGTCGCACCGTTCGGTTCCGACAGGTTCACCACCACACCGAGGGCTTCAAGTCCGCCCGACACGTCGACAGGCGTTGATTGCACCGCCGCGTTGGTCGCGTTCCCGAGCACGCCGCTGATGCCGGCGCCCCAGCACTGGATCGACTTGGTGCTCGTCACGGCGCACGTCGAACTACTACCAGCGGAAACCTGCACGTACGACGTGCCGGCATTTACCAGCACCGGTCCGTTCGTGACGCCGCCCACGACGCCGTTGCCCAGTTGCCCGGATTCCTGTGAGCCCCAGCAGTACAGTGCGCCGCCGGTCGTGACGCCGCACGTGTGCACCAAACCCCCGTCAATACTCGCAAACGTGTGACCACCCGGAACCAGAACCGGTGTGAAACTGGCCGTACCGAGCACCGCAGGATCGGTGCCCAGCTCGCCGCGGCCGTTGCCGCCCCAACACCATGCCTCGCCGGCTGCGGTGAGCGCGCACGTGTGCGACTCGCCGGCTGTAATCTGCGCAAACACGAGAGGGCCAGTCGCTGCCGCGGCCGGAAGCAGCACCGAGCTCGTAGCGGGCGGTGCGCCAGCCTGTCCCTCTTGGTTCCAGCCCCAGCACCACGCGGCGCCAGCGGCCGTAAGTGCACACGCGTGGTACCCCCCGGTGGCAAGTTTCACAAATGACGGCGTGGTGCCGTTACCGACAGTGGCCGGCGCCGGTGCGAAGAATCCGGCCGATCCAGAACCCAGCGCGCCAAAGAAGTTCAGTCCCCAGCAGGCGGCGCCAGCGCTTCGCAGTGCGCAACTGTGCGTATAGCCGCTGCTCACGCTCCCCTGATTGAACACGTTGCTGCCCGCAACGAGCACGGGCGTGCTGTTCGCGACAATCGAGTTGTCACCGAGCATGCCAAACTCATTGTTGCCCCAGCACTGGGCACTGCCGACAACCGACAACGCACAGGCGTGGAATGTGCCCACGGAGACGCTGGCTACGGTGCTGCAGAGCACCGTCACGTTCACGGTCACGGTGCCCCCGCTCGGCACCTGGACCGACGGCGAAGCCGCGCTGCAGCCGATGGGCACGGAGGAGACAATCAGCTGGTGCTCGCCCGCAGGCAGGCTCAGCGAGTACGTACCGTCCGGTGCGGAGGTCGTTTCCACGCCCAGCGCCGCGCGTATCACGATGCCGGAGAGCAGTCCCAGCGTCGGCGACGACACCGTGCCGACCACGCCACCGCCGAGCGGCGGGATCGGTGCGGGCACCGTCCAACCGGAATACCAGGGAATGTCATTGCGTCCGGAGGCGCTGATCGAAATAGCGCCAATGAACGTGCTCTGGGCGTCGAAGAAACCGTCGTTCGGCGGCACCGCTGCCGGATTCGTGGCGGCCGCGCCACCCGACGACGGCCGCAGGTCAGGCACGATCAGGTTCGTCGCCAAACGAATGAGTGCATTGGCTTCCGCGAGATCCGTAATGACGCCCACCTGATTGAGCGGATCACCCAGCCACTCGGCCTCCACATTCGGCGACGCATAAGGCTCGCACGCCAGCGGGTCTACGTCCGCGCTGCCCAACTGCACCGAGTTGGCGATGACAGCGTTCGTGATCGTCAGCGGCGACGAGCCGGCGACGCACGTGCGCGAGTCGTCGATGTCGAGCGCGATGCCGATGGTATGCAACAACACATTGCGGAGTGTCCCGGAGGTGCCGCGGTGCAAACGCAGCGCGACGGGTCCATCTTCCACCGGCACTCCCACGACGGGTGGCGCGATGATCGTGACGTTGAGCAGTGTTGGCGCCGACCGGGGTTCGGTGGCAAACGACGTCGGCGTCGAACCTTCGTTGCTGCCCAGAAGTCCGCCCAGACTACCGCGTTGATCCTGCTGCACGGTGATGAACTGGCCCCGTCCGCGCCAGCCGCTTCGCCAGCTGAGGCCATAGCCCTGGTTGGCGGTGAGGAAGAGGTGACGAACGTCGACGTTGCCCCCTACCACACTCACGCCGTCTGCGGCGCTGCGATTGACCTGCACGAAGTCAACCAGCGTGCCCGATCCAACGCCGAGCAACCGCAGTCCTTTGGACGCGTACTCAACGCGCACATATCGCACCACGCCACTGGAATCGGCTGGGTCGCATCCGCCGTAGTTGCCTTGCACTTCCGCACTGAAGCCCGACTCGGGACAACCTGCGGCGCCGGTGCCGCGCGCCTCCGGACTTGTGGCCGCACCGAAGTTCAGCGGTGCAAATCCCTGAATTGTCATGCCGCCCCAGCATCCTTCGTACTGCGGCACACTCGTACACGTCAGCACGATCGGCTGCAGCAGTGTTCCATCGGCGATGATGCGACCGTCCCGCGAGATGTTGAGGAATGCGCCGGGCCGCGCTTCGATGCGCGCGCCCGCTTCGATCGTCAACGTGCCACCGTCGCCAACAATCACCGGCCCGGTCAGCTCGTACACGATATCCGCACGCCAGTGCACTGCGCCGGCGATGCGGTGAACGCGTCCCGGCGTGCCCACAAGGGCGCGCGCCGAGGTGAGCACGACAGCGCGAGCGGGTCGTGACGCGGTGACGGCGTGCGCGGGCGCTGTGTTGTGCGCAAACGCCGGGGTGTGCCATTGCATCGCCGCGCCGATCAGCGCGCACGTGAGCAAACGAGAAACGACGTCGTGGGCGGGCATGCGCGTGAACTCCAGCGTGTAAGCACAGGCGTGGTTTCACGCACGTCGTGTGCGGAATACCTCGGCCGATTGTGGGCTGTCACACTGTACGTGTACGGGCGCCGCTTCACTGTATCGACTTCGTTTCGGCGCTCGAGCACGCGGCGGTTTGACAACCACAGCGCTGCGCGCAACTGGCCCATTCACAATCGTTACATGCGTCGCACCGCGCGTGTTGTGACACGCTTTATCACGACGGGTCACGGGCGTGCAACGAATGCCGTTCGCGCGGCAACGGGCGTGGCGCGCGTCCCAGGGTCGCCTCACATTTCTAATTCTGATCACCCCAATGCTTCGACGTGCTCCATGCGGTCCGCACGACGTGCGCAGTGAAGCGCCCCCGCAGAGCACGCAACGTCTGCGACCTCCCATTGTTCTCTACTTTCATGCTGCGTCGTCATCGTTTATTCCGGGCGCTTGCGTTACTGCTCGCCGTCGTGATGGTATCCGCCTGCGATGAAAAACTCGTGGCACCCGTTGAGCCACTGGTTCGCCGCCTCGAAGTTTTCCCCAATCCGGCGACCGTCCGAGTCGCTGAAGACCTGCTCATGGTGTCGGCGATCACGGCCGACTCGGGCGCCAATCTCGACCTGACGTGGCAGTCGTCGGATCCTCGCCGGGTCCGCGTGAGCCAGACGGGCATCTTGACCGGCGTGTCAGTCGGTTCGGCGGTGCTGACCGTCAGTTCGGACGCCGATCCAAACCTGGTCGTCGTTGTGACGGTGTCGGTGCAGCCCCGTTACACGGGAGTTCGCGGCATTACGGTCTCGCCGGCCACGCTCAGCTTGTTGCCGGGGCAGGCGCAAGGTGTGGCACCGACGGTCCTGGCCGATCCCGATGTCAGCCTGGCGGTGCAGTACCGCAGCAACGATCCGGCGGTGGCCACGGTGTCGCCAACGGGAGTCGTCACCGCCGTTGCCGTTGGTGCAACATCCGTCACCGTGCGTTCGGCGGTCGATTCTTCGGTCGCGACATCGGTTCCGGTAACCGTGAGATCCCCGAATGCGACGCGCATCAGTATCAACGCGATCACCAGCGGCACCACCAACACGCCGGTTGACCTGCAAGA
>JBBRFQ010000042.1:0-23541 GCA_038224035.1 Gemmatimonadales bacterium
GATCTCGTGGGCACACTCACGAACATGCGCGAAGGCGACCTGCTGTTCATTGACGAAATCCATCGCCTTCGTCCTGTGATCGAGGAGTTCCTCTATCCGGCGATGGAAGACTACAAAATCGATATCCGCCTCTCTGAAGGCCCCAAGGCGCAGACGATCACCATGCCAATCGAACCGTTCACGCTGGTGGGCGCGACCACGCGGTTGGGCATGCTCACCCCACCGCTGCGGGCCCGATTTGGCATCATGCACCAACTGGCGTTCTATCCGGAACGTGAACTCGAGATCATTGTCAAGCGCACGGCCGAGGTCATGAAAGTGGAAATCAGCGACGATGGCGCGCATGAAATCGCGCGTCGCTCGCGTGGCACACCGCGCGTCGCCAACCGCTTGCTCCGACGCGTGCGCGATTACGCGCAGGTGCGCGCGGATGGCATCATCACGCGCCCCGTGGCCGACGCCGCACTCGAGCTGCTCGACGTGGATCAGTTCGGCCTCGATGACATGGACACCAAACTGCTGCGCGTCATCATCGAAAAGTTCGAAGGCGGGCCGGTGGGACTCACGACGATTGCGGCAGCCGTTGGTGAAGACGCCGGTACGATCGAAGAGGTGTACGAGCCGTTCCTCGTGCAGCAGGGGTTCCTGCAGCGCACGCCACGCGGCCGCATGGCGACGGGACACGCGTATCGTCACCTGGGATACGAGCCGCCGCGTACGACCAACGAGCAGGGTTCGCTACTCTGAACACGGTGTCCGCAGTTACTTTCCCGCCCATGCATGAACCGGGCAGTCGCACTTCCGACTACGACTACGACCTCCCCGAGGCGTTGATCGCACAGCAACCCATCGAGCCGCGCGACGCCAGTCGTCTGCTCGTGATGGATCGTGCGACGCAGTCGATCACGCATCGCCGGTTCCCCGACCTGCTGGAGCATCTCGCGCCGGGCGATACGCTCGTCGTGAACGCGACGCAGGTGTTTCGCGCGCGCCTGCTTGGCACGCGAGACTCCGGCCGGCCCGCCGAGATTTTTTTGCTGCGAACGCTCGACACCTCGCCGGACCAGACGTTATGGGAAGCGATGGTGCAACCCGGGTCCAAACTGCGTCCGGGGCGGCGAGTATCGATCGCGCCCGGACTGAGCGTGGACATTCTTGACAACACGCCGCGCCATACACGCGTGGTGCAGCTGATTGTGGACCCGGCGGTGCACGCCTCGGCCGCCGCCGCGATCGGTGCCTGCGGACATGTACCACTGCCGCCGTACATCACGCGCGATGATACGGTGAATGATGAAATGCGGTATCAAACGGTGTACGCTCGCACGGCAGGTTCCGTGGCCGCGCCAACCGCGGGGCTGCACTTCACCCCCGAGCTGCTCACGCGCATCGCAGACATGGGCGTTGAGCGTGCTGAAGTGGTGCTGCATGTCGGTGCCGGTACGTTCCGGCCTGTGTCTGATGAAGATCCCTCGCGTCATGTGATGCACGAAGAGTGGTACGAGGTGCCGGAGGCCGCCGCGCAGGTCATCGCGGCCACGCGCGAACGCGGCGGTCGGGTGTGGGCGGTGGGCACGACGGCGGTGCGCACACTCGAGAGTGCCGCCGATGCGCACGGCGTCGTCCAGGCCGGCGCGCGCGAAACGAATCTTTTCCTGCGCCCGCCGCAGAAGCTCCGGGTTGTAGATCGTCTGCTCACCAACTTTCATCAACCGCGTTCCACACTGCTCATGCTTGTGAGCGCGTTTGCCGGCTACGATTTCATGCGACGCGCCTACGACGACGCCGTGCAACAGCAGTACCGCTTTCTGTCATACGGCGACGCGATGTGCATTCTGTGAGCGCGCCGTTTGCATTCACACTGAACGCAACGAATGGCGGCGCACGCGCGGGCGTGTTCAGCACACCGCACGGCGACGTGCGCACACCGCAGTTCATGCCGGTGGGCACGCTGGCGTCGGTCAAAGGCCTCGACCCGGACGATCTCACGGCTCTTGGCGCGACCATGGTGCTCGCCAATGCGTACCATTTGCATTTGCGCCCGAGCGACGAGACCGTGCGCACGCTCGGTGGACTGCACAAGTTCATGCACTGGCCCGGCCCCATTCTCACCGATTCGGGTGGATTTCAGGTGTTCTCACTTGAAGGGCTGCGCACGATCGACGAAGACGGCGTGGAGTTTCGCAGTCACATCGATGGATCCGCGCGCAAGTTCACCCCCGAAAGCGTGATGCGCATCGAGCGCAATCTCGGCGCCGATGTGATCATGCAGTTCGATCATGTGGTACCGGGACAGAGCGCCGAAGCGCTCGCGCGCGAAGCCATGGAACGCAGTGTGCGGTGGCTGGCGCGCTGCCGCGACGAGTTCGCGCGCCTCATCGTGAGCGACGCCGATGTCCCGTCGCCCGATCAGGCGCTGTTCCCGATTGTTCAGGGCGGTATTCACGCCCACCTCCGGCGCGAGTCGGCCCTGGCCATTCGAGAGCTCGACGAGTGGATCGGCTACGGCATTGGTGGGCTCTCGGTGGGCGAAGCCAAGCCCGACATGTACGCCATGCTCGACGTGACCAATGAGGTCCTGCCGACCGACCGCCCCCGCTATCTCATGGGCGTGGGCTTTCCCGAAGATCTTGTGGAGGGGGTCGCCCGCGGGGTCGACGTGTTCGACTGCGTGGCCCCCACGCGCATGGGCCGCACGGGGGCGTTCTTCACCGCCGAGGGGCGGCGCAACATCAAGAACGCCCAGTTCCGGCTGGCTGATGTGCCGCTCGATCCGGAATGCGACTGCTCCACCTGCACCCGCTTCTCCACGGCCTACGTACGGCACTTGTTCGTGTGCGAAGAGCTGCTCGGACTGCGCCTGATCAGTCTCCACAATGTACATTTCCTTGTTACGCTCATGCGAACCGCCCGACAGGCGGTGCTTGAGGGCACGTTCGACGGCTGGAGCCGCGACTGGCTCGCCCGATATCACTCTCGGATCACGACACAATGACGCTCGTACCAGTTCCAGCGGCCCTCGCGGCCATCATGCAGATCGGTGGCGGCCAGCTTGGCGGCATGATTTTTCTGTACGGCTCGATCTTCGCGATTTTCTACTTCATCATCATTCGTCCGCAGCAGAAACAGCGAAAGGCGCATGATGAGCTGGTAAAGGCCCTGAAGAAGGGCGATGAGATTGTCACCGCTGGCGGCGTCGTGGGTGAAGTGGTGGCCATTCAGTCCAAGGACGTGCCGGCGCTCGACGATCGCATCACGATCAAATCGGGTGACTCGCGAATGATCATTGAACGCGGGAAGATCGTGCGCGTCGGCAGTGGCCCGGCGGTCGCTGGTTGATCGGTCGTGGCACTCCTCGACATTCACGTCCTCGGCTCGCCGATTCTTCGGCAGGAAACTGAACTGGTCACTGAGATCACGCCGGAGCTGCGTCGTCTCGCCGATCACATGTTCGACACCATGGACGCGGCCAAGGGTGTGGGGCTCGCCGCGCCGCAGGTCGGGCGCCGCGAGCGCCTCACCGTGGTTGGCGTGGATGAGCATCGGTTCGCATTGATCAATCCCGAGATCATCAAACGCGACGGCAAGATTCGCTGGGAAGAAGGCTGCCTCTCGATCCCCGAAGTGTTTGCCGACGTGGACCGATCGTTCGAAGTTACGGTGCGAGCGCTCGATCTTGATGGTCAGGTCGTCGAGGTGACGGGTACCGAGTTGCTGGCCGTGTGTCTGCAACATGAAATCGATCATCTGCACGGCAAGCTGTTTCTCGACCGGCTGTCTCTGCTGAAACGCCGCGCGGCCATGCGAACGTGGGAAGAAGAAAAGTCGCAGTATCCGAAGTTGCTGCGCGTGCTGCCGGTGGGAGACCTGCCCCCAGATCGTGACGGTGGCAAGGCGACCAGCGACTGAGCGCGTCCGCGTCTCCACCACCGTTTTTCTCTGTACCGGCCTTACATGCGCATTCTGTTTTGGGGTACTCCCGAGTTCGCCGTCCCACCGCTACTCGCATTGCTCGGCGAAGGGCATGACGTAGTCGGTGTAGTCACGCAGCCCGATCGGCCGCGTGGCCGTTCGCGCTCGCAGCTCGACCCGTCGCCGGTGAAGCTCGCCGCGCTTCAGGAAGGGTTGCCCGTGCTGCAACCGGAGAAGCCGCGCGGCGATGCGTTCATGAAGGATCTGGCCGCGCTCGAACCCGATCTCAGTGTCGTCGTGGCCTACGGGCACATTCTCCCAAAGATCGTGATCGATGCACCGCGACTCGGCACGCTGAACATTCACGCGTCGCTGCTGCCGAAGTTGCGCGGCGCGGCGCCGATTCAGGCCGCCATTCTCGAGGGACACACAGAAACCGGCATCACCATCATGCGCATGGTGCCCGCGCTCGATGCGGGCCCCATGCTGCACGTGGTGCGTACGCCGATCAACAGCGATGGCACCTACGGCGAACTGCACGACCATCTCTCGGAGCTTGGCGCACTGGCCATCGTGCAGGCGCTGGCACTCATGGGCGTAGACGCCGCCCATGAAATCGAGCAGGACGACGCCGAATCCACTTACGCGCCCAAGATCGATCGGGCGTCGGCGCAGCTGCATTTTACCCGAGACGCGGTCAACGTGTCGCGCGTGATCCGGGCGTTCGATCCGCGGCCCGGCGCGCACACCACGCTGGCCGGCGCTGCGATCAAGTGTTTTGGCGTGCGCATCGTCGCCGTCAATGATGACGCTATCACTGACGATGCCCTGCGCGCCAGCCGCCCGGGGACCATTCGATCCATCGACGACGACGGGCTCGTGGTGCGCTGCGGCGACGGCGCGGTCCGCATTACGCAGCTTCAGCCGGCCGGCAAGGGTCGGCTCGCACCCATCGACCTGATGCGCGGACGGGGCGTGCAGATAGGCGACCGCTTCGACGATTCAGAGGGAACAGGCTATCTTTCAGCACATGACACCGCTGGAGGGATCTGAGCGGGACTTCGGTCCCGATGTGAACGTGCGCGAACCGGGCGACAGCTCGGGCGAGCGAGGACGCCCGCCGTATCGCGGACCGCGCGGCAAAACCGCCTCAATCACCGAGTCGCGCATTGCGGCCGCGGCGATTCTCGCCGAGGTGCGCAGCGGGCAGCTGCTCGACCCCGCGTTCGAACGGCACGCCGGTCCGCTCGACGCCCGCGATCGGCGCTGGGTGCAGGAACTCGTGTGGGGGACCTTGCGTCGCCGCGGCTGGTTCGATGCCGTGCTCTCGTCGCGCGTGCGCGGTGGACTCGCGCGCCTCGATGGCGACGTGGCTGACCTGCTCCGACTCGGTGCATACCAACTGCTCAACATGGGCAGCGTGCCGCCGTATGCCGCCATCGCTCAAACGGTTGAACTGGCGAAGCAGCGTCACGGTATCGGCGCGAGCAAACTCGTGAACGCGGTGTTGCGCCGGGTGGATCGTGAGCGCGATGCGCTCGATCCGGTGGCGCCCTCGGATCCCGTCGACGCACTCGCGCAGCGTGCCTCGCATCCGCGCTGGTTAGTCGCGCGGTGGGTGGCACGATTCGGACTCGACGATACGGCGAAACTGCTCGAAGCCAACAATCACGAAGCGCCGATCGTATTGCGTCCGTTCGGCGTGGTGCGTGAACAGCTCGAAGCCATGCTCGAAGGCGCGGGTGTGAGCGTGATGGATGCACCACTGGTGCATGATTCGCTCGTCCTGGGCCACGGTGTGCAGCTCACCGAACTCGGTGCATTCAAGCAGGGATTGTTATTCGTACAGGATCCCGCCGCAACGCTGGTCACGCGCTACGCGGCAATCGCGCCGGGCAGCGTCGTGGCCGATTTGTGTGCCGCGCCCGGTGGCAAGGCGCTCGAGTTGTCGCGCACGGCACGCCTCGTGATCGCGGCCGATCGGGTGCCGGGCCGACTCGAGCGTCTGATCGTGGGACTCGGCCGTCTCGATGTCGAAAACATTGTGTCGTATGTGGGCGATGCGCGCGAACCTGCGGTGCACAACGTTGACGCGCTCCTGCTCGATGTGCCGTGCACAGGCACTGGGACGTTCCGTCGTCATCCCGACGCGCGCTGGCGTATCAAGACGTCTGATCTCGCGGTCATGAGCACGGTGCAGCGTGACATACTGCGCACCGCCTCGCACTGTGTGCGCCCGGGTGGACTGCTCATCTACTCCACCTGCTCGCTCGAGCCGGAAGAGAACGACGCGCCCATCGACGCCTTCCTGGCCGAACACCCGGATTTTGTGCTCGAGCCACCGCCCCCGGGCTCGGTGCCGGATACGGTGCTCGACAACGGCCGCCTGCGTGTGTTGCCGCACAAACATGGCGTCGACGGCGCCTTTGCCGCTCGTTTGCGCCGACTGGAGACGGCGTGAGCGCTCGCACGCGTGCAACCACGCGCCTGTGGGCCACGCGCGCCGGCATCGCGCTGGCCGCCGGACTGGTGGTAGGCGTGGGCAGTGGATTGATCGGGTTGCGCGTGCTCGCGGGCGATTCACCGCCGCCGGTGATTGCCCCCGTGATTCCCGTGGAGGAACCCGAACCAGCGCCGCGGCGCCGGTACGGCGGGCCTCGAGCGGATGGCATGCGTTCAGGATCCACGCGTGATTCGCTGTCCGGCAGCGGACGCATGGCGTCGCGTGACAGCGTCGGAACGGTGCCCGATCTCATCGGGCGCGCGGAGGGCGACGCACGTCACTTGCTCGAGCGTTCCGGATTCACGCTTGGCAACATTCTGTTCCGCGAAGCGGATGAGCCGGTGGGAACGGTGCTCGAAACGTTTCCCGTACCCGGCGAACGCGTGGTGCTGCCGGCCACCGTCAATCTCATTCTCGCGGATCGACGGCGCATCATCGACCCGCTCTTCCCTCCAGACACGCTGCCATGACCGTGCGCATTGCCCCATCGATTCTCTCCGCGGATTTCGCGAAGCTGGCCGACGATCTGGCGATGTTGGAAGCAGGCGGAGCCGACTGGATTCACGTCGATGTGATGGACGGACGGTTTGTGCCCAACCTTACGTTCGGCGCGAAAGTCATTGAGACCGTGCGTCGGTGCACGTCGCTCCCGATCGATGTGCATCTCATGGTGGTCGAGCCGGAGCGCTACTTCGACGATTTTGCGAAGGCCGGCGCTGACGTGCTCACGATTCACGCGGAAGCGGCGCCGCATCTCGATCGGCAAGTGGCGCGCATTCGTGAACTCGGTGTGAAGGCCGGTGTGGCGCTCAATCCGGCCACCCCGCTCGACGCGGTGCGCGAAATCGCGGCGCAACTGGACTTGCTGCTCATCATGACGGTCAATCCGGGATACGGCGGACAGAAGTTCATCGACTATACGGTGGACAAGATCGCGCGCGCACGGCAGTTGCTCACCGCCATCGGCTCGCACGCCGTGCTCGAAGTGGACGGCGGCGTGAGCCGCAGCACCATTGCGCGTTGCTGGCGGGCCGGTGCCGATACGTTTGTCGCCGGCAACGCCGTGTTCGCCGCGGAGAATCCACCCGCCGAAATCGGTGTGCTGCGCGATCTGTGCGGCGTGGCGGTATGACACTCAAACAGCAGTGGCTCGCCGTGGCTGGCATCGTTGCCATTCTCGGACTCGGACTCTTCCTCGGCTCGCGCCTGCTGGGCGAGGAGTTCTACGATGTGCGTGTCGGCGCTGAGGCCCCGGGCTTCAATGCGGTGGACATGAGCAAGACCGATGGCTCGCTCAAGACGCTGTCCGACTACCGCGGCAAAGTGATTGTGCTGAACATCTGGGCCACCTGGTGTGAGCAATGTCGCCGCGAAATGCCGAGCATGGAGGCGGTGCATCGCGACTTCAAGGATCGGGGGCTCGCCGTCGTGGCCGTGAGCGTTGATGGTCCGGATATGGATGCGGCGATTCGAGAGTTCGTCACGAGCTACGAACTCACGTTCGACGTGCTCTACGATCGGACAGAACTCTTTCGTGCGCTGTATCGCTACACCGGTGTGCCAGAGACCTACGTGATCGATCGTGGTGGCACCGTGCGCCGGAAGTGGATTGGTCCCGACGACTGGAACTCCGAAGAGAATCGCCGGTTTCTCTCGCAGTTACTGGCGGAGTCGGGTACCTGAGGTGACACGGTGAAGCGGCGCTTGCGTGCCGAGTGGCCGCGCGCGCTCGTCGCCCTCGTGCTGGCGACCGGCTTGTGGTTCGTGGTGAGCGCCGAAGAACCTGCGTCACAGTGGGTGAACGTGCGTCTCAGTCTCTCGCTCGATCCCGACGTCTCGCTGGCCGAGCCAGCGGCGCCGGTGCAGGCGCTTATTGCCGGCAAGCGTCGCGATTTGTACAAGCTCATCTCGTCGCCGCCAACCATGCGCCGCGCCGTCACCGCCGAAGGCAGTGACAGCGTGCGTCTCGAGCTACGTGCGCAGGATGTGGATTTGCCGGAGGGCAGCGACGCCGTGGTGCGGGATCTCCGACCGCGCTTGCTGCTGGTGTCGCTGATCCGGCCGGCTCCGACCGCGCCGGATTCGGTGAGCCCGCCGTGAACGCGGTGCGTGTGCTCGGCATCGAAACATCGTGCGACGAAACGTCGGCATCGGTTGTGGAATACAATGGCGCGACGTTTACCCAACGATCGCTCGTAATCCTGTCGCAGGACGTGCATCGGTTATTCGGCGGCGTGGTTCCGGAAATCGCCAGCCGACAACATCTCACCGCGTTGCCCCCCGTGGTTCGTGAGGCGCTGCGCGCGGCGTCGTGCGATGTGCAGGATTGTCAGGCGATTGCTGTCACGCATGCACCGGGACTCGTGGGCGCGTTGCTGGTGGGTGTGCACTTCGCCAAAGCGCTGGGACTGGCCCGTGGCGTACCGGTTGTGCCCGTACACCATCTCGAAGGGCATTTGTTTGCAACGGTGCTCGAGCACGCCCAGGCGGTTCCGCCGTTCACAGCGTTGCTCGTGAGCGGTGGACATACGCTGTTGCTCGATGTCCCGGAGTGGGGCGCGTATCGCCTGCTCGGCCAAACCCGCGACGATGCGGCCGGTGAAGCGTTCGACAAAGTCGCCAAGCTCATTGGACTGCCCTATCCCGGCGGCCGTCCGCTCGAGGGACTCGCGAGCAGCGGCGATCCCAGGCGTCACGTGTTCTCACGACCGATGCTGCGTCGCAATCAGCAGCCCGACGACACCGACTATTATGATCTGAGTTTCAGCGGACTCAAGACCGCGGTGCTGCTGGTCGTGCGAGCCGCCGAGCAAGCGGGAACGCTGGATGCGGAGCGTGCACACATTGCGCGCGGCTTTCAGGATTCCGTGATTGATACGTTGGTGGCCAAGACCATACGGGCGGCCAATGCGTTCCAGCGCGAGCGCATTGTGCTCGGCGGAGGTGTCGCCTGTAATCAGGCGCTGCAATCCGCCATGCGAATCGCCGCGTCGAATGCGCAGCGTGGGCGCACCGTGTTTGCGCCCTCACCGCGGCTGGCCACCGACAACGCGGCGATGATCGCCGCCGCCGGTGCGTTCCGGTTTGTGGCGGGTCATATGGGTGCACCAGATTTTTCCGCGCACGCGTCGCTGGCGATTCCCGGTATGTTTGACGCGGCTCCCAGCGTACGCTGAGCCCACTCCTTACTCTCGAGTTCGATCATGTTCGCTTCTGACGGCATCACGGCGCTGCCTACCGTGCTCTCACTGGGCCCGCTGGAACTCACCGGCTTCGGGCTGGCGGTGCTGGCCGGCTTTGTGCTGGCCCAGATCATCTGCATTCGTGAGCTCACGCGCCGTGGGCATCTGGTGGAAGCTGACGCGATGCCCGATGTGATCATGGCGGCCCTCCTCGGGACGCTGATCGGCGCCAAGACGTACTACGTCATTCTCGTGGGCGACCTCTCGGCGTTCCTGAGTCGCGGCGGTTTTGTGTTTTGGGGCGGGTTCATCGGCTCGGTGATCCTGTGCACGCTGGTGGTGCGCTACAAGAAGCTCGGGTTCTTTCGCATTGCGGATGTGGCCGGCATCGCCATTGCGGGCGGCTACGCGGTGGGTCGCACGGGCTGCTGGGCGGTGGGCGATGACTACGGGCGCCCGTGGAGCGGCCCGTTTGCGGTGAAGTTTCCTGAGGGCGCGCCGCCGAGCACCGCGCAGAACCTGCAGCAGCTCTTCGGAGTGGAACTGCCAGTGGGCACGAATCCGCTCGAAGTGATCGCCGTGCATCCCACGCAGTTGTACGAAGTGGCGATGGGTTTTGTGATGTTTATGGTGTTGTGGCGATTCCGTGCGCACACGCACAAGGAAGGCTGGCTCGCCGGCGTGTACTGCGTCGTGGCGGGCCTTGAGCGGTTTATCGTGGAGTTCTTCCGCGCCAAGGACGATCGGTTTGTGGCCGGGCTCACGGTCGCGCAGGTGATCGCGCTCATCATTGCGACGATCGGCGTGGGGATCATGCTGGGGAGGCAGAAGCGAGGGGGGGCGGCGCTGGGACCGTTAACGGTTAACGGTTAACGGTTAACAGCAACTCCCTCGCTACGCACGTTCCGCGTACCGTCGGGATCGCGCCTTCGGTTGACGGTGAGGGTTGACGGTGCACGGTTTCTGGTTGGCGCCGAGCGGTGTTGACAGCGTAGCGGGACCGTTCACCAGACGGTGCATCGGTTCCGATGCAAACCGGAAACCGTTCACCGTGGACCGGAACCGTGCACTAAAGGCGCGACGGCGGCGGTACGGGCGACGGGAGTAGCGAGGGAGTGGCGGTTGACTGTCAACGGTCAACTGTGAACGGTTCACGGTCAACAGCAACTCCCTCGCTACGCACATTCCGCGTACCGTCGGGATCGCGCCTTCAGTTGACGGTGAGGGTTGACGGTGAACGGTTTCTGGTTTGCGCCGAGCGGTGTTGACAGGGCAGCGGGACCGTTCACCGAACGGTGCATCGGTTCCGATGCAAACCGGAGACTGTCAACCGTGGACCCGAACCGTGAACTAAAGGCGCGATCCAGACGGTACGCGAGAAGTGCGTAGCGAGGGAGTTACCCCCACCACTCTATCCCAACAGATTCTCTCCCCATTGCCCTACGCGTTCGGCTGTGCTAATCTACAAAAGCAACGATTGAGAACCATTCTCATCTCTCTTTTCATCGGCCTGTGAGCGCTTCGCTTCCTGTTCTCCACACCGTCTCTCAGGCCGACCCCGGGCTCCTGAGTGACGCTCGCCCGTGCACACTGTCCCAGTGCCGTCCGGGGAGCCGAGCCACGGTGCTGGGGCTCGATGATTGCGGAACGGACGAAGCATGTCGCCTGCGGGCCTTGGGGCTCTGTGAGGGCACGTCGGTGAGTGTCATCGACTCGCGACACGCGATGGTGCTCGATGTGCGCGGCACCCGCCTCGCGCTCGGATCTTCGATCACCGCCAGCATCACCGTGCAGCCGCTGCCAGCAGTACGCTCGGCGCGCGGCTGAGGCGGTGCCGGTAGTGCGGCCGCCGTCGTGAGCGAGCTTGCCGTCCCCGTCGTTGAGATAACGCCTCCGACGCTACCTCCGGCCACCGATCCGTCGGTGTTGCGCCTCGCACTGGTCGGCAATCCGAATACCGGGAAAACGACGCTCTTCAACGCGCTCACCGGCCTCCGGCAGCGCGTTGGCAACTTTGCCGGCGTCACGGTTGAGCGGGTGGAAGGATTCTTCCGCACGGCCAGCGGCACGCGGGTCTCCTGTCTCGATTTGCCCGGCAGTTACTCGCTCAGCGCGTCGTCTCCCGACGAACAGATCGCCCTCGAAGTACTGCTTGGCCGCGCGCGCGACGGTTGGCGGCCCGATGTTGTCGTAGTCGTGGCTGATGCGGTGCACCTCGAACGCAATCTGTATTTACTGAGTCAGGTGCTCGAAGTCGGCGTGCCGGTGGTGCTGGCGCTCAACCAAATGGACGCCGCTGAGTCCAACGGCATCCGCATCGACATACCGGAGCTCATTCACGAGCTCGGCATCTCGGTCGTACCGATGGTCGCCAAACGAGGTCAGGGCCTCGACGCCCTCGGACGAGCTTGCGAAATGGCGGTGACGTTGCCGGTGCCGGCTCGCAAGTTTGCGCTGGCGAACGTTGTGGACGAAGCGCTTGCGCCGATTGTGTCCGAGCTTGAAGTCGCGGGTTTCAAGCCCTCTGCCGCGCGCCTCGAAGCACTGCGACTCATGTCGGTGCAGCACGCCGAGCCACATCTCGCGCATGTCGCCGGTCTCGAAGACGTGCGCAAGCACGCGGCCAACACTCTCGCTCAAATCGGCCTGGCGCCCCAGCGTCTGGAATCCGACGCACGCTACGGCTGGATTGGTGAAGTCATTGCGCGCACCACCACCACGCGCGAGCAGAACGGGCGCTCCATTTCCGATCGCATCGACAGCGTCACACTGCACCGTGTCGTTGGGCCGCTGCTGTTCATCGCATTGATGGCGATCGTGTTTCAATCGGTGTTTACGTGGGCCGCACCGCTGCAGGATGCGATTGAACGTGGCATAGCCGCGCTCGGTGTCATGGTCGGTAGCTGGATTCCCGAAGGGGAACTACGCTCTCTCGTGGTGGACGGCATCTTCGCCGGCGTTGGCTCCGTGCTGGTCTTTTTGCCGCAGATCTGCATTCTGTTTCTTGTGATCGGCGTGCTTGAAGACAGCGGGTACATGGCGCGCGCCGCGTTTCTGATGGACCGCGTGATGCGTCGCGTGGGGCTGCACGGACGCAGCTTCATCCCGATGCTGTCGGGCTATGCCTGTGCGGTGCCCGGCATCATGGCCACGCGTGTGATCGAGAACCGGCAAGATCGACTGGCCACCATGATGGTCGTGCCACTCATGAGCTGCTCGGCTCGCTTGCCGGTGTATACGCTGCTCATTGGTTCGTTCGTGCCGGTGAGCACACTGCCGCTTGGCTTCGGTCTGCAGGGTCTCACGCTGCTCGGCATGTACCTGCTCGGCACGCTGACGGCGCTCGGCGTCGCGGCGATTTTCAAGCGCACGTTGCTGAAGGGGCCGGTGCGCCCGATGATTCTCGAGCTGCCGTCGTATCGTTGGCCCAGTCTGCCCACGCTCGGTGTGACGGTGTGGCAGCGCGCCATGCTGTTCGTGCGTCGCGCCGGCACGGTCATCATGGCGCTCTCGATCGTGCTGTGGGCGATGGCCACGTATCCACGCACCGCGCCCGATCCGCAGCTGTCGGATGTCGCGCAACAGGAGCAACAGCTTGAGCAGAGTGTGCTTGGGCGCGTTGGCAAGGTGATTGAGCCGGTGGTGCGTCCGCTCGGCTACGATTGGAAAATCGGTGTGTCCATCGCGGCGAGCTTTGCCGCGCGTGAAGTGTTTGTTTCCACAATGGGTACGATCTACGGCGTGGGCGGCGACGACGACAACGCGGCCGCGCTCGGCGATCGTCTCAAAGCGGAAGTAGATCCCATCACCGGTCGTCCGGTGTATTCAACCTTGGTGGCACTCGGATTGATGGTGTTCTACGTGTACGCACTCATGTGCATGAGCACCACGGCCATCACGGTTCGTGAGGCGGGCGGCGGGCGCGTGGGCTGGAGCTGGGCGGGGATCCAGTTTGGTTACAGCCTGGTGCTCGCGTACGGTGCGGCGTGGCTCGTGTACAACGTGGGCCGCGCACTCGGTTTCGGAGGTTGAGATGGACGCGATGATCGTTGGACTGATCGTGCTGGCTGCGGCCACGTTTCTCGGGCGCAAGGTGCGGCGTTCGTGGCAGTCGGCACGCTCCACCACGTCGGGGTGCGGGAGCAGCTGTGGCTGTAGCACCGCGCCCGCGTCGAGGAATCAGGGGTAGACGGTGGACGCGGCATTGACTGGCATGTGTGCGGGCCGTCAGGATCGCGCCTTCAGTTTTCGGTACGGGTGGACGGTGACCAGTTCACAGTGGCAACTGTTCACCGTGAACCGTAAACCCGTACCGTGAACCGAAAGCGCGATCGCCACGGTACACGTAGAGGGCGTAATTGGCGGCAAAACCGTCTACCGTGAACGGTTTCCGGTGGACGGTGGTCGGCATTTACTGGCATTCGTGCGGGCCGTCAGGATCGCGCCTTCGGTTCACGGTAAGGGTAGACGGTTTACGGTTCACGGTTGTAACTGTCCACCGTCAACCGTAAACCGTCAACCCCAACCATCAACCAACCGCGCGATCTCCGCGGTAGGCCGGGCGCTTGTCACGTCGGCAATCACCCCCCCAGTATCTGCGCCGCCTCGGCCGTCGCTTGGGGCAGTGTGTCGCGCACCGCTGCAAGGTCCGCCTCCGACAGACCAAGCCACTCCAGCACTCCGTCCTCGATGCCGTCGGCGCTCACCGTGCGTGCGTAGCCGAGATTGCATTGCGCGGCCAGATGATCCGCCACGTGTACGATTGCCGGCAGTTGCCGCTCGGCGACTGGCAGTGATATCGGCGCGTGATGGTGCCCCGTTACGCGCGCCAGCGACGGCGGGAATCCCCAGCTGACGCTCAGCGCGGCACCGAGCATTTGATGTGTCGTGTGCAGATACTCGGATTCCGCCTGCGCGAACGTCAGTGCTGAGGGCCCGTCGAGCGCGCGAAGCATGCGTTCGAACTCACTGCGGGCCGCCTGCATCGCCACGACGATCCCGATATCGTGCAGCAGGCCGGCCAGCAGCGCTTCATCGGCGCTGCCACGGCGCGTGCGGATTGCGAGCAGACGCGCCGCCTCGGCCACGGCCACTGAGTGATGCCACAACTCCTTCGCGTCGAACGTCTCACTCACACGGCCACCACGAAACATTCGTGTCAGACTGGCGGCAATCGCAATGTTTCGGATCGCGGCGAAGCCCAGCCGCACAATTGCTGCACTCGTGGTGCTCACGGAACCGGGCAAGCCGTAGAACGCGGAGTTGACCACGCGCAGCACACGCGCGCCGAGGGCGGGATCCGCGGCGAGCAGCTGATCGAGCGCATCGCCGGTGGCGTGCGGATCATCGGCGAGACGCATGATCTTGACCGTCACGGAAGGAAGCGTGGCCAGCTGTCCAAGCCGCTTGACCGTCTCCGACGCCACCGTGCGCGGGTCCGGCGTGTGCGGCGTGTCGAGCGTTGGAAACGCTGGGGAATCTGCGATCGGGGTTGCGAAGTTCATACGGCGATGGTGCCTGGTGTGATGGAAGCGGAGTGCGCGAACGGTACCGACAGTGCGTCAGGGTGTGCGATCGCGGCAAAGATTTCGTCAAAACCACCTTCACGTTCGACTCGCTCGATCAGTGCATCTGACGACATCGGGTGCGCCAGCAGAAAACCCTGACCGTACTTGCAGCCCAGCGCCTGCAGCATGGCCGCCTGGGCCACCTCTTCGATGCCTTCCGCGACGACATCGAGGCCGAGATTATCGGCCAGTGTGACCACGGCATGTACGAGAGACGCGAAGTCGCGCCCGCGACTCAGATTGGCGATGAACTCGCGATCCACCTTGAGCACATCGATCGGAAACTCCTGGAGGCAGGACAGCGACGAATGGCCCGTACCGAAATCATCCATCGCCAATCGCACGCCAGCCCGCCGAAAGTCCTGCAACAGCTGCGTCGCACCGGCGCGGTTCGCCATGATTTGCGATTCGGTGACCTCGAGCTGGAGCTCGGACGGTGTCATCCCAGCCGAACGAACGATCGACAGCGTACGCGGCACAAGTTCCGGGTCGGTGAGCTGCACGCGCGAGAGATTCACGCTCACGTAGCGCGGCGCCAGCGCGCCGAGCGCCGCTTTCCACTGCATGAAGTGCGTGCAGGCCGTGCGCAAAATCCACTCCGACATCGGCAGCACAAGTCGTGTTTCCTCGGCGATCGGAATGAACACACAGGGGTCGATGTTGCCGCGTGTGGGATGGTGCCAGCGCACGAGTGCCTCAACGCCAGCCAGCGAACGATCTTCGAGCGACATGATTGGCTGATAGGCCAACGTCAGGGATTCATCATCAATCGCGGCTCTCAGCTCATTCTCAATGGCATGCCGGTGAGCGATCGCTTCCCGCATCCTCGCCGAGAAGTGTACCGCGCAGGCCTTCCCGCGACACTTCGCTTCGTACATGGCAATGTCCGCATCACGCAGCATGTCGTCGGCGGACTCGTAGTGACTGGCATAGCAGGCGATGCCGATGCTGGCCGACGAACGCACAATGTGCGGTCCCAGCTGATAGGCCGGCTGCAGCGCGATAATGAGTCGCTCAGCCACCATCATGGCGACCTCCGGTTTGGCGACACCATGCAGCAGCACCACAAACTCGTCTCCGCCGAGCCGCGCGACGGTTGTGGTGCGAGCGTCCAGCGCCAGTGTATCGCTGGCGCGCAAGTTCTCACGAAGTCGGTCGGCGATGGATTGCAGCAACAAATCCCCGACGTCATGCCCGAGGCTGTCGTTGATGAGCTTGAAGCGATCAAAGTCGAGGAACATGAGTGAGAAGCCGGCGTTCGCATTCTCGCGCGCGGCCTCGATTGCGATCTGCAGGCTGTCGTGCAAAAAGGCGCGGTTGGGCAATCCGGTCAATCGATCGCGCCGCGCCGCACGTTCAAGCTCCACGAGCAAGTTCTGGCGCTCGATCGCGGATCCGACGCGCGCACGGAGTTCAGCGGCGAAGAACGGCTTCCGGATGTAGTCCTGCGCACCGGCCGAAAAGCACGAGGCGAGGATCGCGTGGCTGTCGCTGCCGGTGACCATGATCACAGGCACGCGTGACAGCACCGGGTCGAAGCGCAGCTCATTGAGAATTTCGAGGCCGCTGCGTTCCGGTAGATCGTAGTCGAGCAGGATCAGGTCCGGTGTGTGATCACGCGCACTCTGCAGGCCGGCCGCGCCGTCACCGACGACGTGCATCTGCACGCCGAGCGGGCGCAACATGGCCTGCACAAGCAGTTGCACATCGGGATCGTCGTCGATGAGCAGGACGCGTGAATCGGAGATGGAGCGTGTGGCGGCGCGAATCATGGGGTCACGTCTGGCTGCGCGGAGGCAGCACCGATCAGGTTGGCGCCGCGCTGGATCGCGCAGCAAATGTTGAGCAGACGCTGCAACGCGTCACGGCTCTCGTGCGTGTTACCGTCACTCGCTTCCAATGCCTCAACCTCGCGGGCGGCCATTGTGAGCATCGGGAATCCGTAGCTGCTGCCGGTTCCCTTGAGTTGATGCGCGAGCCGGATGATCTCGACCGAGTTTCTCCCCTCACGCAGCGCGAGCAGACGCTCGACACGCGATTCCAGATTGCCCACAAACGAACGCACCAGTTCGGACATATCGGGATCGTCGGCGAGCTCGCTGACGATGACCTCTGCGTCGTCGGACAGCACGCCGGCGATTGCTGACGTACCGCCCGATGGCGCCATCACCATGACATCCTGTTCGGCGACACATTCATCAGCGGACGTCATCAGTTCGTCCTCGAAATCCGGCTCGGCCGCAGGAAAGATTTCCGTACCGTGCGCCGAGACGCCACCAATCCAGCGCGCAACGGTTGACAGCAACAGCGCGCGATTCACCGGCTTGCTCGCGTAGTCGTCGCAGCCGGCGGCGAGGCATTTCGCACGATCTTCCGCCATGGCGTGGGCGGTCAGCGCGATGATCGGGATCGTCGCGCCCCGTGCGCGTAGCGTTCGTGCGAGCGTGTACCCGTCCATCTCGGGCATCTGCATGTCCGTGATCAACAGGTCGAACGCGTGCCCATCGCGCTGCGCCGTGGTGAGCAACTCCAGCGCGATCGCGCCGTTGTCGGCAATCGTGACGGCGGCACCAGCTTTGGAGAGATAGTGCGTGAGCAGGCGCTGATTGTCCGGTCCGTCTTCGGCCAGCAGAATGCGTCCGCCGATGGGTACCGACGAGTCTTCATGACGTGACACATCACCCGATGCGCCGACTTCACCGAGCTGATGCACCATGATCGACGACGCCGAAGCGACGAGTGGCAGCTCGATGACAAACACCGTACCCTTGCCGGGCGCCGTCGACTGCAGCAGCACGTCACCGCCCATCAACGTGGCCAATCGGCGGCAAATCGTGAGACCGAGTCCCGTACCTCCATGCCGTCTGGTCACCGAGGCATCTGCTTGCGTGAATGGCTGAAAAAGTGAAGCCGCTTGTTGGCGCGTCATGCCCGGCCCGGTATCGGCGACAGCGATGAGCAAACGCGGATTTTCGCTGCCGGCGTTGACCACGCGCGCCGTCACATCAATCGCACCCACATCGGTGAACTTGGCGGCGTTGCCCACGATGTTCATGAGGATCTGGCGCAGTCGCGTCGGATCGGTGAGCATGCGATCCGGCACCGGTGATGCAAGCTGTGTTCGCAGCAGCACACCCTTCTCCGCCGCACGCGAGCGCATGAGACGATCGACTTCCAACAGCAGCTCAGGCAGCGACGTTTCCGTCTCCTCAACCTGCATGCGACCGGCCTCGATCTTGGAGAGATCGAGAATGTCGTTGATGACCGTCAGCAGATGCTCACCGGCGCGCCGGATCGTGTCGATCGCATCCATCTTCGGAGACGCATCGGACGACGCCACAAGCTCGTCGCGCAGCACGTCAGCGTAACCAAGGATTGCCGTGAGCGGCGTACGGATTTCATGGCTCATGTTGGCCAGGAACTCGCTCTTCGCATGGCTGGCGAGTTCTGCCTGCGCGGCCATGTCGTTGGCGCGCGCCGTCGCGTCCTCCAGAACTTCATTCGTTTCGACGAGCTGCTGATTGGCATCTTCCGCCTCGGCACGCGCGGCGAGCAGCGCGGCTTCGGCCGCTTTCTGCGAGGTGATGTCGAAGCGAATCGACACGTATCGCTCCACGCGGCCATCGGCCCCGATATGGGGCACGATGGTGCTATCCACCCAGTAGAGAGAGCCGTCGCGGTGCCGATTGCAGATCTCGCCGCGCCAGGCCGTGCCACCGGAAATCGCGCGCCAGAGGTCGGCCCAGAACTCGGGCGCATGCACGCCGGACTTGAGCATGGTGTGATCGCTGCCAACCAGTTCATCGCGAGAGAATCCACTGATCCGGCAGAATCCGGAGTTGACATCGATGATCCGGCCTGAGGCGTCCTCGATGGTAAGAATCGAGTGTTCATCCAGTGCGCGGCGCAACGCGGTGACTTCCCGCAGTGCCTCTTCCGCGGCGAGGCGCGCCGTGAGCACCTCCATTTCCGCCACGCGGCGCGCCGTGACATCGCGCGCGGTCGCGAACACGCGCGTTCCCTGCGGGCGCGCGTGCCAGTCGATGCACTTCCAACCGCCGTCCTTGCACCGACACCGGTTCTCGAACGATCGTGCGGCGCCACCGGTGTGCATCAAAGCGAACTGCTGTTGTGTGGCGGCGCGGTCTTCGGGATGTACGAGTGTCACAAGCGCGCGACCCTCGAGTTCATCGAGGTCGTAGCCGAGCAGTCGTGTCCATTCGGGATTCAGTCGCACAAAACGGCCATCGCTGTCGACGATGCACAGCAAATCGAGACTCGACTCGAAGTACGAAGCGAGTTCATCGCTCGTCCGCCGCAACTCGTCCTCGGCGTGCCGGCGCTCCGTGACATCGAAGATGGCGCCGTCGATGAACTCGGGCGCCGCGTCATCGGCTTCGTGAAACACCCCCTGCCCGGTTTCGCTGACCCACCGCGACGAACCATCGGCGTGACGTATCTGATACTCCACCGAAAACGAAGTGCGTCGGGCGAGGGCCTCACGCACGATGAGTTCCACTTCGGGCAGGAAATCGGGGTGGATCAGCGTCGCGAAGCTGCGCGTACGGTTGACGAAATCCCTGGACGGAAATCCGGTCACGCTGGCGACGGCATCACTGACGAACTCCATCGTCCAGTTCGCGTCGTGACGCCGGCGATACGAAAGGCCGGGAATATTGTGGACAAGTGTTTGAAAGCGCAGTTCGCTCGCGGCCTGTCGACTGCGTTCGTCGTTGAGACC
Organism: Gemmatimonadales bacterium; assembly: GCA_038224035.1. Taxonomy (GTDB): domain Bacteria; phylum Gemmatimonadota; class Gemmatimonadetes; order Gemmatimonadales; family Gemmatimonadaceae; genus JAABRT01. Next base: position 19,906 of record JBBRFQ010000042.1, read on the forward strand.
GACGCTCGCCTGGCGACGCTCCGCCTGGACGGCGGCACGCCACAGGCCGAGCGGCACGAGCAGCGCGGTCACCACAATCGCATCGAACTGGGCCGACGACACGAGCGCAGAGACTCGCGTGCCACTGCTCAGACGATCAACGACGATTCCCGTGGCCACGATGGCGACCACGACGAAAAGCACATCACGCCAGAAACGTCGCGTGCGGCCCGGGGGCTGTGTGGAGGACATGCGGAGGGAGGAGGAACTGCCGAGTTGGGCAACCGGCGACGGCACGCCAAAAGTCGTTCTTCAGAGGTTTCGGCAGCGCCTCACAAAAGTTGAGCGCGCGGGCCGCGCTCCGGCCGTTTGATCAGGGTCCGACGCTCAGCACGTGCGCGATGGCGGGCCACGCGTCGTCCGCGCTGCGGAAAAGGGCGCGCACCTCGCTCACCCACTGCCGCCAGTCGGCGAGTCGGGAATCGGGCGCGCTTCCCTCGAGCGTTGCGCCGGCCAACGCCACGCGGGCCAGGGCCGCGCGAACGCCTTCCGTCTGCTCCTCGAGCATCGCTTCGAGCGCCCGCGTGCGCGGAAGATCGCCGCCCACACGCTGGGCGGCGAGTTCCTCGAGGGCGCGCGCGAGTTCATCACGGACACGATCAACGTCCAGGAGCGCTACCTGCCGCAACGGATCGCTGACGCCGACCAACGTACGGCGCATGATCAACAGCGGAGCAAACCAGCGATCCTGCGCGGCCGGATTTCCTCCGACCGTACCGCCCATGGCGCGAAGGCTGCGCGCCAGCTCAGGCATACTGGACGCTTCGTCGAGCGCAGATCGCAGCACGGCGCGCACACCGTCGTGCTCCAGCGTCAGATCGAGCACGTCACCCCCACGTGCATAGAGCAGCGCGTGCGCATCACGCAGTTGCCAGCCGTCGAGCGTGTCGAGCGGCAGCCGCAATACCGCCGCCGCATCGCGTTCGAAGAGCAGCGCCTGGCGGTCAAGCCGCACCGTGGCCTGCACGTCGATGTCCCGACCACGCCAGAGGCCTACAACTCGCGTCGTGGCCAAACCGGGTGCGGCGGCGGACGATGCATTCACACTCACGCGAGCAGCGCCTTGAGTACGCGGTCGGTGTCGGACAGGTTCGCGAACACGGCGTGCGGCGCGTGTGCGGCGAGCTCCTCCACGGCATAACGACCAGTGGCCACGCCGACGGCCCGCGCCCCGATGGGACGTCCGCACGCAATGTCGGCCGGTGTATCGCCGATGATCACGATACGATCGCCCGGCATGTCCACACCGAGCGATGCCTGCGCACGGCGCTGCGCGACACCGGGCAGTTCGGGGCGGTGTTCGTGATCGGAGCCGAACGCGTTGATGCGAAAGCGTGCGATGTCGAGCCCGACGGCATGCAGCTTGTGCGCCGCGCCATCGCGCACGTTTCCGGTGAGCAACCCCATCACGACTCCCGTGCTGCCTTCCACGGCATCGAGCAGCGCGTGCACGCCGTCGCACAGTTGCGCCGAGGCGGGATCACGAATGAGTGTCTCGCGGAGATTGCCGAGATACGCGTCGAGCAGATCGTTCATGCGCGCGTCGATCGTTTCGTTGTCAACGCCGGCGTACCGCATCTGCTCTCGCACAATCTGCCGGTCGGTCTTGCCATCGAATCGATAGGTGGGATCGCCGGATGCGCCGAACACGACATGGAGTGCCGCTTCCATGGACTTCCGTCCGGCCCCGTCGGTTTGCAGCAGGGTCCCGTCGATATCGAACAGAATGAGCTTCATGCGAAAGTACGAGGTGAAAGAAGAAGCCTGGCGATCGAACCGCTCACGCCGCGCGCTGCGCCGAATCGGGACTGGTCACATGCGGCGCGGGACCGGCGGGCTGCATGCGTGCCGTGCGTGAGATCAACAGTCCGGCCATCACAATCGCTCCACCCGCAGCCTGCCAGAGCGTCGGACGCTCGTTCAGCGCGACCCACGCGACGAGCAGCGCGATGATGGGCTGCAGATTGCCGTACATGGCTGTGCGCGTCGGGCCGAGCGTACGCACGCCGCGATAGAAGAGCAGATACGCAATCACCAGCGCGCCGATACCGGCGTACACGACGGAGCCCCAGGCGGCGGGCGTGATCGTTGAAAAATCAAGCACGCGAATGGACGGCCAGCCGATCGCGAACAGCAATACCGCGCCGCTCGACAAGGTAAGCGACGCGAGATGCAGCGGATGCACACGGGCGGTGTACGGCTGCAGCATCACGGTAAACAGCGCCCACACGATGCTGCCCACCATGATGAAGCCGGCGCCGCGCAGTGCAGTACTGTCGGCCTCCAGGAGACCGGCACTGGCGACCACGCACAGCATGCCGAACATCTGCAGCAGGATCCCGGCCCAGCCACGACCGGGGAGCCGTTCGCGCCCGAAGAGTCGCGAAATAATCGCGATCCACGCGGGACCCGCCGCAATCACCAGCGCGGCGATTCCGGCCCGCGTACGCGACAGCCCGGCGATAAACATGAGTTGATAGATGCCGTTACCGAGCACACCCATCGCGAGCAACGCCAACGCGTCCCGTCGTGACGGGAAGGTGCGCCACCCGGCGACGGCGAACGCGACGGCCAGCAGCACGACGGCCGCGAGCAGCACGCGAATCCCGTTGAACGCCAACGGGGGCATGGCGCTAATGCCCGCCTTCACGACGGTGAAGTTGATGCCCCAGATCGCTGCCATGAGCAACAAACCGAGGTCCGTCGTCCCGAACGACGGGCGCGCCGCGGGAGCGACGGCCTGTGGAACAGATGGCGAGACGACGGAAGACGGTGCCAAAGACATTACTGAAAGTTAGGCGATCGCTACGCCCGGCGTATAGTTTTTCTGCATGCATGTATCCTTCGCTCTCTTCGCCGATGCAGCCAACCTCTCGCAAGAGGGAAAGCTGAACATTCTGGGCGTGTTCGACGCGGTCCACGTGGCCGCCTTTCCGTCCGTCCACCCGCGGGCCACGCTGGTCGTGCGTCTGAAGGGCTCGCCGGCCGATGCGGGCGTGCACACGATGGGATTGCGATGGATCAACCCGCGCGGCAACGAGCTGTGGTCTTCAAGTGCGGAGCTCACCGTGGGCACGCCGCCCGGGGCGGTGGGCGATCTGGACATGCCGGTGATCGCGGCGGTTGACCTGCCGCTTGACGCCCCGGGCGACTACGCGATGCTCGTGGATCTGGACGGGGAACAGCACGCGGATATCGTGCTGCATGTGCGGGGCGGGGCGCCGCAGCAGAGGCCGGTTGGCGGGATGGTCAGCTAGGGAACTCCCTCGCTACGCACGTTCCGCGTACCGTGGGGATCGCGCCTTCGGTTGACGGTGAGGGTTGACGGTTGACGGTTTCTGGTTTGCGCCGAGCGGTGTTGACAGGGTAGCGGGACCGTTCACCAATCGGTGCATCGGTTCCGGTGCAAACCGGAGACTGTCAACCGTGGACCCGAACCGTGAACTAAAGGCGCGACGGCGGCGGTACGGGCGCCGGGAGTAGCGTGGGAGTGGCGGTTGACTGTCAACGGTCAACTGTGAACGGTTCACGGTCAACGGCCACTCCCTCGCTACGCACATTCCGCGTACCGTCGGGATCGCGCCTTCAGTTGACGGT
>JBBRFQ010000043.1:0-23417 GCA_038224035.1 Gemmatimonadales bacterium
AACAAGCTCAGCGAATACATACGCATTGCAGCGGGCGGTGAGACGGTGCTTGTGACGGACCGCGATCGGGTCGTGGCTGAGTTGCGCCCCCCGCAAACTTCGGGTCCCAATACGTCCGAAGCGCTGCTGGCCGAGCTTGTACGGCGTGGCTTGCTCTCGGCGCCCATGGTTGCTCGAGAGGGCCCTCCGCCTCGTGGCCCTGCCGCGACGCTCGACCAACTGCTCCGCGAGCTGGGAGCGGATCGCGAAGAACGGTGATCTACCTGGATACCTCGGTGGCCCTCGCGCACCTGCTCGCAGAGGATCGCGTTCCGCCAGACTCACTATGGGATCAGGCACTCGTGAGCAGCCGACTGCTGCAGTACGAGGTGTGGAACCGATTGCACGCTCGCGGTTCTACCGCGACGCACGGCGGCTACGCGCGTGCACTGTTGCAACGAGTGGCATTTGTGGAGATGGCGCCCGAAGTCTTGTCGCGAGCACTGGAACCATTCCCCATCGCGGTGCGCACACTCGATGCGCTGCATCTCGCTTCCATCGAGTTTTTGCGCGCACAGCGACAAGAGGTCGCGCTCGCGAGCTACGACCTGCGCATGCTTGAGGCCGCTCGCCACCTCGATATTCCGCTCGCCACAATCTGAATCGAGCACGAGACTACGTGCGGCACCAAGTCTCGCCCCCGCTGCCGTGCGACACGCGGGCATCGGTCAATCGCCGCCCCACCCGCTATTTCATCGTCCGCAGAAAGAGCAATGACAGCACCGCCGCGACCGCGCCCATCGCGAACGTGGCGGCGGGCGAAACAGACTGCCACAGTGCGCCACCGGCGACGCCCGACACGAGCAGCGCGACGCCGCTGGCGGTCGCGTACACCCCGAACGCGGTACCGCGCATCGCGGGCGGCGAGCGGTCCGCCAGCATTGCGGACAACGTGCCCTGTGTGAATCCCATGTGCACACCCCAGACTGCAGTGCCAACGAGCACCCAGGTGACGTCCGTGGCCAAGCTGAGAGTCAGGTGCGAGACCGCGAGCAGGATAATCCCAAGGGTGAGCACGCGCTCCCGCGGCACCTTGTCGGACAAACGGCCCGCAGGCCACGACGTCATCGAGTACGTGAAACTCATGAGCACCAGCGAAAGTGGTGCCCATTTGTCGGCGAGTCCGACGCTCGTCGCCCGAAGCAAAAGAAACGCCTCGGTGCCGCGCGCGAACATCAACAGCATGGCGAGCATCACCAGTCGTCGATACGCGGGCCCGAGGGTGCGAAGCGCCGAGTAGAGTCCCGGTGTGTTGGTATGCGCTTTGCTATGCGCGGCGACAGAGGCAACGTGGCGCGCGACAGATGTCGGCTCTCGCACGAACAGTGCCAGCACGAGGACACCAAGCGCACCGGGCACGACGGCGATCCAGAGGACCGTGCGAATGTCCGACACGAACACGAGCATGCCGGCGATCGCCAGCAGCGGCCCGGCCACGGCTCCAACTGTGTCGAGCGACTGGCGCAGTCCAAACGCCGCACCGCGCAGTTCCGGCGGCGTAATCTCACTGATCAGCGCGTCACGCGGAGCACCGCGGATTCCTTTCCCGGTACGATCGAGCAGACGCGCACCAACGACCAGGCCAATCGAGTTGGCTAGCGGAAAGAGCAGCTTGGTGAACGCCGACAGCCCGTAACCAAGCAGCACAAGCGGTTTGCGTTTTCCGGTCAGATCACTGAGTCGCCCGGAGAACGTCTTCACGACCAGCGCCACAAACTCGGCCGCACCATCAAGCGTGCCGACCACGAGCAGCGATGCGCCGAGTGTTGAGACGAGGTACACCGGCAACAGACTGTGCACGAGCTCGGACGACATGTCGGTGAGCAGACTCACCGCACCGAGTGCCCAGACATCGCGCGGAATACGCGATCGCTTCACCACGGGTTCAGGCTCGCTGAGTGCGCTGCTCATGGGTGCTCTGAAGACGGCCGGTTCGCACGGGATGTCGAACGATACATCCGTCTGGTCAAATGTGCAGCGTGTTCGGAGTGAGGAAGCAATGAAACGGTGACGCACATCGGCCGTTCGAGCACCACGTTGCGGTATGCCACGTCAAACCGTTCCAACCACTTGCGCAACCCGCACAGCCGAGGCGACACTATGGGCATGCCCGCAGCCGTTCCGTACTACACGGTGGATGAAGTGCTCGCGTTCCCCGGCGACGGGAACCGGTACGAACTGGTATACGGTGAACTGCTGGTGAGCCCCGCGCCGCGGCTGCGACATCAGCGGGTTGTGAATCGTCTGGGGATTGTGCTGTATCCGTACTGCGAACGCGAGCAGCTGGGTGAGGTTTTCATAACGCCTGCAGACCTGTCCTGGGGCCGACGCGATATTCTCACGCAACCCGACGTGTTCGTGCTACCGCCCGAGTATCGCAGTGGTGCCGAATGGGTCGACGTGCGCCGCGTGCCGCTCGTGGCTGAAGTATTGAGTCCGTCCACGGCGCGCTATGACCGGTTCAGCAAGCGGCTCGCGTATCGCGATGTGGGCATCCCAACGTACTGGATTCTCGACGCCGATGAGCGCCTCGCCGAAGTCTGGACGCCTGACGCGCAGTTCCCGAGCATTCAGCGCGATGCGCTCACGTGGCACGCACACAACGCGTCACAACCGCTGCAGATCGATCTCGCGGCGCTGTTCGCCGACTAGGTCTTCGCCCGCGCCCGCCACTCCGCAATGGCCCGCACCAACCCCTCGGCGGTGTACGGACTCGCCTCCACCGCCACGCGAAATCCGGCCTGACGCGCAGCCTTGGAGGTCACCGGCCCGATGCTCGCAATCTGCACCCGACCCGCCTGCTCTGGCGGCACCGCATCGGCCAGCGCATCCACCGCACTCGGCGCCGCCACGGTGATCAGATCAAGTTCACCACCGGCGAGCATTCGGCCCAGCAGCCGCTGTCCATCTACATCGGGCACGCTTTCGTAACACGGCACCACGACCACATGCGCGCCGAGTGCGCGAAGTCCGTCGGGCAACACATCACGCGCCGCCACCGCGCACGGATAAAGCACGGTGCTCTCCGCCACATCGCCGCGCGTGGCGAACGCGTCGAGCAATCCCTCCGCCGTGAACTGCGCCGGCACCATGTCGGCGCGCCAGCCCTGCGCTTCGGCGGCCTGCGCCGTTACTTCGCCCACGACCGCGACGTAACAATCGGCCACCGCATCGCCGGTACCAGTGGCACGCACCGCGTCGGCGAGAATCTCAACCGCGTTCACACTGGTGAGCAAAATCCAGCGCACAGACGCAATGTCACCAAGCGCCATATATAGCGGTGCGGGATCTCGCCGTGCGATACGCGTGAGGGGAATCTCGTGCACCTCGGCACCGGCCGCGATCAAGCGCGAAGACAGTGATTCCGCCTTCCCCACCGCGCGCGTAACCGCGACGCGCAGTGCGCTCACGGTGCTTTGCGAACCGTGGCCACCCGGCGCATGAGCAGCGCGATGTACGCGAAAAAAATCACGCCGGCCACGATATAACCGAGCTTCATGTAATACGACGTGTCGGGCGGGCCCGTACGCGGCGCGACGGGAGCGGGGACCTGCGCGGTGCTGTCCTGCCGTGCGGTGCTGTCCTGCAGTGCGGTATTGACCTGCAGTGCGGTATTGTCCTGCCGTGCGGTGCTGTCGTGCCGTGCGATGCTCACGCCTGCTCCAGCGCCGCTCGCGCATCACGCACCGTCGCCCACTGATAGCGCACGCGCACCAATGCGAAGAAGAAAAACATGAACGCCACATTCGCGATCAGGAACGTGCTCAACATTTCCGCCGACATGTCAGGCTTGCCGGGTTTGAGGGCGAGCGGCTCCGGATGCAAGCCCCGAAACAGATACACCGTCATGTGAATGAACGGCACGAGCAGCAGCGCAAGTACACCCAGCACCGCCGAGAGTCGCGCACGGGCTTCGCGGTTCTCGAGCGCGTCGCGCAAGATCAAGTATGACAGCACCACGAACCACAAGAAGAGCGCCGAGGTAAGACGTGGCTCCCACGCCCACGCGGTGCCCCATGACGACTTGCCCCAGATGGAGCCGGTTGCGAGAACGACGGTGAGAAACACAAAGCCCACTTCAGCCGCCGATTCCGCGATACGGTCGAGGCGCTCGTCCTTGATCCACAGGTACAGTCCGCCGCACACCGCCATAATGGTGCACGCGACATACATACCCTGAATCGCCGACGGCACGTGGATGTACAGAATGCGCTGCACGGCGCCCAGCATGGCATCCGCGGGCGTGTACAGCAGTGCGCGCACCACCGCTCCCCCCACGGCCAGCAGCGCGAGCGCCAACACCCAATCCACCGCAGGCATGGTGCGTCGCGCCGCGGTCCGCGACTCGGGCATTGAAACCGACGTCATGATCTATACCCCACCTATTCCTCGAGCGTAAACGGGAAAGCGAGCGTACACGCCGCCACAAAGACAATGTCGAAGGCACCGAGGATCTTCAACTCCGCCATCACCTCGCCGAGGCCAAATCCGGCCAAAAGTTTGGACGTGGCCTGGGCCGCCGGAATCAGTACTGGCACAAAAAAGGGCAGTGCCAGCATCGGTAGCAACATCTCGGCCAACCGGGTATTCGACGCCACGGCCGCAAAGAGTGTTCCCACGGCCACAAAACCGATCGCCGCGAGCACTGCCACCGCCACCACTCCGAGCCATTCCGGCCCCACCGGCAAACCGAAGAACAGGGCCAGCGTGGGCAAGGCCAACAGTTGCACCGCCAACACGAACAGGAGATTCCCGAGCGCCTTGCCGGCGAAGACCGCCTCCCGCGACACCGGCGAGGCGAGCAATCCGTCCAGCGCGCGGTCGGCTTGCTCCACGCCGAACGCGCGGTTCAGCCCGAGCAATCCGGAAAAGGTAAAGATCACCCACAGCACGCCCGGCGCGAGATCAATCGACGACACGACGGTGGGATCCCACGAGAACCGGAAAATCGCGATCGACAGCAGCGCGAACACGGTCGCCGACAGAAACCCGCTGCGTGTGCGGAACTCAATCAGTAGATCCTTGCGCGCGATACGCACCGCGTCGGCGACAAACGACGGCGGTCTGAAGGCCAGCTCGCTCATTCGCCGCCGCCCACGAGTTCGCGATACAGCGTTGCGTAGGCCGAGACATCAAAACCGTCGACTGGCCGTTCCAGCCGGTGCACAAAAGCGCCCTCGCGCATGATCGCGGCCTGCGTGGCCAACTCCAGGCCTTCCGCGAGATTGTGCGTCACCAGCACCACCGTCGCGCCACTGGCCTTGAGTTCACGCAGCGCCTCCGTGAGTGCGCGTGCACCGGTTTGATCAAGACCCGTGTACGGTTCATCGAGCAATACCAATCGCGGACCATGCACCAGCGCCCGCGCAATCGAGACACGTTGCTGCAGGCCACGACTCAGCGCGCGTACTGGCGAGTTCGCGCGATCAAACACGAGCAATCGCTTGAGCACCGACTCCGTGGCCGCCGCCGCGTTTCGCAGCCCTTGACATTCGGCGGCAAACATCACGTTCTCGCGGACGGTGAGCGCCTCGTACAACATCGAGCGATGCGAAATCACGCCGAGCAAACGCCGCGTTTCCGCCTCGCCCGGAAGTTGCTGTCCGAGCAGCGTCACGCGCCCGCTGTTGGGCTTGAGCAGACCGCCGAGCAGGCGCAGCAGCGTGGTCTTCCCCGCTCCATTCGGGCCGAAGAGCGCCAGACAGTCGCCCGGCACCAGTGAGAGCGACACGTCGGTCACGGCCGAACGCCCGCCGTACGTGCGCGTGACCGCATCGGCCACGAGAGCGGCCGACAGGGTCTCCGACGCGAGCGGCGCCTCGATCGTGGACGGGAACGTGTGCATCGCTGAAGGTTAGCCACCCGAGCGGTTGCCCGCGACGCGTCCGGCGAGCATGGTTCGACAGATGCACATTCCCACCTCCCGAATCCGACCATGAGCAGCGATATCGACGTTCTGCTGCAGGAACACCGTCTGTTCCCGCCGGCTGACAGCTTTCGCCGCGCCGCGCACGTGCGTGACGACGCCCTCCACGCCAGCGCCGACGCCGACCCCGAAGGATTCTGGGCCGGAGAGGCCGCCACGCTGCAGTGGGACCGCCCGTGGGATCAGGTGCTCGAATGGACGCCGCCTCACGCGAAGTGGTTTACCGGAGGCCAACTCAACGCCTGTGTGAACTGCGTCGACCGTCACATCCATGGCCCTCGGCGCAACAAGGCCGCACTGATCTGGGAAGGCGAGCCCGGTGACCGTCGTACCTACACATACTGGGACCTGTACCGCGAAGTGAATCTGGCCGCGAACATGCTGAAGCATCTGGGCGTGCACAAGGGCGATCGCGTCGCGATCTACCTGCCGATGATTCCGGAAGCGGTGATCTCCATGCTCGCCTGCGCGCGCATCGGTGCCGTACACTCGGTGGTCTTTGGCGGCTTCGCGCCGGAAGCGCTGCGCGATCGCATCAACGACGCGGGCGCCAAGGTGCTGATCACGGCCGACGGCGGATACCGTCGCGGCCAAATGATCCCGCTCAAGCGCAACGCCGACAAAGCGGTGGCCGAGTGCCCGACGATTGAGCATCTGCTCGTGGTCATGCGTCGTCGCACCGGAGTGGGTGACGAAACCTTCGCCGACATGAAAGACGGCCGCGATCATTGGTGGCATCGTCTCAAGCGAACGGTGCCAAAGTTGTGCGCCCCCGAGGTGATGGACGCCGAAGACCTGCTGTTCATTCTCTACACGAGCGGCACGACGGGCAAACCGAAAGGCATCGTGCACACGACGGGTGGGTATCTCACCGGCGTGGCGAGCACCACCAAACACGTGTTCGATCTGAAAGAAGAAGATGTGTTCTGGTGCACCGCCGACATCGGGTGGATCACCGGGCACTCATATCTCACGTATGGCCCGCTCGCCAACGGCGCCACCTGCATTGTGTACGAAGGCGCGCCCGACTGGCCGGAACAGGATCGCTTCTGGCAGATCATCGAACGGTACGGCGTGACGATTTTTTACACGGCTCCCACGGCGATTCGTGCGTTCATGAAGTGGGGCGCGAAACTCGTCAAACCGTACGATCTCTCCACGCTGCGACTGCTCGGCTCTGTGGGTGAGCCCATCAACCCCGAAGCGTGGATGTGGTATCACGAGCACATCGGCGGCACCACGTGCCCCATTGTCGACACCTGGTGGCAAACGGAAACCGGCGCGATCATGATCAGCCCGCTGCCGGGCGTCACCACCACCAAGCCCGGTTCCGCCACCACCCCGTATCCCGGCATTCACGCCGCGCTGGTTGATGTGCACGGCGAGGAGCTTGAAAAAGGCGGTGGACTCATGGCGATCACCAAGCCGTGGCCCAGCATGCTGCGCACCATCTGGAACGATGACGCGCGGTATGTGGAGACGTACTTCAGCAAATGGGTCGGTCGCCCCGATCTCTATTTCCCGGGCGACGGCATCAAGCGTGATGACGACGGCTACTACTGGATTCTTGGGCGCGTAGACGACGTGCTCAATGTGTCCGGTCATCGCATCGGCACGATGGAAGTCGAGAGCGCGCTCGTTGATCACCCGGCGGTGGCGGAAGCGGCCGTGGTGGGCAAGGCCCATGAGATGAAAGGTCAGGCCATCGCGGCGTTCGTATCACTGCGCACCGGGTTTCACGCCAGCCCGTCGCTGCGCGATGAGCTGCGCGATCACGTCGCGATGAAAATCGGTGCGCTTGCCCGCCCGGATGACATTCTTTTCAGCGCTGATCTGCCCAAGACGCGCTCGGGCAAGATCATGCGTCGCCTGCTGCGCGATATTGCTGAAGGACGCGCACTCGGCGACACCACGACGCTCGCCGATCCGAGTGTCGTGGCGGGTCTCAAGGAGCAATACGAGGCTCAGGAGAGCTAAATCATTGCCCGGAACGAGGTTTCCGTGACGGCAATCACCGTCACGGAGACGCTGTTCGAAACATCATGGACCAAGTCCTCGTCTAACTTGGTATCATGGATATGCTGCGTCGCCTTCTCCCCGAATCAATCTTCGCCCGCAAGCTTGCTCCCGATGTGGAGCAGCGTTTGCGCCTCGCGCAAGCGCGCGCCGACGAGGCAATCGTGCGCACGCACGTAGAGAACGCGTTGCTGTTCGTGGACGCGCTCGCACCTGACGTGCCGTTTGAGCGGGCGATCGATGTGTACGTCCGCGAAATGTCGGTGCCGGAGCCGCTGGCCAGCGTCGTAATTACGCGTGCGCTGGTCGCGCTCGGAGAGGGGCTCGTGCCCTCGCGCGCGAGCTCGGCGCTACGAGTTGGCGAGGGGCAACCGGAGCCCGCCGGTGACCTGCCCGCCCGCCCGCGGCTCAGACTCGATGATGCCACGGCGGCGCGGCGGCGTTTGGCCTAACGTGAGCGACTACGGCGTGGGCGGTGTGCCGGCGCCAGCCGCCGTCATCGAGTCAACGATCGCCTTGATGTTGTCGGCGGTCACGCTCCCGTACAGAGAGTTCCCGATCTGAATCGTGGGCGTGGAGCGTACGCCAATCCGCTGCCCCGCATTGCGGTTCGCTTCGATCTGGCCGATATGCTTCTGCGCGTCATAGCAGGCATTCCAGTCCGGCATGGCCACGCCGATTTCCTCGGCGAGCTTGGCGAGCACACGCCGCGGGTTGGTGACGGCGGGTGTGTTCCACTCCGACTGCCCGTTGAAAATTCGGTCGGCCATTTCCCAGAACTTACCCTGATCATTCGCGCACGCCGCTGCAAGATGCGCGGCCATGGAGTTCGGAAACGAGCCGAGCGGGAAGTCGTAGAACCGGAAGTTTGCCAAGCCCGCATCGACGATGCGCGACTTGATGTCGGGCGTGTGCAGCACGTTGAACTGCGCACATCCGCCGCAGCCGAAATCCGCGTATTCAATAATCGTGATCGGCGCGTCGGGGTTGCCGTACAGGATACCGGCCGCTTCCACCGGTGGCGCGGTTGGGTCCGCCGCCATCACCACGGGTGCAGTCGGGCGGGTCACAGCGTACAGCGCATAACCGCCCACAGCGGCAACGACGGCTAGCAGCGCATAGAACGGCGTCTGCGACTTCTGCGGTTTGACGGACTTTTTGCTCACCGGATGACAGCCTCGTGTTCGTGACGCGTGATATTCGAAGTACTGGGGAGGGCGTTGTCACACCCGCCAGACAAGTTATTCATACGACGGCACCGCTCGCCATCCTCGCTCACGCCAACACACTCAGATCCTGATGTACGTCGAGCACCTGCGCGTTCCCATTGACGGTGGTACCCTGCACGCCGAGCGGCTAGGACGCGGCAGTTCGGCGGTTGTCCTCGTCCACGGCTTCGGCACCAACGCCTCGCTGTGGCGCCCGGTCTCAGCGCGCCTCGCCACCGCCGGCTACCTCGTGCTTGCACCCGATTTGCTCGGGCACGGCGAGTCCGATCGGCCACTCGACGCGAGTTATGATCTCGCGTCCCAAGCCGACGTGCTGGAGCGAGCCCTGTCGGCGCTGCGGATCGGGCGCGTTGTCGTGGTTGGACAGGACGTTGGCGGCTTGGTCGGACTGGCACTCGCGTCGCGACATCCAGCGCGGGTCGCCAAGCTGGTCATGCTCAATCCTCCCGACCTCACCGATCTGCCGCCCGCGCCGGTTCGCCTGATGCAAAAGGCTGCCTCGCGGCTGGCTTTGGGCGTTTCAAGCGCGCGGTTGGGGGCGGCGGCACTGATTTCCACCCTGCTGGCAGACGGCGTGTCCGATCCGGCCGGTCTGCCGGCGCCCACTCTGGCGCGGTATCTGGCGCCCTGGGCGGGGCCCGGCGGCGTCGAGCAGTTGCAGCTGCTGGCCCGCGCACTCGAAGGAGACCACGTCTCGCTGGACGCGCTGGCCGGCGTCAGCACCCCGACGCTGATCATCCGCGGTGCGCAGGATCGTTCGGTGCCACCCGCAGTGGCGCTGGCGCTGGCCAACGCGCTCCCCAATGCCACGCTAACCACGATGCCGGCGATGGCACGATTGCTCGCTGATGACGCGCCAGATGCGCTGACTCACATCCTGCTCGATTGGATCACAGACGCAACGCCTGCAGAGCGTGACGCGTAGAGTGTGTGGGAGACTGGTTTCCCAATGCATTATTCGTTAACTTCTTACTGCTGTACGGTGTCGTGTGTAACCGTCGCTGCGCGGGCGAATCCTGCGATGGTGGCGGTGCGCTGGGTTCCGGAACGCGCCTGTCGAAAGTAACGACGCGATTCTATGGAGAACCACCGTGTGGCGCCGATCTGTTGATCGGTTCGTCTGTTACGTACTTCCCCGAGAAATGACCAAGCTCAAGCAACGTCCGCGCCGTGACGTCACGCAGCCAACGCCGTACGAAGAGGCGCGTGACGAGATGTTTCAGCACATCATGCAGTGCGGTGTCATCGGGTCTCATCCCGACGACCAGAAGGAATGGTTCGACAATACGATGCATTACATGACGTCGCGGTATCCGGAACTCAACGCCGTACAGGTCAAGGACTTGCGCACACTTGGCGAACGATTCGCTCAGCCGCCTCGCGCCAAGACCGCTGAAGCCGTCACCGTCTGAGTGGCGTCGCAAATTCAGTACTGATGGTTTGCAGAGACTGAACGCCCTCGCATGGCTGCGAGGGCGTTCAGCGTTTCAGCCGCGTGCCGCCGGCGGAATCCGCTCGCGCCACAGCATCAGGGTGTAGTCCACCGTGGCTACCAACCCCAGCCCGAACGCCGCCACGATCAGCGGCGTGACCAGTACCGGCGCGCCGAGTACGGCCACAAACGCGGCGAACTGCAGCGCGGTCACCACCTTCCCGGGCCAACGCGCGCGAAACGGAATCGGTCGGAGCCAGCTCACGTTGCGCGCCACGAACCAGCCGATCAGGCTCATGACATCGCGAAACAGCAGCGCGAACGCGTGCCACGGTGTGAAGAGTCCGTCGGCGAGATAACGTCCGACCACGGCCAGTACGAACACGCGATCGGCCACCGGATCGAGCAACGCGCCAAAGTACGATGTGCGCTGACTACGCCGCGCGAGCCAGCCATCGAGGAAGTCCGTAAACGACGCCACCACCAGCACGGCGAGACGCACGGGCATCGCGTCAACGGCCACGAACACCGCGGCCAGCGCGAAACGCGAGCCCGAGACGAGGTTTGGCAGCGTGATGTAGGTCTCTCGCGATGGCATGGTCGAAACGTACCCGAACCGGCCGCCGCCGTGCCACCCGTGAGCGCACGGATCCGGAGCGTGCCGCGTGGGGTGCCAGCAACGACGCACGCGGGTTATCGTGCCGCGCATGGCCCCATCGGTACGCGAGTCCGTGTCGTCCTCCCACGCCCACCTCGTGGCCGAGTTCACGGGTGTGCCCGACGAGTTGCTCGGGGACGCCGCGCGGCTCGGCGGTGTGCTGGTGGCCGCGGCCAGTGCGGCCGGATTGCACGCGCTCGGCGCACCGTTTGTGCGCACCAGCGCGCCGCATGGCGTGGACGCCATGCTATTGCTCGAGGGCGGGCACGCGGCACTGCACACAGTGCCGTCACGCTCCGTGATTCTGGTCGACCTGCTGGCGCCGGTTCGCTTTGATCTCATTCCCGCCTTCGACGTGCTGGCGCGTCGACTGGCGCCCGGCGAAGTGCGAGCCGAGCGTCTGGTACGCGGCTGAGCATGGGGGCTCGTCTCGGATTGCTGCCGGTGGTACTCGCGCTGCTGGTGCTGGCGTGGAACGTCTCGCTGGCGGGATGGATTGCGAGCCGGCGCGAGGGGGGACGCGTTTTTACCACGCTCACCGGCTTGACGGGTCTGCTGGTCGCGCCGGCGGCGGTCCTCGCCATCGCGGCCTCCTCCGATGCCGGGGCGCGCACCATCACGGGGGTCTCGTGGCTCTGGCCAGCCACGTGCGTGCTGCTGGTGTTTCAGGCCGCTGCGGCCACCGGTCGGCGATTGGTGTCGTTATCCGTTGGTCTACCGATCCTCTGCTACAACGTGGTCATCGCCCTCATCGCCATTGGTGACGATCTCGTGGTGCGCACGGGGGAGGCGCCGTGGCTGCTGCAGGGCCTCATCGCATCGCGGGACGCGGTCCTGGGCATCGTGATGGGACGCGCCTCGCTCGCCTCGCCGCTGGCCATCCTGGTACCACTGCTCGCGCCCGCCTACCCGGCCCGTTGGCGCTCGAGTGCGCTGGTGCGGGCGGCGTTCGTGCTCTATGCCGCGGCCTCACTCACGCTCCTCCTCATGGAATGGCCACGCGGCGTTGGTGCCGTGCGCAGTTACGACGCGGCCACCCTGAGTATCACACCGCGTGATCCCGCAACATTCGCATTGGGCATCCGGTTGCTGCCGGAGGTGACGGGCCTTCCCAGCGCGCGGGCGGCGCGGGCCGGCGCGCGGCTGTACGACCGTGTTTCACCGGACGCCGTGCTCGTCGTGCTGCGCGCGGGCGACGTACGCCGGTCGGGACTTGACTCTCTGGTGCGCGTCCTCGCGCCCTACCGCAGTGACAGCGTTCGCTTGATGGTGGCGCTCGCCTTCGATCGCGACGATGCGATCGCGATGCGCGATGATCCCGTAGGGACGGCCCGGTTGCGCCTGGATGCGCTCGAACGCGTGGTGGAACGTGTGCGACCGCACGCGATCATTCCAGCGCTGCCCCCGATGCTGCCGTCGGCGCGATTCACACCGCAACCTGTCAACGCGTGGCTGCAAGCGCATCTCACAAGCACCGCGGCAATGGTGCAGCGGGCGCGACCGGCGACGGATGTGGTGTGGATTGCCACGCGATTCGACGTATCGGATAGTACGATGTACGCGTGGGCGACACAGTCGGCATCGCCGATCGACGCCGTGGGCTTCGCGCCGACACCGGGGTTCTCGGGATTGCGTTCGCTCGACGCACGATTGCGCGCCGCCGATCGCTGGGTGGAGTCGAACAACGCGAGCGGTCGCGCCCACTGGATCCTCACGGCCGGTCTGCCGCGTGCCCACGGCGAACTCGCACAGTCGGATGCAGTGCAGCACGTCCTCGCGTGGAGTTCCAGGCGACGTTTCGTGCGCGGCGTCATCGTGGGTGAGCTGCTCGACGACGAGAACTCTCTGGGTCTCTTCGCCGCGAACGGACGGGAGCGACCCGTGGTCGATATGCTGCGGCGCGCGTTGCCGCGCGAGAATCCGGTGCGCTGACCAGCGACACCTCCATGCGCTGCGGTTATGGCGTATCGCCGCCGCTGCGACTGACACCGCGGACCACGCCTTCCACCCGGCGGTCCGGATCGAAGTACTGACGCGCGAAGGCCAGAATGTCCGCTGGCGACACCGCGGCGATTCGCGCGTCGTGTTCGGCCAGTTCGTGCAATCCATCGCCGAAGGACCACGCATCGATCAGATCCGACAGCACGCTGCCTCCGCTCTGCTGGGCGATGGCGTGCGTCCCGATGAGATACGCGCGCGCCCGCTCGATTTCGTCATCCCGCACCGGCGACTCGCGAAGTGCGGCGAACTGTTCGAGCAAACCGGCACGCGCTTCCTCTTCACGATCGGGCGTGGTCGCGATGTAGGCTGCGAACAGACCGTCCACGCGCCGCTCGATCGGATACGCGGCCACGGTGTACGCCAGCGATCGGCGATCACGCAGCTCCTCGAAAAAGCGGCCGCCCAAACCACTCGTGACCGCGGCGAGGACTCGCCCGACGTGACGCGCGGGATCACGGCGCGACGGACCATGAAACAACATCGCGAGCGCTGACTGCTGTTTGTCGCGCGTGTCTTCGCCGCTGCGCATCCGCTCGGGCCACTGCACCCGCGGTGGCGGTATGTCGTCGCCCCAGGTCAGCGTACCGAAACGCGATTGCACCAATGACGCCACCGTCGCCGGATCGACATCGCCGACCACACCGATCACGCACGCGCCCGACTGCAAGACACGTGCGTGCTGCGAAGTGACCTGCTCGGCGGTGATCGCCGCGAGCGACTCCGCCGTGCCGAGCACGGAGCGCGCATACGGATGTCCACGATGCGCCGCCTCTGAGGCAAGTCGCATGGGCCACCGATACATGTCGTCACGCAATCGCTCCACTTCCGCCATCGCCAGCTGACGTTCCGTGTTGACGCCATCGATGGCGAAAACAGGTGATTGCACGACGTCGGCGAGCAACTCAAGGGCCTCATCGAGATGTCGCACCGGCACCGACATGCTCCAGCTGAGACTTTCCAGCCCCGCGCTCACACCGATACTTCCGCCGAGTAGCTCCGACGCCAGGGCAATCTCGGCACCGGTGCGTGTGCGCGTGCCCTTGAGCGTGCTGTGTGCCATGAGGCGCGAGAGTCCCTGCGCGCCCTCAGGTTCCGACACCGCACCGCCACGCACAAAGACGCCGATGTTCACGAGCGGTGTACCGCGCCGTGCCTGCACAAGCACCGGGACATCTCGCGGCGTGCGAAACACGTGCACGTCGCCTACGGTGCGCTCCGGCCTCGGCGCCGATATCACCGTTGGCGTCGCCGTCCGGGTATCGGTCGAACTCTCGGCGTCGGTGCCAGGCGCACGCGTGCGCGGCGCCACCGCGCTGTCTGCTCCCGCACCGCTCGACAGCCACTCGCCCATCTCCGATGGCTCGAGGGGCAGCGGCGCGGCGCTGTGCGGGCGATATACCAGCACGCTCGTTTGCGACGGATCGAGATGTTGCTGCAACGCCGTCTGCACGTCGTCGGCCGTCGCGGCCATCAACCGATCGTAATACTCGGCGCCCAGCTGCATGCCGCCCTCGGCTTCCCAGGACGCCAGGTACGCCGCCTGTCCGTCCATGGTCTCGAGGCGCCGGAGCCAGCGCGCCTCAAGGACGCGCTGCGCACGCTGCAGCTCATCGGGTCGAACCCCGAACGAACGGGCCGCCTGCAACTCGCGCCACGTGGCCAGCGCTCCGGCAGCCAACCGCTCCGAGGGCGTTTCCGCGTGCACCACAAACACTCCGACATCGCCCGAGGTGTATTGATACGCCGACACGCCGGAGGCGAGTTGCTGTTCACGGACGGCGCGGTAGAACCGGGATGCCCGTCCGGAGCCGAGGATGGTGCCAGCGAGATCAAGCGCCGGCGTATCACGGTGATGCTGAGGCGGCGTGCGCCACCCGAACGCGACGTGTGCCTGGGCAATGTCGCCGGTGAGCTCGCGCACACGTAGCCCGGGCGCTGAGGATTCAACTGGCGCCGGCGCACGCACCACCGCACCCGCGGCGAGCGTACCGTAGCGCGCCAGCACGGCCGCGTGCACGGCCTCGGGGTCGACGTCGCCGACAATGGAGAGAATCGTATTCGACGGCACGTACCACGTGCGATAGAACGCGTGCAGCATGTCGTGCGTGAAGCCGCGCAACTCGTCGGGGCTGCCGATACGCCAGCGCCGGATGCGATGCTGATCATGCAGCAGCGCGAACAACGACTCGACCGTCACCGCGGCCGGCGCGTCGCGCTTGCGCAGCGCCTCCTGCACGATCACCTCGAGTTCGCGCGCGAGCTCGTCCGCGTCGATCAGCGAGTGTGCGTAGGCGTCGAACTGGATGTCGAGTCCGCGTTCAAACGCAGCACTCGGCAGCACGGCGACATAGGCGGTGTGATCGTAGATCGTGTGCGCATTGAGCCAGCCGCCAGCGAGCTTGGTTTCGCGCGCGATGGCACCCACACCGCGCGATGGCGTGCCCTTGAAGTACATGTGTTCAAGCACATGCGCGATGCCGATGCGATCGTCGCTCTCATCGAAGTAGCCGGCCTTCACATGCGTGTAAATGCCAACCACTGGTGCTGACGTATCGCGACGCACGAGCAACGTCAGTCCGTTGGGTAATACAAAGCGCGCCACCTGCTCGTGCACCAGAAGCGCAGCCGCCCGCGCGCGTTCGCTGTCGCTCAATCCCGCCACGACCATCACGGTTGCATGGGAGAAGCCACGCTGGCGTTCGCACACGCCGTCCAGTCGCCCGGGCCAGCGCGATCCAACCATCGCCGCGCTTCATCAACCCGTCCAAGTCGAGCCAGCGAACAGCCAAGGAACCCCTGCGCAAGGCGATCGGTGGGGTCGAGGGCAAGCGCGCGCACGTAGAAGCGCCGCGCCAGTTCGGGCTGTCCATCCGCCAGTAACGCGGAGGCCAGTTCCCGATGTCCCAGCGCATATTCGGGGTCACGCTGCACGGCCTGCTCCAGCAGACGACGCGCCTGCGCGAGATCGCCCTCTTCCCGCGACAAGCGTCCCAGGAATACGAGGGGACGCGCGTCGGACGGGTCGTCGGCCAGTGCCTGTTCAAACGCAATGCGCGCCGCCACGCGCTGCCCTGACTGATACGCGGTCACGCCCTCGGCCAGCGCATCACGGCCGGCAATTCGCGTGAACAGCACCGCGGCGATGCTGGCCGCGATCAGGCACGCGAGCACCAAACCCACGACGAATGCACTCGACCGCCCGCGCGCAGCGGTGGTGACCGGCGGGAGCGCAGAAGCCGACTGGCTTGAGAACGACGCTGAAGATGATGACGATGGCGGAGGTGGAGGTGGCGCTGCCGCACGCGAGTACTCTGCGTACAGCGGTGCGGAGGCGGTGGAGTCACCGGCGGTGCGCACAATGCGCTCGAGTGTCTGGGTCGCGGTTTCCACGAGTTGTCGTGGAAGCTCACCAGCGGCGGCTGTGCCCATCGGATCGGCGTCGAGCCGGACCGAGAGCGCGTGCAGGTCGATGAGGCCGTGGGCCTCGTCGAGTGTGCACAAACCGCCCTGCCGGAGCGCACCGACCATGGCCTTCGCGTCGGTGGCCGTGCCCGATGGCGCGAGCGCCTCGAGCACGCGCGCCACCGCCTCCCAGGCACGGCGCACGTCGTCCCGACTCAGTGAGCCGGTGGCGGCACTGCGCGAGGTGCCATCGAGCACCGGACGCGCGGACGCCATCGCGTCGCGCGCGTGTTCAGCGGAGTGTGTCACACACCGCTGGGTGTTTCAACGCAGAATCCGGAGCAGACCCGCGTGCTCACTGCCACGGAGGAACTCCTCCGATCCGCCCGTGGAGATATGCATTCCGGTGGCGCCATATTGGCGCCTCGCTTCGACGGCCATATACTCAGCCACCGAGCGCTTGGCATCCTGCGCGTCTCGCAGCGCGGCCACGATCTCATCCCACGTCCCTACAAACGAACGGCCGTCACGCAGCACCACCTGGTGATCCGCTTCTGCCGTCAACTCGCGCGAGGTGTGTGGCGACGGACGTGTTGCAGCGTCGAGCGCCAGCGCCTCGTCGGCCGGCGAATCGTGATCACGATCCTTGGCGAGGCCATCGAGCAGCGATCCAAGCATCTCCAGATGCCCGTGCGCCTGCGCCTGTGCGGCGCCCTCGTGCTCCATAAAGGACGTCTCGACTTCCGCCAGCAGTTCGTCGATCGCGTCCGGCTCGCTGGAAATCTCCGTGAGGCGATCATCCCACGGCTTGAGCGACGTTGCGTCGGCGGCGAGACCGCCGGTGGACTTCCGCAGTTCAACCAGCCGCCAGATTCCCAGCTCGTCCCAGTGATCTTCCGGCGTGGTGCGCTCGAACTCGGCCAACGCGGCCTCGAGCTGACCTTCATCGTAGAGCAGATTGGCGAGGTACACACGCGCTTCGCCGAACGATGCGTCGATCGCCAAGGCGGTGCGCAGCGTGGCAATCGCGTCCGCGTCGCGGCCCAGCCGGTGCTGGGCGTAACCGACACAGGCGACAGCCTCGGCGCTGTCGGACGCATGCGCCACGCCGCGCTCGAAAAATGTGAGGGCCTGCTCGATGAAGCCTTCGCGGAACAGTGCGCGCCCAATCTGCAGCATCAGATCGGTGTCGTCTTCGTAGCCAAGTTCGAGCGTCTGGTCGAACGCGTGCATGGCTTCGTCGACACGACCGAATTTGAGATGCAGCTCACCCGCGCCCGCGAGCGCGTCTTCATGCTCCGGGTCAAGCAGGAGCGCCTCGTCGAACGCCCGACGCGCCCATGCGAACTCTTCACGCGCCAGGCGTGCGTAGCCCACGCCGACGTGCAACTCCACCGCGCTGGGATACAGCGCCAGTCCTTCCCGCAGCACATCCAACGCGTCGTCGTATCGCGCCTCATTGTACAAGGCGTGCGCGCGTTCGTCGTACTCTTCCGAGCTCAAGAATGGGTTGGGCATTTCAGGTCGAGCCTCCATCGCGAACGGGTTACCGGATAGTACCGCGCGCTTCACTGCAAGTTCAATTGCGGATCTCCATACAATCTACGCTGCGGAACGCCGCAAGGTTCTGTTATTGGCGAGGAAGATTGGCCAACGCCACGGCAATTTCGCCCGCTGTCACAGCGTTGGCCTCCAGCAGCGCCAGATTGGCGTCGACAGATGCTCCGTTTGTGAGACGCTCAACTTCGGCCAGCATAAAGGGTGTCACCGCCCCGCCGCGCACGCCGTTGGCGCGCGCTTGCTCCAGCGCCCGGGCGGTCGCCTCCGTCACCAGTTCCGGCGCGAGCGCCGCGTGAGCCGGAGGCGGCTGCACGACCAGCATGCCACCCGTGCGGCCGAGTGCCCGATGATGACGCCACGTGTGCGCAATCTGGGCGGCTGAATCGGCGGACGCGTCGAGCGAAAGCCCGGTGTGTGCGGTGAAAAAGCCGGGCAGTTCCCGTGTCCGGTAGCCGATCACCGGGACGCCGAGTGTTTCCAGGCGCTCCAGCGTGGCCGGCAGATCGAGAATACTCTTGGCGCCCGCGCAGACGACGATCATCGGCGTGCGGGCCAGTTCCACGAGATCGGCCGACTCATCGAACGGCGCGTCGCGGTGCACGCCGCCAATCCCCCCGGTCGCGAACACTTCGACGCCAGCGCACGTCGCCAGCGCCAGCGTGCCCGCAACCGTCGTGGCGCCGTCGGCGCCTTCGGTCATACACCAGGCGAGATCGCGCGCCGAGACCTTCCGCACGCCCGTGCGGGCAAGAAAGCGTTCGAGATCGATTGGTGCGAGACCAACCGACGGCACACCGCGCACCACGGCGGTCATGGCCGCAAAGGCGCCCGAGCGTTCAACACCGGTGCGCATGAGCTCCACCGCCCGTCGGTTCGACGGAATCGCCAACCCTTGTGCGATGACGGAGCTTTCCAGGGCGACGACGGCTTCCCCGCGCGACAGCGCGGCTTGCACGGAAGCGGCAACACGTACGACAGTCGGCGGCAAGTCAGGCACAACCGATCATAGGTCGCCGCGGATGAATGCGCAATGTGCGGGGGCCGAACAGCCGAACGACTATTTCCAGGCGTTCACAATGCGTTCACCCAGGCGCGCCATCAGCGTCTGCGGCTCGCTGTCGAGCACCCATCGGGTATCGGCGTTGTCCCGCGTGAACACACAGGCCACCACTCGGGAGCGGAGATACCAGAGCGTGCACTCGGTGCGCACCGAGTCAGTCGCACCCGTCTTGTGCGGCGCCCGCACGCCGCTGACCAGGCGCTGCAATAACTGCCCGTCTTCGTTGGCCGCCAGAAAATCCCGCATCACGGAATCGGCGGCGGGTGACACCGCGCGACCATTGGCGAGCAACGCAAACAACTGCGCCATCTCGTTCGGCGTACTGACACCGAGGCCGTATTTCACCGAGCTGTCCATCGCGACACTTGACGCGCGCAGGAACGACTTCGAATGCACGCGTGTGCGCGGCAACCCCAGCGAATCCATTTTCTCCCACACGCGCCGGATGATGATGCGATCGAGCAGCAGGTTCGTGGCCGTGTTGTCACTGATGGTGGTCATCAGCCACGCCGCGTCGCGAACGGTGATGGTGATGCCGGCGTGCAGATGCTGCAGGATGCCGGCGCCCGGCACTACATCGATGGGCAACACGGTGAGCTTGTCGTCGAGCGACAATCGCCCCTGCGCGACCAGATCGAACACGGTCACCAGCACGGGCACTTTGATCAGGCTGGCCGTGGGAAACGGCTCATCACCGCGCAACGAAATGCTCCAGCCGGCGTCGAGATCGCGCACCGTGTAGCCCACCACACCTCGGTGGGATGACACCTCGCGCTGCAGCGCGGCGGCGAGTGCCGCGGTGTCCACGCGCGCCGTCGGCGACTGGGCATAGGAGACTGTCGTCGTCAGCAGATACAGCGCGCCCGCAAGACTGCCGCCGAACCGCATCACGTGTCGTCGGACGCGTCGTCGAAGCGGTCGCCCGTGCGCGTTTCCACAAGCTCCCATTCCTTGGCTGTTACATCGTGTACCGCCATGATCTTGACGCGCTCACCGGCCCACGCGTCGAACACCTTGCCAGTGCCTTGATAGATCTTGATCTCATGGCCGTCTTCGAACTTGAGCACCACGAGTGGATAGGACGTGTTGCTGAACTGTTTGCGAAGCTTCTTCGGCGGGGAGTTGGGCACGTGCATGGAGGGACCGGTTAAGGTGACGGTTCACACGCAAGGTGACGTCATGCATCGCGTGGCGCCAGCCGCGATCGTGCGGGTCCCCGCTGCCGACCCGCGCACGAACGGCTGGCACAGGCCGATGTGACATGCGTCGCACAACGGAACACTGCCCACGCGCTCGGGTGACATGAAGCTCGCGGTGTTACTGCGCTTGGGCGGCCCCACCGCCGCCCACCCACCAGTCCGTCCTCTCTCTGGAGCTGATATATGCCTCACACCTCTCTTCGCGTCGCCGTCCGTCCCGCCCCGGGACGCTGGCTGCTTGTGGCTGCTGCCGCTGCCACCATCGCGCTGGCGTGGTCTTCGGTTGCGATAGGGCAGGAGTCAGCAACTCCGGAGCGTATGGATGTCGCACGCACCGTTCAGCTGGCGCCGGTGGTTGATGTACCTCCCGCCACGTTGATCGGCGCTCCAACCGCCGCGGGCGAAGCTACGCCCGTCGGTCCTGTGCTCACAGCCGGACTCGTGCGCTACGTGCCGTCCGCGTCACGAAGCCTTGACGCGCCGATCGTTGAGCGGAGGCAGCGTGGCCCCGGTCTCGGACGGAACGTCGCACTCGTCATCGTCGGCGTCGCCGCCATGATCATTGGCTCCGATGTGGACGATACGCCCGGTACGCTCCTGGTCGCCGCCGGCGCCGGCATGACGCTCTACGGGTTATACTATATCCTGAAGTGACGGCTGTGCTGTCGTGCTTCCAGCGCTCGGTAGAGTAATGGAAGCACGAACAGCGTCAGCAGCGTGGACGTGATCAACCCACCGATCACCACGGACGCCAGCGGCCGCTGGACCTCCGCACCGGCGCCCTGTGAGATGGCCATCGGTACGAAGCCGAGACTGGCCACAAGCGCTGTCATCAACACCGGACGCAGTCGATCCCGGGCGCCTTTGCGAACACGCCGTTCCAGATCGTGCTCGAGGTGCCGAAGATGATTGAGGTGCTCCACCAGCACGACGCCATTGAGCACGGCGATACCGAACAGCGCGATGAACCCGATCGCTGCGGACAGGCTCAGATTGAGATCACGCACCCACAGCGCCGCAACGCCGCCCACGAGGGCGAATGGGACATTCAGCAGCACGAGTGTGGCCTGTCCCCATGAGCCGAACGCGCCGTACAGTAGCAGGAGGATCAGCAGGATCGCAGCCGGAACCACCAGTTGCAGTCGCTTCATCGCGCGCTGCTGATTCTCATATTGCCCACCCCATTCCAGAAAGACGCCCGCCGGCATCGTGACCTCACTGGCCACGCGTCGCTGCACCTCAGCCGCGAATCCGCCCAGATCGCGCCCACGCACATTGGCGACGACGAGCGTGCGACGCTGCGCGTCTTCATGTCCGATCAGCTCGGGGCCTTCGGCGTACATGATATCGGCGACCGCACCCAGCGGAACGGTGGAACCTTCGCGCGTGCGCAGTGGCAGATTGGCCAGCGCGTCGCGATCGCTGCGCAGCGCCGTCGGCAGCACTACCGCGATCGGAACCCGACGCGGCCCAACGACAAGCTCCGCCGCCGTGCGACGCGCTGACGCATAGTCAATCGTGGCCCGCAGGTCTTCGATGCTGAGTCCATACGCCGCCAAGGCCTCGCGGCGCGGCGTGATGCGCAGCTCACCTGCCCCCTCACTCACTTCCACCATGACATCCGCTGCGCCGTCGACACGCGCGACCACGTCACGAATCCGTTCCGCAACCGTGTGAAGCTGATCGAGGTCCGAGCCGAACACTTTGACGCCAAGGTCGGTCTTGATGCCACTCTCTGCCTCATCGAGTCGCATCGCCATGGGCTGTGTGAACGCCACATCGAGACCGGGGATCACGCGCAGTGCGGAGTCGAACGCCGCGACCAACCCTTCGCGTGTCTTCGCCGTCGTCCACTGATCGCGCGGAAGCAGCGGCACGTACATGTCGCCTTCGAACAGTCCCATCGCTTCCGTGGCCAGATCGGGGCGTCCCTGCTTGGTGATCGTGGTGATCACCTCAGGAAACTGCTTGACGATCGTCTCAGCCGCTTTCGCCAGATGCATCGCGTCCTCGAGCGAGGTGCTTGGCAGCTGACGCGTGTTCACGAGAATCGCACCTTCGTCGAGTCGCGGCATGAACTCGGTGCCGGTGCTGCGCAGCACCAGCAGCGCACCGACGATTAGCACCGCCGCACCGGCCACCACGAGACGCGGATGATGCAGCGTTTTGTCGAGCGCGTGACCATACGCAGACACGAGTGTGTCGAATCCCGGCGACGGCTTCCGTGCCACCGGCTTGAGCACGCGTGCGGCCATGGCTGGCACGTACGTCAGTGCCAGCACAAGCGAACCGAGCACGGCCACCACCACGGTGAAGGCCATGGGCCGGAACATGCGGCCTTCCATACCATCGAGTGTGAAGATCGGGATGTACACGGCGACGATGATCGAGACGCCGAAGAGCACGGGACGCGCCACTTCAACCGCCGAACGTCGCAGGCGCTCGCGGCGCTGCTCCGGTGTGACGCCCTCCGCCATCACCGAGTGCTGTCCCTCGAACTGGCGCACAAACTGATCCACCATCACGATGGCGCCGTCAACGAGCAATCCGAAGTCGAGGGCGCCGAGGCTCATGAGATTCGCCGACGCACCAGTCGCCCACATGGCCGCGAAGGCGATCAACATGCTCAGCGGGATCACGCTCGCGACCAACAGTGACGCGCGGACATCTCGAAGGAACAGAAACAGCACGGCCACGACCAACACCCCACCGAGCGTGAGATTGCTCAGGATCGTGTGCGTAGTACGCGTCACAAGCGCGCTTTGATCGTAGAACGGTGTGATCGTGACGTGCGACGGCAGCGTGGCACGCACCTCCTCAAGCCGCTCGAGCACGCCCGCAATCACCCGACGCGAATCTTCGCCCTTGCGCTTGAGCACCATGCCGGAGACGGTC